>JANPIS010000112.1:0-7213 GCA_031425095.1 Chthoniobacteraceae bacterium
GGCAAAGCGCTCCGCATTCTCGAAAGGCACCGTTTTGTCGGCGGTGCCGTGGAAGATGATCGTTGGCACGATGCCTTTCCGCACATGGTGACAGGGCGAGAGATCGGTCTGCTGCTCTGGTGTGAACTTCTTCGCGCCATAACCCTTTGCCGTCGTGTCGAGCACCGGATTGAAAAGGATCATCGCATTGGGCATGGAGCTGATGCTTGTCTTATCACCAGCTTCTTCATGGCTTTCGATCATACCCGTGCAAGCCGCCACATGCCCGCCTGCCGAGCCGCCCGCCGCCACGATGCGATCAGGATCGACGCCCAGTTCCGCCGCGTGCTCGCGGACCCAGCGGATGGCCGATTTGCCATCCTTCACGCACTCGAAGGGCGTCGTTTGGTGCAGATTGCCGACCCGGTAATCGGCAGAAAACGCCATCATGCCCTGATCCGCCATGGCTCTGGCTTGCTGACGGAACTGCCCTCTGCTACCACCGACCCAGCCGCCACCGAAGAAGAACACGATGGCAGGCCGATGATCCGTGGCTTTGAACCCGGCAGGCTCAAAGACATCCATCTTCAATTCGATGCCATTCACCGTCTTGTAGATCACGGAGCGACTGGCCGCGATGTCGGCGGCGTGGGCTGCCCCAAGAGCAGCGAAGCCCATGAGGATGGATGTGAGGGTGTGTTTCATGGGTTGGTGGATCTGATTTGGGCACTTCCCAGCGCTTACGAGAGGATGTTACTCGCCGTGGCGTTGGCATCGGCGAAGCGGTCGATCGGTGCGCCTGCGTCCTGGAGCATCGTGGTCCAGAGGTTGGCCAGCGGGGTGTTCTCTTTCGGAGCGACGCGATGCTGGCCGTGGGTCAGTCCCGCAAATCCGCCGCCGGTGAGCAGGCAGGGCACGTTCACGTTCCGGTGGCCGCTCCGCAATCCGCCACCCCAGTAAACCAGGCTGTTGTCGAAAATCGTGCCGCCGTTGGGATCGAGGGGATCTTTGCTGCGACGAAGCTCGTCCACAAAGCCGGAATACAACTGCATCCACTTCCGGCTGCGCTGGAGGTTCAACTCGTGAAGCGCGGTGTTGGCCCCGTAGTGGGAGAGTGTGTGGGTGGATGACGAGATGCCCATGCTCTTGAGCAGGCCTTCGTCTGGCATCCGGTAGGTGACGACTCGCGTGGAGTCAGTCTGGTAGGCCGCGATGATCATCTTGAACATGGCCTGGATGACACGCTCACCGTGTGTTCCCTCGGGGATCAACTGCGCTTCATTCGGTTTCCCGAGCGTGGGCTTGGGAAAGGGAGCGTCCATCCATTCCTGCTCACGGGTCAGGGCCAGTTCCACGTCGCGAATGCTGGTGGTGTATTCTTCGAGTTTCTCGCGGTCGCCTTTGTCCAGCAGACGCTTGGCGGAGCTGTTCTCGAACTCGAGGATGTCGAAGATGCTGCGCCGTTGGTTCAGAGCGTGGTGCAGTTCCTCGCGGGTCACGTTGCCGCCGAACAAACGGTAAAAGACCTCCAACGGCGAGTCATAGCCGGGCATCGGGCTGCCGTCTTCGCGGTAGGACATCGCCACGCCTCCATGGCCGTTGCCGGCATCGTCGGCGGGGCAGTTGAGTTGCAGGCTTTCGTAGCGGGTGCCCTTGCCGATGTGACGCGCCGCGATCTGGTCACACGAGATGGAGTTATGCCGCGATTTGCCGGGAAAGCCGACGACATTGGCGCAGGTCAGCACGGCCTCCGTGCCCTCGTGGGGCTGTTTGTTTTGCAGGTTGCTGAGATTAGAAACCATCGTCACATGAGCCAGGTTCTTCTTCAGCGCATCCCAGCCCGGAGGCAGGGCGATGTCAGTGAAGCGACCTGCTGCGGTGGGATAAAAATGCTCCTCCATGTGGCCGTGACCCATGGCCATCCATAGCAGGCGCTTGGGGGTGCTGGCAGCCAAGGCTTGCTCGGCGAGCACCCGGCTGCGCAGGGGCAGGAGGCTGGTGAGAAAGGGCAGCGTGAGCGCGCGTGCTCCGCTGCGAAGAAACGAACGGCGTGAGTGAGTGTGGGTGCTGAGGTTCATAAGTCGTGTCTTTCAGTGGGATGATTTTTCGGATTTGCCGGAGTTGGTTGGAGGAAAGTGGCTGTTGATGTAGTCCAGCTCGATCTTCTCGTGATCGGCGAGCTTCTGGAGCATGCCTGCATAGGTGGCGTCCGCTTTGGCCGCCTCCTTGTGTTTGCGTTGGTCCGGCGCTCATGGGCTGCGAAAAAAGGGATACTGCCGCTGGATGTCCTGATAAACGGCGTTGGTGGCCTGGAGCAGCTTTTGGAAGGCTTCATCCGTCTGCAACTGCACTCTCGCATCAGCAATCTGCTTGTGTTCTTTGAACTTGGGGTCGCTGTCCATGTTGGCGACAGGGCGTTTGGTTTGAAGGGATACCCAGCGCGAAAGGTCGGCCTCAGATCGTGCGGTGCCTGCCCACAGCTTGAGATCGTCCAACTGGACTTGTCCGTCCAGAAAGCTCATGACAAAGCGGTTCATCGGATTCTTGAATCGGGCATTCTGCCCCATGAGAAAGTGCTGGTCGTCGATGTGGAGAAACATCTGGCTGCCGGATTTCTCAAGCGTGACCGGATAGGTGCGGCCCGGCTCCAGCGTCACTCCCGTGCAATCGACGTATTCAGCAAACGAGCGCCGGTCACGCTCCACAAACTTGTAGCCATACATCATGCCTTTCTCGATCCTGACGACGAGGCAATGGCCGAGATCGTCATTGAAGACGATGTTCATTTTGAGGAAGTCAGGGCCGGGAGTCATTGCAAACTCCAGGATGAAGTCACCAAAAGGCGGGTCGAAGCTGCGACTCAGGCCAGGTTTCTCGGCGGAGTCCTGGCTCTTGGAAGCATCAAAGGTGAATCGCCCGTCACGGACCTCGATTTGGAATGGCTTTTTTCCGTTCGCCCACGTTTCATTGCTGACGGCGGCGGAGTTGAAATCATCCTCGAACATCAGTTTGCCTTTCTGAACGAGGACAGGCTCGAACGCATGGGCCGTCACCGCCGTGAGGAAAGTCAGGCACGCGGCTACCGAGCTAAAAGTGAGAGGAGAACTTATGATGAGATTCATTTTTGGAGGAAGGGTGCGCTGGTCACGACTTTCGAAATCATGCGCCTGACAGGAAACTTTTCGGTGGCGAGATCATCGAGCGCTTTGCCGATGACCGGACGATCCGTGAAGCTCGCGTTTCTGCCCAGGGCGTAGCAGAACAAGCCCTCGAACAGGGACTCGGCGACTTTCCGTTCCTCTTTCATCAAGGCGGCCTTCAGTCCGCGCAGGTCCTTGAAGGATTCCCCGCCGGGAAGCCTGCCGCTGGCATCAATGGGGTAAATCTTTTTCGGCAGACGTGGAATCTGCCCCGCCTCTTGAGCCTCGGTGACGAGTTCCTCATCGCGCCACATGCCGACCGGATCAAAGGTCTCCAACCCCAGGCCGATGAAATCAAACCGCGCATGGCAGGAGGCGCACTGGGCTTTCTGCTGATGCAACTCGACGAGCGACCTGACGCTCGGCAGCGGTTCCGTGGCAGCGGCGATCAACTCGGGCACGTTCGGCGGCGGTGGCGGCGGCGGATCGTTGAGCAGGATGTCCTTCACCAGTGAACCGCGAATGACCGGAGACGTTCGGTTGTTCATGGTGCCGATCGTGAGGAGCGCCGACTGCGTCAGCAGTCCGCCTCGGGGCGAATCTGGAGGGAGCATCACCTTCTGAAATCCGTCCCCGGAGTAATGATTCGCCAGCCCGTATTTCAGCGCCAGCACTCCGTTCACGAGGGCAAACTTCGAATCGATCAGATTGGCAACCGGGAGGTTCTCCTGCGCTAGGGCTTTGAAGAACTCCACGGGTTCCGACTTGGCGGCCAAGATCATCGCATCGGTGCGGTGCAGCAGCAGCCGTGAACTCAGACCGACCTCGTCAAAGCGCTTCAGGTGCGTCCACTGGCTCATGAAGCCCTCGTAAAAGTGCTCCGCGCGTGGATGCGCCAGCATCCGGTCCACCTGCTGCGCCAGCACCGCCTCCTGCCGCAACGCTCCGCTTTCAGCGAGTCGGAACAACTCCTCATCCGGCGGACCGCTCCAGAGGAAATAGGAAAGCCGGTTCGCCAGACTGATCGCGTCCAGCTCTCGTGATTTCTCATTCTCAGAGGCAGCCGGTTCGAGCAGATAGAGAAAGCGCGGTGAGCAAAGGATCATCGCCAGCGGATCGATGATCGCGTCCTTGAAACCCTTTCCAGCGTCCCGCTGTGTTCGGTAATAAGTCTGGAGCCGCTGGAGCCATTCGTCCGACACCGCCTGACCGCGAAAGGCGGCGGTCGCAAACTGACTCAGGAATTCAGGAACAATCTTGTCCAAGTCCTCGTCCTTGCCCTTTGCCAGATCGAATTTGTCGGCCAGTAGCTCAAAGACGGTCTTGGGATCGTAGAACGGACCTTCCGCCTCAGTCCACTTCACGAGGATTGTTTCAAGCGGTGCACCTGGTTCAATCGGGCGATAGTGCGGATACTCCTGTCCAACCCCCGGCCCGCCCCGTTTATCCTCCATGAAAACCACGCTTGATGCAGATTTTTTGGGTGTTTCAGGACGGAAATCGGGGCTGAAGGATGGATGCCATACCATTTCGTGAGTGGAGGGCTTGTCCAGCGATCCAGACACCAGGAAACTGCCGATCGGTTTCCCGTGGGCCCCATTGAGCCCCGTGTCTCTATAGGCCACCGTCATCCGGATGACTCGGCGCACGGTGATACCATCCCGGACACCCGCCTGCACACGCAGCCGGTAATGAGCCCGGGCATCGTGAGGAAAATAAGCACCGACACCGGAACCCGCCGTCCGCATGGACAGCATGTAACCCAGGTCGTGGTAGGGGAGATTGTCCGCATAGTTCTTCGCATCCCCGGTCCGGTCGCGATACTCGGCATGGCGCGGATACTTGGCGGTTCCGGGGTTGTAAGTGATCCATTCGTATTCGGTCAGGCCGACCTCGGACCAGGGCTTGTCGGTCTCGTGGACGATCTTGATCTTCTCCAGAGCCTCATGCACCGACTTGCCAAGATTGACCCTGTTGGCGGCGCGGTGATGCGTCACCTTCGCCTCGTCGCGCGGCTGGCTGGCCCAGTGCAGGGCCATGCGGGACACTTCCTGGGCGAAACTGAAATACCTCTCCAGTTGCATCGCGCTGAGCGACTGGTTTGCCCCGATGGTGTCGAAACGTCCGCCTGAGTCATCCGGCAGCCCTCCGCCGTCGATGCTGACCCCCATCAGTTCCTTGATGGTCGCCACATACTCGCGCCGGTTCAGCCTTCGCGGGATGATTTCAGCCCCATTCTCACTGAGCATCGTCTGCGCCGACTGGAGGGACTCCGTCAGATCGCCGACCACACGAATCAGCTCGTCCTTGGTCGGCTGGCGCTTCTTTTTCGGCGGCATCTCACCGGCGTTGAGCTGATCGAGAATGTCCTGCCAATGCAGCGCATCGGTGCTGTTGGTGATCCGCCGGGTCAGACCCTCGAGATCAAGGTCCGCCTTCGCCGTCGCCGCGTCGTGGCAGGTGTAGCAGTAGGATTGAAAAAACGCCTCGATGCTCGCTGGTGCCGCGATGGATCTTGGCTCCAGCCGTGTCGCCGCTTTGGCGGATGGTGGATCGGCAGACATCGCGGACAGCGGTGCCAGCAGCAGGGCAAAGAGGATTCTCAGGTGGGTCATGGTGGGCATTCGGAAAGAAAAATCATCGCTGCACCACCCGCACCGGCAGCACGGGCTGTGTCGTGAGTGTGAGGCGGACATCGTCCACGAACTGGCTGCCAAACTCCAAGGGAACACTATTTGGTGCCCTGGGGCTGTAAACACCCACATGCACGAGGGCGAACTCCGCATTCGGCGGCAGCAGCGCCTTCGCCTTCACCTCCCGCCAGTCATCAGGCCTCGTGCCCCCGCTCTGGAGCAACGTGTTCCCCGTGGAGAGCGCTTCCGGTAGCGTCATGGCATTCCTCCAAGTGAGCGGCCACTTCTCGCGCAGTGAGTCTGGACTCCCGGAGAACACATACAGCCTGAGAATGAAGCGGACCGGGTCACCACCCGCAGCGCGGCCATCCAAAAACCTGGCTGACAACTCCAATGCCGATTCTCCATCCTGCTGACTGATGCCGAGCGCGCGCAGATCAATGAGCTGATAGACGTCACACGAGTTCCCCATGGCAGGAAACTCTGAGCTGCGAACGAAGCGCAGCATCCGCTTACCCTCCAGCGCCCGCACCCGACCTCCCTCCACCAGTTCGGTCTCTTCACCGCTCCAGACACCAAACTCCGTCGGAAACCCCGAAGGCAGCGGCCCACGTAGCGTTTCAAAACTCCCATCCACCAGTGCGGAAAGGAGCGAAGCCGCCGCCACGGCGCGCGGCATCACATAACCAAACACCACCGACGTGCAGAACATCCCGAACGCAATCCCCGCCGCCGCTGCCGTGAGCGGCCGCCAGGACAGCCAGACGGAGCGACGTGGATCCCCCACTGGCTGCGATCTGCGAACTCCAGCAAGCGCGGAATCAAGATGCGTATAGCGCAGAAAGTCCTGACGCACGCTCGCATCCTTCACGATGAGTGATTCCAACTCCTGCGTCTCTTCCAGCGAAGCAACGCCTTCCAAGTAGCGGCGCATCAGTTCAAGCTCATGTTCAGTTCGATTCATGTCAGTTCCTCCTGTGCGAGCACCTGCTGAGTGCAGTTCATCAATGCGATGCGAATGCGGTGCAGCGATTTGTAGAGGGCCATCGCACTGCGACCCGTCCGCGCTGCCAGTTCATCAATGCGCACCCCTGGCTTGTAGGCCTCTTCCACCAACGTGCGTTGATCATCCGTCAATTTGCGAAGGCAATCATTCAAAGCCCGACGCTCCGCCTCAAATGCATCCTCCGATTCCTCGGAAGCCACTGCCAGCAACCGCAGCGCCTCATCGCCAAACACATGCCGGTCCCGGCGACAAGTCCGCAGAAATTCCATCGACACAAACCGTGCCACTCCAAACGCCCAGCGGCGAAAGTCATCCATGCTGGTGATGTCCTCAAACTTCCGCCACAGCACCGCCGCCACATCCTGCATCACCTCACGCGAATCCTCCAACGTGGGCACCAACGACCGCACAAAGCCACGCAACGATTCCTCATGCTCCACATAGAGTCGGAGGAA
>JANPIS010000113.1:0-11593 GCA_031425095.1 Chthoniobacteraceae bacterium
AAGTCGCCGACGACGGAGACGCGCTGTGCATTCGGCGCCCACACGTGAAAGCACGTTCCAGCCGCCCCATCGATCTCGACAAGGTGCGCGCCGAGTTTGTCGTAGAGTTCCCAGTGCTGCCCCTCGGCGAAGAGATGCAGATCGAGTGGCCCGAGGACGACGCCGAAGGAAAAAGGGTCGCGCTCCGACCACTCGTCACCATTGTGCGCGGTGAAGCGCAGGGTGTAGCGAAAGCGTTGCGTCGCGCCTTCCAGCACCGCTTCGAAGAATCCGTCCGGATGCGCCTGAAGAGCCGGGTAAATCGTGCCCGGCGCCTCGAGGCTTTGGACCGACACCGCCCGTGCATCCGGTTGGAAGATGCGTACGACCAGTTGCTCGCCGACCTGATGCATGCCGAGGATGGAAAACGGATCGCCGTGATCCGCACCGAGGATCGCGTTGAGGGCACCGGTGTCGATCGTCGGGATGGGGAGGGCGGAGACGTTCATTGGGAAGGCATTGTTCGCCGCCGTCGGAAAGCGCGCGAGATAATTTGCCGGCTCGCGCCAGCAGGAGTCGGAGAGCTTTCGCATGGCGTGCAGAAGATGGCTGCATCGCGAAAATGCCTGCCGGAAGAATTGACACCCTCCGCGTTTTCCGCGCTGCATTCACCGCCCCGCCGCGTCCAACCCCCGAATCATGAACTGTCGAATCTTCCTCGCCGCAATCTTCGCGTCTTTCTCCGCTTCTACCCTCGCCGTCGCCGCGCCACCGAACATCGTTGTCTTCCTCGCCGACGATCTCGGCTGGGGTGACTTGGGGTGCTACGGGCACCCGATCATCCAGTCGCCGAATCTCGATGCCTTTGCGAAGCAGGGCGTGCGTCTCACGCAGTGCTACTCGGCGAGCGCGGTGTGTTCGCCTTCGCGCTCCGCGATCCTCACCGGGCGCACGCCGTATCGGAATGGCGTCTTCACGTGGATTCCTGAAGGCCGCGACATTCATTTGCGCACGAGCGAAATCGCGCTGCCGAAGCTGCTCAAGACCGTGGGCTACGCGGCGTGTCACGTCGGCAAGTGGCACCTCAATTCGCACTTCAATCAACCGTCGCAGCCGCAGCCGAACGATCACGGCTACGACTGGTGGATGGCCACGCAAAACAACGCGGGACCGTCGCACGAAAACCCGGCGAACTTCGTGCGCAACGGGCAGGCCGTCGGGAAGATCGAAGGGTATTCCGCACCGATCATCGTGAATGAAGCGGTGACCTGGCTGCGCGAGCATCGCGACAAGTCGAAGCCGTTCCTGCTCTCCGTGTGGACGCACGAGCCGCACTACCCGATCAAGTCCGCGCCGGAGTTCAAAGCGAAGTATCCGCAGCTCACCGACGACGTGCAGCTCGAGCATCACGCGAATGTCACGCAGCTCGACCACGCCTTCGGCCAGCTCATGCGGGCGCTCGACGAGTTGAAGCTCGCCGAGGACACGATCGTCATCTTCACCGCCGACAATGGCCCCGAAGGCGATGGCATCAAGTCGCCGGGCCGCGGCTCCACCGGAGGTCTGCGGGGCCGGAAGCGCGCGGTCTATGAAGGGGGTATCCGCGTGCCGGGGATCGTGCGCTGGCCAGGGAAAGCCAAGGCGGGCACGACGAGTGATGTGCCGGTGATCGGCTCGGACATCTTTGTCACAGCCGTAACGGCTGCGGGCGCAAAACTACCGGTCGATCGCGTGCTCGATGGCGGGAATCTCCTCTCTGCGCTGGAAGGAAAGCCAGTGGACCGCGCGCGCCCGCTCTACTGGCGCTGCGCTATCGCGCCGGAACCGCTCAAGACCGCGATGCGCATCGGGGACTGGAAGGTCCTCGCCGATGAAGCGCTGACGCAGTTTGAACTCTACAACTTGCAGCGCGATCCGCAGGAGAAGGAGGAACTCAGCGCGCGCGAGCCCGCGAATTTCGCCGAGATGAAGTCCGCGCTGGTGAAACTGAACACGGAGATCGAAGCCGAAGGGCCGGACTGGTGGAAGACCTACCATCACGGCGGAAAGCGAGCGCCCGCGCGGAAGTGACCGTTTGTAGCGGCGGTCTATGACCGTCGCACACTTTGGGCGAGCGCAGCGCGGTGGTGGGCTCCGCACCACCTTCGTCCGCGGATGTCAGCGACAGTCGCAGACCGCCGCTACAATCGAGCTACGCTTCGAGGGCCAGCTCGGCGTTGCCGATGATGCCGGCGTCGTTGCCGAGCGTCGCGGGGACCACTTTCAGATTCTCGTGGATCAACCGGAGGGTCCGGGCGCGGATGGTGCGGCGGATGGGATCCAGGATGAGCTCGCCGGCATTGGCGATGCCGCCACCGATGACGATGACGTCGGGATTCAAGAGCCAGACAGCGTTGGCCAATGCGCTGCCGATCTCCGTGCCGATCGTGTCCCAAAGACTGAGCGCGATGGCGTCGCCGCGCGCGGCGGCCTTGGCGAGATCGAGCGGCTGGCACTGGGCGGTGGTCACTTTGCGGCCCGCGTTGCGATAGAGTTCGCCGGCGCGTTCGGCGATCTGCTGATTGCCGACATATTCCTCGAGCCCGCCGCGGTCGCCGTAAGGTCCGACCTTGCCGCGATAGTCGATGCTGGTGTGGCCGAGTTCGCCGGCGGCGAGCTGGGCGCCGCGGTAGAGCTTGCCGTCGAGGATGAGCGCGCCGCCGACGCCAGTGCCGAGGGTCACGCAGATGACGTGGCGAAAGCCGCGCGCCGCGCCGTGCTTGAATTCCCCGTAGGCCATGGCCTTCGCGTCATTTTCCACGATCGCGGGCAGGCCGGTCCGCGCGGTGAGCTGATCGTGGAGCGGGACTTCATTCCAGCCGGAGACATTCGTGAGCGTGTGGACGACCCCGTGCGTGCTATCGACGAAACCGGGCAGCCCGACGCCGATTGCCGCGACTTCTGGATGCACGGCGCGCAGGGCGCCGATCATCTCGACGATGGCCGCCACCAGGGTGCGCGATTCGGGGAACTGCTGGGGGTCGATGGGTTCGCCGCGATCGAGGAGGACGCCACCCTGGACGACGGCGGATTTGATCGAGGTGCCGCCGAAGTCGATGCCGATGGCTTTGCGTGGTGTGCTCATGAAACGGGATGCGCGGGGAGATTGTGGGAGCCGCGCGCAATGGTCAACCACGCCACGCGATTCCGCCTCGACCCCTGTCGGACGGCGCCATAAATCACATTCCCCCGATGCAAATCATCCCCGCATTTGTCCCTCCGCTCGATCCCGGTTTTGTGCCCGCTTCGCTCTGGGTTCGCGCTTATCGGGAGCGTTGTGCCACGGATCCGGGCGTGCATCCCCTCGCCATCGCGCTCGAGCGCGCCGACGGCACCATCTCCCGCTACGACACGGGCGTGCTGCCGCATGAAGGTGCGAACATTCCGCTGAACACGACGTACGTCGAGCGCCTCGTGAAAACGCTGCTCTGGGCGCGCGGCGGCTGGCGCGTGATGATCGGCGGCGACGATGCGATCGCGACGGTGATTCGCGGCATCTATGCGCCGGACGGGGCGCGGAAGTTCGATTGGGAATTCATGGGCCGGCGGGTTTATGGGCGCGACCTCGCGGTGGAAACGCGGGCGCTGCACGAGGTGCCGGCGGCGCATGAGATCTCGGTGCCGCTCGGGCGGCATCTCGATGGCTGCCGCATCGGCTTCGATCTCGGCGGCAGCGATCGGAAGTGTGCGGCGGTGATCGACGGCAAGGTGGTCTTCTCCGAGGAAGTGGCTTGGGACCCGTATTTCCAGAGCGATCCACAGTACCACTTCGATGGCATCCAGGATTCGCTTCAGCGCGCCGCGGCATTCCTGCCGCGCGTGGATGCGATCGGCGGCAGTGCGGCGGGTGTGTATGTGAATAACGAAGCGCGGGTGGCTTCGCTCTTCCGCGGCGTGCTGCCGGAGCTGTTTGACGCAAAGATCCGGCGCATCTTCTTCGAGCTGCAAAAGTCGTGGGGCGGCGTTCCTTTTGAAGTGGTGAACGATGGCGAAGTCACCGCGCTCGCCGGCTCGATGAGTTTGGGCGAAAACTGCGTGCTCGGGATCTCCATGGGCACGAGCGTCGCGGGCGGTTACGTGAATGCGGACGGGCTGATTGCGCCGTGGCTGAATGAGCTCGCCTTTGTGCCGATCGACTATCGCGCCGATGCGCCGCTCGATGAGTGGAGCGGCGATCGCGGGTGCGCGGTGCAGTATCTCTGCCAGCAGGGTGTCGCGCGCCTCGCGCCGCTCGCGGGCATCGAGCTGCCGGCGGAGATGAAATTTGCGGAG
The DNA here is from genome assembly GCA_031425095.1 of Chthoniobacteraceae bacterium. GTDB lineage: Bacteria > Verrucomicrobiota > Verrucomicrobiia > Chthoniobacterales > Chthoniobacteraceae > JANNXQ01. The sequence continues at coordinate 4,291 of JANPIS010000113.1, forward strand.
CGCCTCGTGGAAGTGCAGCAGCTCATGGCCGCGGGCGACGAACGAGCGCGCCGCATCTACGAAACGATCGGCATCTGCTTCGGCTACGCCATCGCGCACCTCGCGGACTTTTACGAGATCCGGAACCTGCTCATCCTCGGTCGCGTCACGAGCGGGGAAGGGGGCACGGTGATTCTGGGGAAGGCGGGCGAAGTGCTGGCCGCGGAGTTCCCCGCACTCGCCAGTCGGATCCAGCTCCGCACGCCGGACGAGAAAGACAAGCGCCACGGTCAGGCCGTCGCCGCCGCCAGTCTCCCCGTCCGCAAGCCCTCCAAGAAATGAAGTTCAACCGACCCAACGCGCGCCTCTTCATCCCCGACCACAAGCCGGAGGCCGAGGCACTATCCCGAGTCACGCATCTAGGCATCGGCGCGCATCAGGACGATCTCGAGTTCATGGCCTTTCACGGCATCGCCGCCTGTTACCACAGTCGGGCGGAGTGGTTCGGCGGCGTGACTTGCACCGATGGCGCCGGGAGCGCGCGCACGGGCGATTACGCGAGCTACTCCGATGCGGAGATGATCGCGATTCGTCACCGCGAGCAGGAGCTCGCCGCGGAAGTGGGTCGCTACGGCGCGATGATCCAGCTCGATTACCCGAGCAAGATCGTGAAGGACGCGCGGGATCCTTCGCTGCGGGACGATCTCATCGCGATCCTGAAGGCGACGCGGCCTCGCGTCGTGTACACGCACAATCCCGCGGATAAACACGAGACGCACATCGCGGTCGTCATGCCGGTCTTGCAGGCCATCCGCGCGCTGCCACGGGCGGATCGTCCGGAGCAAGTGCATGGCTGCGAAGTGTGGCGCGGGCTCGATTGGATGGAGGACGCCGAGAAAGTGGTGCACAACCTCAGCGCCCACGAAAACCTCGCTGCGGCGCTGAATGGTATCTTCGATAGCCAGATCGCGGGCGGGAAGCGCTACGATCTCGCGACACTCGGACGGCGCCGCGCCAATGCGACCTTCTTCGACAGTCACTCCACCGATGCCGCGGAGATGATCGCCTTTGCCATGGATCTCACGCCGCTCGCGCACGACGACTCGCTCGACATCGTGGACTACGTCACAGGGTTCATCGACCGCTTCAAAGCCGACGTGACGACGAAGCTCCGCAAGCGGCTCGGCAAATAATCGGACGACATGGAAATCATCATCCAACCCACAGCTGACGAAGCGAGCGTGGTCGCTGCGCGGATCGTCGCGCAGCTCGTCCGCCGCAAACCCGCTGCCGTGCTAGGCCTCGCGACCGGCAGCACGCCGCTGAAGATGTACGCCGAACTCGTGCGCATGCACCGCGAGGACGGTCTCGATTTCTCCCGCGTCACGACCTTCAACCTGGACGAATACGTCGGTCTGCCTGCCGATCATCCGCAGTCTTACCGCGCCTTCATGTGGGAGCATCTTTTCCAGCACCTCAATGTGCCCAAGGATCGCATCCACATCCCGAATGGCCTCGCCGCCGATGTGCCTGCCGAGTGCGCGGCCTACGAAGCGGCAATCCGCGCGGTGGGTGGAATCGATCTGCAGGTGCTCGGCATCGGCACGGACGGCCACATCGGCTTTAACGAACCGTCGTCCTCGCTCGCCTCCCGCACGCGGATCAAGACGCTGACCGCGCGCACCCGCAGCGACAATGCGCGCTTCTTCGGGAGCTCCGATGCCGTGCCGTTCCACGTCATCACGATGGGAGTCGGAACGATCATGGACGCGCGCCAGGTCTTGCTGCTGGCTTTTGGTGAAGGCAAAGCGCGCGCGGTCTCCGACGCCGTCGAGGGGCCGATCACCGCGACGAATCCCGCGTCGATCCTGCAGATGCACCCGGTCGCCAAAGCCTTGATCGACGAGCCCGCTGCCGCGCGTCTGCAGCGCGTGGAATATTACCGCTGGGTCTATGCGAACAAGCCGGAGTGGCAGCGGTTTTGAGAACACTCACGGAGGCGGCGCGCTAGCTGAAGCGGGAGAAGAATAATCGATTTGCCGCGACGAGTCGGTAGGCCGCGCGGGCGATCGGCATGAAGCCCCGAGTGCGCCGGAGTGCGCGTGCCAGCCTGCCGCGTTCGCGGGCGAAGTCGGCGAGGCGGAAGACGGCGTCTGCGCCGCTGAGCACGGTTCCGTCCAGGTCGATGAACTGCACGCCTTGCTCAAATTCCGTGCTCGAGATTTCGGGGAACTGCGCGCCAACTTTCTGAAACTCGGCGAACGTGACGCGATCGCCGGTTCCGCGTTGCCAGCGGGCGATCCACCGGCGGCAGAAATTGCAGTCGCCATCGAAGATCAGCACCGGCCGATCGGTTGGCGGAGCGCGCACGATGCGCGGTGGCTGGGTGTCGGAGGGGTTCATGGCGATGCGGAGCGTATTTCACTCTGCCACACATCGGTGCGGGCGCGGTAGAAACGAAGCGGCCCCATGAACCTCCCGCAACTCATCCAGACTCGCCCCGCGCTCGCCGCGTTCGTGCATCGCTGGTTTGGCCCGTCCGAAGTGCCGATGGGTTACTGGCTGACGCGCTTCGTCATTCTCCGGCTGCTCGGACTCGTTTACCTCGTCGCGTTTCTCGCCGCGGCAAATCAGCTCGTCCCGCTCGTCGGCCAGAACGGATTACTGCCTGCGCAGGTTTGGTTGGGAGATCTGGAGAAGCATTTTGGGTCGCGGGCCGCGGGCTTTCTCAATCTGCCGAGTTTGTTCTGGTGGCACCTTTCGGATGGCGCGCTGCTCGGCGTGGCGTGGCTCGGTGTAGTGATCTCCCTCGCGGTGCTGCTCGGCTACGCGAACTCCATCGTGATGCTCGTGCTGTGGGTGCTCTACACGTCGATCGTGAATGTCGGCCAACTCTGGTACAGCTACGGCTGGGAGATTCAACTGCTCGAGACCGGCTTCCTCGCCGTGTTTCTCTGTCCACTGCTTGATGGGCGGCCTTTTCCGCGTCGCGCACCTCCCGTCGTAGTCGTGTGGCTGTATCGGTGGCTCATCTTCCGGATCATGCTCGGAGCAGGGCTGATCAAGATCCGCGGCGACGCCTGCTGGCGCGATCTTACCTGCCTCTTCTACCACTACGAGACGCAGCCGATTCCGAATCCGCTGAGCTGGTGGCTGCACTTTCGCCCCGAGTGGTTTCATCGCCTCGGGACGTTGTGGAATCACATTATCGAGCTTGTCGTCCCGTGGTTCTGCTTTCATCCGCGGCCAGCGCGGCACGTGGCCGGCGTGCTGATGGCCAGCTTCCAAGTCTTCCTGATCCTGAGCGGAAATCTCTCGTTCCTGAACTGGCTCACGATCGTCCCGTGCCTCGCATGTCTCGATGACACTTTCTGGGCGCGGGTGCTGCCGCGCTGGATCGTCGAGCGGACCAAAGGTGCGGCGGAAAAGGCGGAGCGCTCGCGTCCGCAGGAATACGCTGCGATCGCGCTCGCCGTAGTGGTCGCGCTGCTTAGCATTGCGCCGGTGAAAAACCTCATCCAACCCGGGCAGGTGATGAACACTTCCTTCAACCGCCTGAACCTCGTCAATACCTACGGCGCCTTTGGCACCGTCGGTCGCGAGCGGCTGGAGATCGTCTTTGAAGGCACCAGCAATTCGTCGCTGCAGTATGCGTCCTGGCGCGAATATGAATTCAAGGCGAAGCCCGGTGATCCTCTGCGCAGTCCGCCCATCATCGCGCCGTATCAGCCGCGGATCGACTGGCAGATCTGGTTCGCGGCGATGGCGACGCCGAACCAATACCCATGGACGGTCCACTTCGTCTGGAAGCTCCTGCACAACGACGCCGGCACGCTGAGCCTCATCGCGAACAATCCTTTTCCCGGTGATCCGCCGCGCTATGTGCGCGCCGTGCTCTATCGCTACCACTTCACCCAGCCAGGTGGAGACGCTTCATGGTGGAAGCGCGAGCGACTCGGTCTGTGGCTGGCGCCGATCTCGCGGGAGAATGGGGAAGTGCGCGGCTTCCTGAAGTCGCGCGGATGGCTGCGCGAGGAGTGAGGCTCATTCCTTCGTCGAGCTGGGAGAACGTCCTCCGAACGCCAACGGCGTTCGATCATCCAGCCCAAGGTTGCGCGCCGCGGGCTACCTTGGGTCACCGACCCGATAGCGTGAAAAACCCTGCAAGGGTTTGATCTCCTCTAGTGTGAGCGCGGTGTCGGCCTCAACCCTTTCAGGGTTGGCTCCTTTTCAAAATCCAGTCCCAGGGTAGCTCGTGCCTCGCAACCCGTGGGCTGGTCGATGGAGCACCTTCGGCGCTCACTCGTATCCCCGACGAGTGCGATTTGCGGCCGCAGGAATCTCGAACCGAACGGCGTTTATTTCTTCGGCCAGTCGGCCGGCATCCAGGCGGGCAGATCCTTGATCGACTCCCGCGCGCTCGGGCTCGTCGGCACACCCCATGCCTCAAAGAACGGCCCAAGATTTTTCCCCGCTGCACGCGAGAAGCGCACCATCCACTGGTCGCGCTCTTCGTCATCGGACTTTGGACGCTGCTCGTTCGCGAGGCCGCGGTATTCGGCGAAGACTTTCTTATACGTCTCCCAGCCGAAGCCGACGCGGAGCTGGTAATACATCGTCAGCGCGAGAAAGGGGTCGCTCTTCCAGCGCGGGAACTTTTCGCCCATGCCGAGATACCCACGCAGGCGCTTCTCCACGGCCTCGGGCTTCATCGCGTCGTGACCTCGTCCGCTCGGCTGTCCGCAGAGCGTCTCCATGCAGTAGAGGGAGAAAAGATTGCAGGTCACTTCGGTCGTGCCTTCGAACGTCCAGTCGCTGACCTGATGGTTGTGACCGAGTTCATGAAAGTGCCCCCAGCTCCCAGTCTTGAGGGCGCGCAGGTCCAGCGCGTGATCGGTGGATCCGTCCGTCGGGACCATGATCGGATACCCGGAGTGCATGTAGCCGGCGCTGATCTGCACGTCGGCGACGATGCGCTCGGGCCGCTCGCGCTCCCGGGAAGTCGCGGCGAGGTCTGCCTGGGCGTCCAGGATCTGGTCCCAGAACTTCATGAGCGCTTCAGGATCACCGAGCGACCGGATCCGTTCCGCGGGCACGGACCAAATGATCTTCTTCGTCGCGAGTTCGGCCCACGGTGCCGGGAGCTTGGAAAGGCGATCGCGCCATTCTGCGAGAGACGTCTGGCCGAGGATGAAAAGTGGTGACTCGATTCCGCCGGAGACGGTGACGGGAAAAGAGACGGTCTCTTTCGCACTGTTCGGCACGACCACGTAGAGCAGGCCGCCAAACGGGTTCGCCGCGACCGTCGTCGGCGTGTTCAAGGTGGCTTCGGTCGTGATCTCCGGGATGCGTTTCCACTCGTCGAGGTGGTAGAGGCGATCCTTGTGGCAGCCGATGCGTACGGCGAAACCGCGGGCTGCCAGTGCCGGTGGGAGCTTCACTTCGATCTTCGCGCCGGCATCGGCGTAAAGACCGAGGCTGTGCCAGCCGGGTACGCGCGGATCGATGGTGATGGTCTTGGTGACGGGCCGCGCTTGTGGGCCGACGCGTCCGGGAAATTTCGCAGCCGCGGGATGCGGTCGGATTTCCGCCGGTGCCAGGAATCTCGCCAGCCGGGCTTCGAGGCCCGCGCGAGCTCTGGCGTCGGCATCGTCGGATTGTTTGAGCGGCTTCTCCGGCGTCGGCACCGGCGACTTCGTGCTGCTGGAGATGGCGCCGGCGAGCAGTCGCTGCATGGCCGCCTTGTTCGCCTCGGGCATGCAAGAAAGTGCGCTTTGGATAGTCTTCGCCGCTTGTTCTAGGGTTTCTGGCGCGGGCGCAGGCGCGCCCGCTTTCGGCGTCAGCGCTGCGATCGCCGTCAGAGCATGGAGCAGAGGAGGCCCTTCCGAGCGCACCTCCAGCGTGCCTTCGCCGATCCCGTTGTCGGTCCACGCCATCCCAGCGCCGGCGAGTGCGCGATTGCCGAGGAAGGCAGTGGTGAAATCCTTGCCGCCGCTCGTCTGGGCGAAGGCCCAGCCGGTGATCGCACCGATGAATCCACCGCCACCTTCGATGTAGCTCGTGAGCGCCGCGGCCTCCGCTTCGTCGGTCAATCCCTGCACCGAGGCGATGATCACGTCAAAGCCGCTGAGCGCTGATTTTTCCAGGCGGCTCAGCGACTCGTGCCGGAGCCCATGCTGGTCGAGCAGCGCGCCAGTCTTCGCGCCCTTGATGCCGATACGCGGCTTCTCCTTGCCGCTGCACCAGCGCACGGCATTGAGCAGCAATCGATCGAGGTCGCCCGACCCTGATCCGCCGTCGAGGTACCCCGTGTGTCCGAAGATTACGGCGCGTCCTTTGCCCATGGTTCCACCGGCGGCGACCACGTCGGCGTCCGCTCCCGAAGCCGTGGTCGCCACGGGGAAAGCGAGCGCGCCATAGACGGCCACCGCCCCCGGAGCCCCGAGGCGCGGCAGAGTTTTCACGCCTTCGATCAGTTTCGCGCGCTCCGCAGCGAGTGCGGTGGATTGGGCTGGGGATAGCCCGGGCGCGGCCATGGTGACCGTGGTGCTCGGGCGTGGTGCCGGTGTGGGGCGGGCTTGGAAGGGCCAGTTCGGAGCGGGCGTCGTGGGAGGACGCAGCTGGGAAGTCTGAGCGCGGGCAGCTCCGGTGAGACAAACTGCGAAGAGTGCGATGAGCGAAGGGGGGAGCTTCATGGACAGTGAGCGGCCAGTCTGGCAAATCTCGCCGGTCGATGGCTCGTGCAATTTGCCTTCGGATTGACAGTTGAAATGGCAGAGGGCGCTCCATAGCATCCGCCGCCCATGAAGAAAGCACTCACCCTCGCTCTCGCGCTCACCATGCTCGGATTCGCTGGTTGTCAGAAGGGAGGCGGGGCGGATGAGATTGTCGTCGGCGAGTTCGCTTCGCTCACGGGCAAGGAGGCGACCTTTGGCATCTCGTCGCACGAAGGAACCCTCCTCGCCGTCGAAGAAATCAACGCCGCCGGCGGGGTGAACGGGAAAAAGATCAAGCTCATCACCGAGGACAATCAGTCGAAGGCCGGTGAGTCCGCGAACGCGGTGAACAAGCTCGTGGCCAAGGACGGCAGCGTGGCGATCCTGGGTGAAGTGGCCTCCTCGCGCTCACTCGAAGCCGCGCCGATTTGCCAGAACGCGAAGGTGCCGATGATTTCGCCCAGCTCGACGAACCCGAAGGTCACCGAGGTCGGCGACTTCGTCTTCCGAGTCTGCTTCATTGACCCCTTCCAAGGCACGGTGATGGCGCTCTTCGCCAAGAACACGCTCAAGGCCAAGAACGTCGCCGTGCTCACCGACGCCGCCGC
>JANPIS010000114.1:0-1882 GCA_031425095.1 Chthoniobacteraceae bacterium
CACGACACGAAGCGCAGTGAAGATGTGCGCGCACGGCTCGCCGCGCTCTCCGAGCTGCCCGATGCATGGAGCCGTGCGGTGCGGCGCTGGCACACCATGAATCGCAAGCACCGCCGCGAGATCGACGGCGACCTCGCGCCGGACGCGAACGAAGAATATCTCCTCTACCAGACGCTGCTCGGTGCGTGGCCGCTCGAAGGTCTCACCGGCAACAACCGCGAAGGATTCATCGCCCGCATCCAGGACTACATGGTGAAGGCGTTGCGCGAGGCGAAGGTGAATAGCAGTTGGATGGAGCCGAATGCCGATTGGGAGGATGCAGTGCGTGCCTTTGTCGCCACGATCCTCACTCCCGGCGCGCGCAATCGCTTCCCCGCCAGCCTCGCACCCATCGCCGAGCGCACCGCGCAACTCGGGATGGTGAACTCGCTCACGCAAACGGTGCTCAAGCTCACCTGCCCCGGCGTCCCGGACTTCTATCAAGGCAGCGAGCTGTGGGATTTTTCCCTGGTCGATCCCGACAACCGCCGGCCGGTGAACTACAAACTGCGCCAGGAACAACTCGCGGAAGTGCAGCGCGCGGCGGCGGGAGCGTTACTGACGACGTGGAGCGATGGGCGGATCAAGATGTTCGTCACGCATCGGCTGCTTGCACTGCGGCGGCAGCAGGCGGCGCTCTTTGCGAGCGGCAGCTACACGCCGGTCGCGGTGAGGGGCGCGCACGCGGAGCGTGTCGTTGCGTTTGAGCGCACCCATGGGGCTTCGTCGCTGCTGGTGATCGTCCCGCGGCACACGGCGGCGCTCGGTTACCCGCCAGTGGGAGAGGTGTGGGAGGACGCGCACGTCGCGGTGACCGAGCCGGAGCGGCGCTATCGAGAAGTCTTCACCGGACGCGAGTATGGGGGTGCGCCGCTGGCGCTCGCGGAGGCCCTCGGGGAGCTGCCAGTGGCGGTGCTCACGTCGGTGTAGAGGCAGCACGCCCGGCTCGATCGCCGGAAAGAGCTGCCGCCCATCCGTTCCGATGCGTCCAGCGGAGCCGGATGCCGCGATGGAAGCGGTCATGGACACCACACCCTCGCCTGTCGAAGCGCGGCAACATTTCCGCGACCTGCTCAAAAACTTCCACACCGCCATGCTTGTCACGCACGGCAAGGATGGGCGGCTCCGCGCCCGGCCGATGGCTGTCGCCCGCGTCGATGAAGATGGCGGCCTCTGGTTTTTCACCGACACCGACTCCGCGAAGATCCACGAGATCGAAGCGGACACTGCGGTGCATATCGTCTGTCAGGACGATCGCAGCGCGTATCTCTCGATGAGTGGCCGTGCGCAGCTCCGCGATGATTCCCATCTCATCGCGCAACTCTGGCAGGAACCCTTTCGCGTGTGGTTCCCCGGCGGTGCGGACGATCCGAACATCAAACTGATCCGAGTGCATCCCACGCAAGGCGAATACTGGGACAACACGGGCTTCCAGAAGATCAAATATCTCTTTGAAGCTGCGAAGGCTTACGCCACCGGTGAGACGCCCAAGGTCGCGGAAGGCGAGCAGCACGGACGCGTGGTGTGGTAGTGGCGCGCCGAGTCGCGCACTTCATGCCAGAGTTTCTGACGAGCGGAAATTAACCCGGCCACTCACCGAACGAGGCGCGAAGTCTCTTCCACAGTGCCCAGAAAACCTTCCTGAAGATGAGCCACGAACCCAATCCCGACCCACGCGATGAAGCGCTGGATGCCATGCTTACCTTTGGCGATCCCGCGACCCGGCGGCTCTTTCTCAAACAAGTCGCTGGGACTGGCGCGGCGGTGGCGCTGGGGCCGCATCTTATGCATGCCCAAAGCAGCGCGGCAACGCCGCCAGGCGCCGATGCCGCGAGCGTGGAGG
>JANPIS010000115.1:0-19482 GCA_031425095.1 Chthoniobacteraceae bacterium
CGTTGAAATCATGATCGTGGTCGCCATCATCGCCTTGCTGGCGGCGATCGCGGTGCCAAACTTCCTGCGTGCGCGTAAGCGCTCCCAGGCTTCCCGCGTGTTGCAGGACATGCGCATGATCGACTCAGCGATCGACCAATATGCGATCGAAACCAACAAGAGCACTGGCAACTCCGTCAGCTGGACGGACATCAAGGCCTACCTGAAGACCGGGTCCAAGCTCTACAACAGCGGCGGCGCCGACATGCTTGGCTACCAGGTTAACGGCGGAGCGTTCACGGTGGACGGAATTCCCCGGATCAACGCATCGACCTACGGTGCGCTCTCTGACGTGGCCCCGCTCGACTTCTGGTCGCCCTTCTATTGATCGCTGCGGATAGTCTCTAACACTCAAATCTCACGAGCCGCCCTCCCGTTTACCGGGGGGGCGGCTTGGTGTTTCATGCAAGATCCGGCTCTAGCACCAAAAATGGCGATTCACACCATCGCCGCGCTGTTCGTTTTTCTGATGTCCGGGTGGCTGGTTTACCTCCCGTCGATACACGGCGAACGCATTTGGGATGATTTGTATCTGATCGGAGAAAACCCATTCTTCAGGAGCCCGGTTTTTGGCTTGGAAGTATTCCGACACTGGTTGTTTTTTGATTCCTTCTCGACTTACTATAGGCCAGTCCAGAACTGGTCTTACATCTTTGACTACTGGCTATGGCGTGGTGAACCGAGCGGTTATCACACAACGAACATCCTGCTGCACAGCATCAGCGGGTTCCTGCTGTACCTGCTCCTGCGCCGCCTGCTGCCGGGACTCATCGAAAAGGCGACGGAAAGGTGCGTCGCGTTGGTGAGTCTGCTCGTCGCGTTGGTTTGGACGGTACACCCGATCCACAATGCCGCCGTCGCATACATCTCTGGCCGCGCTGACAGTCTCGCCAGCGTCTTTGCCCTTGCGGCGTGGCTTCTGGCCCTGCGGGCGGCGGTCGTCAGCGCTGGGCCTCGGCGGATTGCGCTGGCCAGTGTTTCGGCGATCTGTTGTTTGCTGGCGCTCTGCTCGAAGGAAATCGGGCTGATGTGGGTAGCGCTGTTTACCCTTCATCTGGTCGTTTTTCAGAAGGGCATCGAGTGGCGGCGCAGGATCGCGCCGCTCTCGGTCGCCGTCGGAGTCTGTCTCGTTTACTTCGCACTGCACGCCCTGCCGGCGCGGCGCGTGCCGATGGAGGATGGGCCTCCGCCGCCGATCGAGGCGCGAGCGATTCTGATGCTTCGTGCATTGGGTGACTACTCCGGGCTTATCCTCTATCCAGGCACGCTCCACATGGAGCGGACGCTAAGCGATCCGGCAACGCTGCGGAGCGCGGAATCGTGGCGGAATCATCTCCGCGCGGATCACCTCTCGATGCTCGGGATGCTCGCCATCGTTGGTGTGGTTGCTCTCTGTCGGGTCAAAGGTCCGGGGCAGCGTCTTCGCTCCTTCGGTGGGCTCTGGTTTGCTGCCGCCTTTCTCCCGATTTCTAACTTATTCCCGCTCAATGCTGAGGTGGCCGAGCACTGGATCTACTTGGCGAGCATTGGGTTCCTGATCTTTCTTGCGGCATGTCTCCTCGCGCTTCCGGCCCGTTGGCAGCCCCTGGTAGTCGGACTCGTGATCGTGGCGGGGGGTGGCCTGGGACTGCGGACAGCGGTGCGTGCAGCGGATTGGGTGGATCCTGTGACTTTCTGCCAGAGGACGATCGCGAGCGGCGGTGTTTCGCCGCGGGTTCTGGCGACGCTCGCGTCCCATTATGCGGATCGGGGCGACTACGGTGCGCAGGAGCGCCTGCTGCGGAAAACCATCGAGCATTTTCCAGCGTTTGCGCCAGCGCGCGTGCAGCTCGGGATCTGCCTTCAGCGCCAGGGCCGGTCCGAAGATGCGGCCACGTGGCTCGCTGTGGCTCCGGCGAAGGCGGAGCGGGACGCGCGGCAGTATCCACGAACGTGGCCTGCGGCGCTGCACTTTGCTCGCCTGCGCGCCGAGTCGGGGGACGCTGCAGAAGCACGTGAGATCTTGCGGGTGGCGCGTGAGCAGTTTCCGGAGCCGTGGCTTCTTGTGGAATGTCACGCGCGGTTGCTGATCGAGAACGAAGGTGCATCTGCTGCGTGTGACTTGGTGCAGAAGTATGCCACCTCCCATTGGTGGCATCTCGAAGCTTGGCAGATGCTTGGCGAACTTCGGGCGGAACTCGGCGCGCGTGAGGAGGCACTCGACGCATTCCGGCACGCCTCGCGGCTCGATCTTTACGATCCGCGTCCGCTCAAGGCCATCGCTCGCGTCGAACTCGAGCGTGGTTTCGGTGAGGCTGCGATCGAAGCCCAGTGTGCAGCCATTCAGCGTCAGCCGGGTAAGGGAGACGGTTATCTTGCATTGGCGGCGATCCTCGAAAGTCTCGGACGCAAGTCAGAAGCCGAGGCTGCGGTGCGAATGGCGCGTGGGCTATCCGCGCGGCTGTGAATCGCTGATTTCAGTCCTTCGCGAGCGGCGCGATCTGTCGCCGACCGAGGTCGAGATTGTGCAGGATGTGGGTCCCGTCGCCTGGTGGCATCTGACCGCGCCACATCGCGGCGCTTGCGTCGTAAAAGATCGCGTGTAGCGCATACTCACCGGACGGCACCGAACGCGGGATCTCCACTGTCCATTGCTCGCTCCATCGCCCGGCGCCTGCTTCGGCGACGCATAGACCTTTAGTGAAGGAGTGCAGCACCTTGCCGTCGTTCAGGACGAGCATCAGCCATGGGAAACGTTCGCGTTCCTCCGAGAAGTCCCAACTTAGGCGCAGATGCAACCCCGCGGCATTCTCTGCGAGTTGGACCGCGCGCAAAGTCGTTGATTCGTCGAACTGGATCGGCGCCGTCGCACCGGTGAAATCGGGCAACGGATCGCCGCGCCGCAGGAGCGTGACTGCATTTTGCGAGACCGTTTGCCACTTCGCCTGCCTCAGAAATTCATGCAGCAGTCGATCACTCGACGGCACGTTCCGGCCATCCGCCGTCTTCATCCGCGGGTGGTAGTATCCAGCAGCGACGTTGAAGGTCGTCGGATCTTCGTAGTCGATGAACACCACGTCTGTCGGCGTAGGAGTCTGGTAAGCGGCGCGGCTGAGCGTCTTCAGCCCCTTCAAGGTGTGGTGGAGTGAGATCACGCGTTCACGTTTGGCGAGATGGGAAAGATAAGGCTGCGAAGCCATCACGCTTGCTTCCGGCGGAATCGTTGCCAGCAGTTCCGCTTTCCATGCGCGGGATTCGAGCCGTTCGTCGATCGTTGAAATCTCACGTTTCAGGGTCCGGGCTGCGCCGAACCAAAATTGCCCAGCAATGCACGCGATGAGAATCGCTGTTGCGACCAGTCGTTGCGCGCGGAGCCGTGGAAAAACCTCCGCTGCCGCGATCCAAAGCAGCGGGATGAAAGGCGCCGGGTAATGAGCGCCGAGCGACCATTCCGAAGGACGCCAAGAGAGCAGATGCTGGAGTAACAGAGGCGCGGCGATCACCCACCAACGAAGTCGCAGGATCGGTAGAGCGAGCAACGGGAGGAGTAAGCCCCAGACCATATTCCCACTAGAGAGCGCGTGCCAGACCGCACCCAGTGCCCGCTGCGGCGCGAAGAAGAAACCGCGCACAATTTCGCCCGCCGACGTGCCGAGATGCGAGTAGAGCTCGAGGTAATCCACATTGCCGGCATTGAGCCACGGGCTGATGACCAGCCCACAGATCAGCAGCCACGCAACCGCAACAAGCCCCGGCCACACATTCCACCGCACCCATCTTGCACCGCGGCGTGCATCGAGCACCGCGAAGACGAAGCACCATGCAATGAGTAGCAGGACCATGTTTTCCTTCACACCGAGCACGGCTCCGAACCAAAGCCAAAACCAGCCGAGCCGACCGGCGAGCTTCGCTTCGATGAGCAGGAGGAGCAGGGGCGCCGCGAGTGCTTCAGGGTGAAACTCGTAGATGCCGACGAGGAATGTGGCGGGCGTCAGCACGGTCGCGAGCGCAAGGAGCGTGGCCGACACGCGCTCGATGCCGAGGCGTTGTGTGATGCGCCAGGCGGTGAAGGGCATCGAAGCCAGAGCGAGGGTCTGTGCGACGACGAAGAGCATCGGGTGCGACCACAGGGCGAAGAGCGGCGCGAGCAGGAAGACGATTGGCTCCGCGTGGTTGCCCATCAGCGGAACATTCAAGAGCGAAACCTGCCACTGCCCGCGCAAGGCGAGCCATAGAGCCTGGACGTAGAAGGCGAGATCGAAACTCGTGTACTGATAGGTCCACCAGTGCCACCACGAAACCGTCACCGTCGCGACACCAAACAGCAGCGCTCCGAGTCGGATTGCGGGTGGTGTGGCGAAAGTCATCGCGCAGGCTGATATCGAAGTGGCCAGGCTTTGCCAACGACCTCGTCGATGGCGGGACACCTTGACCGCTCTGAGCGACTGCGCTTTGCTCCCGGCCCGATGCTCCGACTCGCGCTCAAGATGCTCTACGGTGATCGCGCGAAATACGGGATGCTCATCTGCGGCCTGGCGTTTTGCGCGTTGCTCATGACGCAGCAGAGCTCCGTCTTTCTCGGGCTGCTGCGCTGGACGACGGCGACGATTCGCAACATCAACGTCCCCATCTGGGTCGCCGACGCGAATGTCGAGCAGGCCAATGAAATCGTGCCGATGCGCGACATCGAGGTGGAGCGGGTGCGCAGCGTCGAGGGCGTCGAGTGGGCGGTGCCGATGTATTGGAGCATCCTCCAGGCGCGGCTGAAGGATGGTTCATTTCAAGCCGTGCAACTCACCGGACTCGACAGCGCGTCGCTCGTCGGCCGACCGGGCAAGATGACGGCGGGAAACGTCGAGGATCTGCGGCTGCCGAATGCCGTGCTGATCGATCAGGTCGGCATCGCGAAGTTTAAGAAGAAGGGGATCACGATCGAGATCGGCAGCGTCTTTGAGATCAATGACAAGGAGGCGCGTGTGGTCGGGATCTGCGAGACGGAACGGAGCTTTCTCGGGCAGCCGTATATCTTCACGACCTACGAACGCGCGCTCGAGTATGCGCCGCCGCTGCGGAAGCAGCTCAGCTTTGTGCTCGTGAAACCGCGCGAAGGAGTGGCGGCGAGTGAGGTCGTCACGCGCATCAATCGACTCGGCAACGTGCATGCCTTCACCGACGCGGAGTTTCGCGACCGGACCTTCTGGTGGTATTTCAAGAACACCGGCATCCCCATTTCCTTCGGCACCGTCGTCGTCCTCGGCGTGATCGTTGGCATCGCCGTCGCCGGGCAGACCTTCTACCTCTTCGTGCATGAAAATATCCGCTTCATGGCTGCCCTGAAAGCCATGGGCGCCCGCACCGGCACGCTCGCGAAGATGGTCTTCTTGCAAGCCTTCGCCGTGGGCTTTGCGGGCTACGGGATCGGACTCGGCCTCGCGACGATGTTTGGTAACGCGGTGCTCGAGGGCGGCGAACCGCCGTTCTTCATGCCGTGGGAAGTGCCCGTCTTTTCCGGCACGGTGATCCTCGTCATCTGCTGTCTCTCAGCGCTCATCGGCTTGGTGAAAATCATCCGTGCGGAGCCGGCGGTCGTTTTCCGCTGAGATGAACGACACCGCAAACGACCACTCCGACATCGCCGTCCGTGCGAGCGGTGTGCGCAAGACTTTTGGCTCCGGCGACTCCGCAGTGCTCGCGCTGAAAGGCGTCGATCTCGAGGCGCGCTGCGGCGAGATGCTCATGATCGTCGGCCCCTCCGGTTGCGGAAAGACGACGCTGCTCAGCGTCATCTGCGGCACGATGCGCTACGACGAAGGCACCGTCGAAGTCTTCGGTCGCGATCTGCATTCCATGAGCGAAGGCAAGATCACCGCCTTCCGCGGGCAGAACGTCGGCTTCATCTTTCAGCAGTTCAATCTCATCCCGCATTGGAACGCATTGGAAAATGCCTCCGTGCCACTGCTCCTCGCGGGGCGCAGCCGCAGTGTGGCGGAAAAGGCCGCACAAGGAGTGCTCGCCTCCGTCGGCCTCGGCGACCGCTTGCGATCTTACCCGAGCCAACTTTCCGGCGGCCAGCAGCAGCGCATCGCCATTTCCCGCGCCCTCGTCCACGAACCGCGGCTCATCATCTGCGACGAACCCACCGCCTCGCTCGACGCCGCCACCGGCCTCACCGTGATGAAGCTCTTGAAAGAAGTCGCCTGTCGCCCGGATCGGTGCGTCATCGTGGTCACGCACGACAGCCGCATCTTTTCCTTCGCCGATCGCATCGCCGAGATAGAAGACGGCGTCGTGAAAGCCGTCCACAATGGCCGCGACTACGACATGCAGTACGTGTGATCCGAGTTAGGTTGAAGACGGCGCATTTTCCAGTCTGTCGCGTTTCGATCACAGCCCGGTGCGCACCCGGATGAAGAGCTTCTCTGCGTTAGGGAAGGGGCCCAGTTGGATGACGAGGGTGCTGTCCGTGCCAGGGAGTGGTGCGCCATCGATCGGCGTCCACGTTACCATATTGGATGACGACTCAAAAGTGTAGTAACGGCCGATCACGCTGGGGAACGATACGGTCACGTTCGGATTGGAGCGGGTGAGTTGCGTCACGCGTAGGTAGTTCGTGCTATCGCTTGGCTTGGTTAGGCTGAGCCATTCGTTGGCGTTCGTCACGTTGTCGCCGTCAAAATCAAAGCTGGGGGCGCGCTCCGGTGCGGTCGCAGTATCGGGCAGGGCCTCCCAGATGAAGGCGTTGTAGTTCGTGAATGTCCCAGCTTCATAAGCGCCGATATCGGGCGCTCCTACGATGGGGAAACCGCGTTGGTCCATGGTTGGCTCTTCTGGGACGATGGCCGCTTCCAATGCCGGGCTACCGGGCAGGAGAGCCATCGTCATGGTGGGGCCGCCATACTTGCCCAGTGGAGCAAGACGTGGTGGCAGCATGACCGCCGCTACGCCGGTGACGGTCGCCCCAAAAGCGTTGAAGTTAGACTGGACGATGTTTGCGCCCCCACGGTGGATGGTGCTGCCGTCGTTGAAAATGTCCCCGCCATTGGGAGCGATATTTCCGGCGACGATGCAGTCCGTCAGAGATAGGGTGCCGAAGGTATAGATCGCGCCGCCGCTGTTGCTCGCGGAATTACCGGAGAGGGTACAGTGCGTAAGCTTCAAAACACCGACATTATAGATTGCGCCACCCAGGAAGGCTGAATCGCTAGAGAGGGTGCATCGCGACAGCGTTAGCGATCCAAAGTCGTTGTAAATCGCGCCTCCGAACGGAGCATGGTTGCCCCAAAGTGTGCAATGATTCAGCGTCACCGTACTCCCTTCGTTGTAAATCGCGCCGCCGTAGCTGCTACTGGTCGTGCCCGTGCCGTCGCCTCCGGTGAGGGTGAGCGCTTTCAAAACGATGGTCTTTTCGCCGGTCATGAAAAAGACGCGGTTTGTGCCTGGACCGCCATCGATCGTGATGCCGCCCGATAAGGTGCTGGCATCCACGACGACGTTCTTCTCAATCACGATTTCTGAGCCGAGCGTGATGATTGCGCCGTTGAGCGCATTGGCGAAGCCGATGTCGCCGCCGTCCGGCGTATCGCGCAGGGCTTCGCGGAGCGACAAGCCCGCGCCCGAAGTGCCCACAGCATCGTTTTCATCCTGCGCGGTGGTAACGAAGACCGTGGCGGCCCGTGCCGTATACGCGTTAGCAATGAGTGCAGCGAGCAAGAGAAGAGGAAGGTGTGTTTTCAATCGAGATGGACAAGAGGTGAGAGCGCCCCGCGTGGCAAGGAGGACTGAGCCTCTGGCAGGCGCCAACGGGTGGAAAGAGACTTTCTATATGACAGTATTTATGGAAGGTATAGCTGAACACTCCTGAAAAACCAGACAAATTCGACCAGCTTTTCGTCGGACAGTCTGGTTATGCGGTGCTTTTCTCCCGCTCCCCACTGCCTTCTATGATACTCAGCAGTGCGGGTCTGGATGTTCGACCGGACGAAGTTTCTGGAATGTCTCCACATTCAGCATCCAGCCTCCTCCTAATAGCGAACCGACAACATTCCATGCTCAAGCGCCTTTCCGTCTGGCTCGCCCTCGCGGGCATTATTGCCGCGGTCTTCCTCGTGAAGCGCCTCCGGCACGAGCCGCCCGCGCCACCGCCGGTCGCGATTCCCGCGAGTTCGCCGTTTCAGAATTCGATCGGCGCGCGCGGGATCATCGAGAGCCTGGATGAAAATGTGCGCATCGCGCCCGCTGTCGCCGCGCTGGTGACGAAGGTGAATGTGAAAGTCGGCGACGCCGTGAAGCAGGGCGACGTGCTGCTCGAGCAGGACACCCGCGAAGCGGCCGCGCACGTGAGCGCGCAGCGAGCGCAACTCGCAACGCTCGGTGCGGGGATTCGCGAAGCCGAGGTGACGCTCGCCGATCGTGAAGATCAATGGGCGCGGATGGAAAAGCTGACCGAGAACAAAGTCTCCAGCGTCGAGGAGCGCCAGCGCGCGCAATTCGCGGTACAAGCCGCGACCACGAAGCTCGAGAGCGCCCGGGCCCAGCTCGCCTTCGCCCAAGCCCAACTCACCCGCTCCGAAGTGGAGCTCGAACTCCTCACCATCCGCGCGCCGCGCGAAGGAACGATCCTCCAGGTCAATGTGCGCGCCGGCGAATATGCCGGCCTCGGCCAGAATGCCGAACCCGTGATCCTGCTCGGCCAGGTTAGTCGCTTCCAACTCCGCGCCGACGTGGACGAAGACAACGCCTCCCGCGTGCGCCCGAATTGCCAGGCCGTCGCTTTCATCAAAGGCCGCCGCGATCATCCGATCCCGCTCGGCTTCGTCCGAATCGACCCCTACATCGTCCCGAAAAAATCACTCACCGGAGAAAGCAGTGAGCGCGTCGATACCCGTGTGCTCCAGATTATTTTCCGCTTCGACCAGCCGAGTATCCCGGTCTATGTCGGCCAGCAGATGGATGTCTTCCTCGATGCGTCCCCGGCAGCGCAGTGAACGCAGCGTGCGTCAGTTCCCTCGGTCCGGCAGTTCGTCTCCAGGAAGCATCTCGTGCCACGTGCGGATGATCTGGAATGAACGTTCCGCAGCCTCCGCAAAGTTGCGCGTCGACGCCGTGGTGACGAGCGCGAGCTGTGTCGTCGGGTTCATCGTCAGGAAAGTCACACTTTGCTTCATGGCATACGCTCCCGCCTGGTAGCTTATGACAAAGCGATGCGACTGCCAGCGATTGATCGGGAGCGGACCGGCGACCTCTTCCAAAATCTGGACCTCGGTCGCTCCCGCAGGCACCCAGGTCTTCGCCGCCGCTCGGTAACGTTCCAGGGCGCTGGCGTCACTCATCGAATCTTCCGGGCTCAAAGGCGAGGTGGCGATGCGGAACCCGGCGTCGGGAAACTTTGGGAACTTGAAGACGACGCCGCTGCCATCTGTGGACACGGTGGTTTCCTGATCCACACCGATCCCGATTTTCTTCGAGCCATCGAGAAAGTGAAGTTTGCGGGTTTTGTAACCGTCGACATCCGATTCGACGTATCGAGGTGTCAGGTCCACAGTTGAGGCGCCAAGGTCGGCCACCGTGATCGCGAGAGCGAGAGGCAGGAATACTCTTTTCATTGCTAGATCAGTTCTGCGTCGTCCACTTGGCCCAGGTGCCGCGGGACCAGACGGTTCCGGTGACACTGCCCGGCGGGGGGGTGGTGGTGAAGTTCGTGTCGTAATTCCACATGCGGGCTGGCGGCCGGTAGACGTTGTTGAGCTGCCATTGACCGGTGAATGCAGTGCTTTCGAAGAGTTCGACCATCGAGCCAAAGTAAGTGCAACTCTGTCCGGTCCAGTCCTCGAGGAAGCGCGGGAAGTTATTTGCCCCTCCGGAGTATCCGTACGCAGCGCCGACGGGTGGCTGGTAACCGGTGGGCATGTATCCGGAAATGATGGCTGTGTTGTAAGTAGTGTGGGCCGCCGGGCGACTACTAATGGAACTCGATGCGTTCGTATCGGACCAGGAGTTTGACAGGAGCATCACCGCATCGCCGATGACGGCCGCCGGCTTGCGTGTATAGCCTGTGACGGTGGGGCTGTCGGTGTTGCTCGGGTTTCCACCGTTGTTGGAAGGCACGGTATTGACGGTCGCAGTGGTCGAGCCGGTATTATAGTCGCCCTGAATGTAGACGGGATTCTCGCTGACGACGGTCAGCCCGGCGTCCGGAAGGGTGCCGCCGTTCTTGAGTCGCACGGCTTTCGGTTCCATATCGCCCGCGATGAGTGGAGTCGTGTCATGGATGTAGAGCACACCATTGAAGCCGGAGACTCCGGTAGAGAGAGCCGTGCGAAGGGCTCCGACATCGAGCGAGCGGACATCGACGTTCTTGCCCTCGCGTTGATCAAAAATTGTGGTTGAGGCGCTGACGGCCGCACGGATTTCGGTTTGTTTCGCTGACGACAGGGTCAGGCCGTTTGCACCGGTCACAGTGATGGTGCTGCCATTGATGTTCACGCGCATCCCAGCCTTATTGTAGAGGCGTCGCGTCGCGATCTCAGCGGGATCGGTAAAAGATGCATTTGGCGGTTCGATGATCTCGCGGAAGGAATCGTTGTTCGGGTTGGAGTCTGTGGTGTTAAGCACTTTGGCCGGCGCGTCGCCGAGTGGCTCCATGCGGGCGACCTGGCTGAGTTGGTTGGATTTGCCACTCGGGTAGACTGGCGCTTGAGGACTCGGGTTGGGGCCGGAAGGGGGATTGGCTTCCGAATAGGTGTCGGCGTAGGACACATTCCCCTGAAACGTGAGCGTGCCGCTGCTCGAACCATTTGCGTACATCTTGCTATTGCTATGGACGAGGCCGCCGACGATCATGGTCGCGGGTTTGGAAATCTCGAAGGTGTGTTCGAAGAAGAACATGGTCTGGAACAATGGGACTTCCGCGTATTGAAACTGGCGGCGCACGCCCACCCGGTAGTCGTGCCCAGAATTCATCTGAGCCCGGGCAAGGTAGTTATAGCTGCGTCCCTGCCAGCCACGGTAGCCCGTTACATCGGTGGCTACTACTGGAGGAAGACCCGTCGCTGAGGTCGAGACGCCATACTCGTTGGCTGGCACGATCTCCAGCGCGCCGAACATCGCATAACTCGGAAATACTGGCGCGGCCAGGGTGGAACCGGTGACGGGACCATTGGCGGTTGCAATTTGCGACTTCCAGACTCCGAAGGCGTATTCGACCGCGCCTTCAGCGGCGGCCTGCGCGCCGGCGTAGTCCGCACTTTGATCCGCAGAGAGGGTCGAATTCTGGGTAGTGGTGAACGCAACGCCAACAAAGCCCGAGATGGCGACGACCATGATGAGCGCTACGATGAGCGCGTTGCCGCGACAGGTTCCTTTTTTCATGACTGATTACGGGTTGGTTTTGGGACGGATGACGGAATCCACCTGGGCGAAGGTATTGAACTGGTCAGCTTGCTGTCCGTTGAGACGACGGTCGAAATTGCTGGCGCGGAGCCGGAGGGAAAGGGCGACAAACTCACGTGCTGCGATGGTCCTTTTTGAAAAGGGCGTCGCATCAGCTGCCTGCATGGCGATTTGATCTGTCAGCACGACGTATTTCGTCGCGTCGCTCAGACTCGTCGTACCCGCCATATCGGTGTAGTAGCGGAGCTCGCGCGAGCCGCCCGCGGACATGACGATGAGGGCTACATCGCGCACGAGCTTCCCGCGAAGGGCGGTCGTGGCAGTAAAGGGAGTGCCGAGCGACGAGGTGAGCGTGACGACGGCGTCCCGCATCCCGGCAGACACCAATGTATTTGACGTAACGGCGCTGATCCGCGGACGGAGGGTGGTGGCGGCGCCATCGAAGCGGATGATGTCGCCCGGTGTGGGCGCCCGGGAGGACGCTTGCGCGTAGCGAATGGTAAAGCTGGTAACGGCACTGGTGAGCGTGAGGCTCCCCGGATTTACGACGATTGGTCCACCCACAAAAAAGTCGAATTGCACTCCGGCCGCCGGGCCGGTGCCAGCAACCGTGGCGGCACTAGTATCGATCAATCGAGGCAGGGTGTCTGATTGCTGAATGAGGCTTTCAACTCGATCGAGCGAACCGCGTAGCGACGTACCGGTGAGGTTTACCGACAGGTTGCGAGCCGTGAGCATCGAGCCCGTATTGATGAATGCGAAGACGCCAAGACTGACGATGACGCCGATGGTCGAACCAATGAGCAATTCGACGAGGGTAAAGCCTCCGCGACGATCTGTGGATTGTCCGGTCTGCATCTTCAGTCGGTGCTGCGGAGCGTGGTCATCGACACTATGTAGGGCTGAGTGCGGCGATAGTAGTAAGTCAACTGGAAGGTGACGCGGCGGATGTCGGCACCAGCGGGATTTGACTCAGCGGTCACGGTGCGCAAGAGCCTGCCGCTGACGATGTTGGTGGTGCCATCGCGCTTGACCACGACGGGCACGTCCAGCACGCCATCTCCGTCGTCATCGTAGTCCGCGCTGCCGACGGCGAGGATGGCGGGTGGCGCCGCATTGGCGCTGAAGGGAACGCCCAGTGCGGTATCGATGTTGCGCTGCACGATGGCCCGCGCGTTATTCATCGTGCGCATCGTCGCAGCTCGATGATTGGTGAGGACGAGGGCTTCCACCGATGCGAGGCCCGCGATCATCACGATCGTCATGGCCACCAATGCCTGTATGGTGGAAAAGCCGCCATACGTGCGATGGACCGCGGCCCCGCCGGGCGAGGCTATGGCATCAGAGTAAGAGAACACCCTGGCAAAATTAGCAGGTCACATGCCTTCATACCGACTATTCTGGCTAGAATTGACCAGCCAGCCTCGGGATGGATCAACTTCGAGACTCAGCCCAGCACCGCGGCGGTGATTGCCGCACCCATCTCAGCGGTTCCGACCCGCTTCGTTCCTTCACTAAAGATGTCACCGGTGCGCAGCCCATCGCCGATGACTTTCTGCACCGCGCGATCGATCGCGTCGGCCGCGTCGGGTCGGCCAAGCGCGTAGCGGAGCATCATCCCCGCGGAAAGGATCTGCGCGATGGGATTGGCGATGCTTTTGCCGGCGATGTCGGGCGCCGTGCCGCCACTCGGCTCGAAGAGGCCGAAGCGGCCAGTCGCCGTCTCTTTCTGCCCGAGCGAGGCACTCGGCAGCATCCCGAGCGACCCGGCGATCATCGCCATCTCATCGCTGAGGATATCGCCGAAGAGATTCTCCGCGAGCACCACATCGAAGCCGCGCGGATTCTTGATGAGCTGCATCGCGGCATTGTCCACATAGAGATGGCTGAGCTGGACGTCGGGATATTGCGCGGCGAGTGCCGTCACCGTCTGCCGCCAGAGCACACCGTTCTCGAGCACATTTGCTTTATCGATGGAAGTCACCTTTTTCGATCGACCCTGCGCGGCGCGGAAAGCCACGTGGGCAATGCGCTCGATCTCGCTCGTGCGGTAGACCATCGTATCGACGGCTACCGTCTCGCCGTTTTCCTCATGCCGACCTTTGGGTTGGCCGAAATACAGGCCACCGGTGAGTTCACGCACGCAGAGCACATCGAACCCACCCGCAATGATCGAATCTTTGATCGGCGAGGCGTGGGTCAGGGCTGGAAAGCAGACCGCGGGTCGCAGGTTTGCGAAAAGTGCGAACTCTTTTCGCAAAGGCAGGAGGGCGGCGCGCTCGGGCTGCCGCGGAGGCGGGAGCGATTCCCACTTCGGGCCGCCGACGGAACCGAAGAGGATGGCATCGCTCGCGCGGCAGATGCGGACGGTTTCAGCCGGCAGAGCCTCTCCGTCTGTGTCGATGGCGATCCCGCCGACGCGGGCTTCGGTGCATTGAAAACGGAGAGAAAAGCGAGTTTCGATGGCGGCCAAAACGCGCCGGGCTTCGGCCATCACTTCCGGCCCGATGCCGTCTCCGGCGAGGACCGCGATTTGAAAAGTCTGCATAGGGGCGCAGAAGCTACTGGGCGTGGCGAGGGGAGTGGAAGGTGAAAGTGGACCGGCGCCCCGAGAGGGAAATAGCGTGCCGGGCTGCCGTCCCGGGTCGCTCCGCAGGTTCCGAGATCAGTCGCGTTTCAACCCCAGCGCTCGACGATGCGGCGTAGCTCTTCGAGCAGATTCTCCACCTTCTTCAGATCGCGCCGGCGCCCTTTTGCGGGCTTCACCTCAAGGTTGCGCAGCAGCGAGAGCATGTCCCGCAGATCGTGGGCGCGGGCCGCAGGAAGCTTCCGCCCACTCTCGCCGTCACTCTTGACCATCTCCAGCACCCCGGTGATTTCACCCTCGATCTGCATCGAGTAGGCCGCCACCAGTTCGCGAAATGTCTTGCGCAGAAACGCCAGTTCCTGAGCGACGCTCGGGTGCTGGAGATCAGAACTGGGATTCGAAGCGGGTTCTCCTTTCACGTCGGGAGGCCAAAATCTGCGACCCCGCGGGCGCGTCAACCGCTCATTTGTGAACTTTCATCGGCTCGCCCAAGCTCGGGCGCCTGCCAACTCCCCCGCGAAACTACGCCCCGAGCGTTTGTTTCACGGCCATGCGCGTCAACGAATCGCGGACATGCCGGCGGTAGGCATCGCGGAGCGCTTGGGTGACGAGCTTGCGTTTGCTCGGCGTGCAACGCTGCCGATGATCATTTTCCGGGGGGAGTTTCCAGACTGTCGTTTGCATACCCGCCATATCAGCAAGTTCGATGCTCGGAACCGGCGGCATGAATGTTACAGGAAGGTGAATTCTTCTCCCTGCGGATGCTGCACCTTTGACACGGGACCGAAACCTGCCCCTTAAGTCACCATGCACCCGAAACACTATCGCACTGGCTGGATCTCCGATGTCCATCTCGGCACCCGGGGAAGCAAGGCAGAGGCGCTCCTCGAGTTCCTCCGGCAATACGAGTTCGAAACCTTATATGTCGTCGGCGACCTGATCGACGTGTGGCAGCTCCGTCGCGGCATCTACTGGCCGCAAGCGCACAACGACGTCATCCAAAAGCTCCTCCGCGCTGGCCGGAAAGGAACCCGCATCATCTACATTCCAGGGAATCACGACGAGTTCGTCTCCGATTTCATGGGTGATTTCGGCGCGGTGACCATCGAACCACGGGCGATTCACGAGACTGCCGACGGTCGCCGCCTGCTCGTCATCCATGGGCATGAACTCGACGCCGTGGTGCAGAACATCAAGTGGCTCGCCCACCTTGGCGATTTCGGGTACAACATTCTTCTGCGCCTGAATCATCCGCTCAATTTTATCCGTCGCAGCTGTGGTTTGGGTTACTGGTCACTGAGCGCATATGCCAAGCAGAGGGTGAAAAGCGCAGTGAACTTCATCGGGAAGTTTGAAGAGGCCATCGTGCGCTTTTCGCGGGAAGACAAGGTGGACGGTGTCGTCTGTGGCCACATCCATTCGCCCACGATCCGGGAGATCGGTGGCGTGCAATACTTCAATAGCGGCGACTGGGTGGAGAGTAACTCCGCACTCGTCGAGGATCACACTGGGGAGATCGAACTGATCCGGAATTTCGGGGCGACTGAAATTCCGGCTCGTCCCGCGGCACTCGCCGCCGCCGCGACACATCCGTGATTTAGCGATCTTCCCACTGCCAGTGGAAAAGGCTCGCCACGGTTTCCTCGTGGACTGCTTTGAAGTCCGCCTGGAGAGCCGTGACGATAACGGCTAATCGCTCTTTTTCGTCCAGATCGACAACCGCCACTTCCGCGACGTAGCGATGACCCGAGAGCGCGTAAGAAAACCTCACCGCCCGGCTGGGCTGTGGTCCAAGGGTGAATTGCCCGGAACTCTCACCAATGCGTTCCACGTCTGTGGCCTGCGGTGGCAACTGGTCGCGGAACCACTGCGCGATATCCCCTGCCTCCGCAACGTCTCCCTTGATTGGAAGCGTATCCTTCCGGAACTGGACCGCCGCCCCGTCGCGGCCCGGAGGGAAAAGTTGGAAGGATGTTCCGCCGCCGCTGATCTGCCAGTCGGTGGGGGGCTGGTAAGTGACTTTGCGCGCGCCATCTCTGAAGTAGACCACCGGGATGCGGAAACCCTCCAAGTCGCGGAAGCCATGCGTGGGAGTCAGATCCAGTGCTGGCAGCGACTGAGGGCTGAGTGCGCAAAGGAGCAGCCAGGCAAGTTTACGTGGCATAAGTCGTTTCAGCGGTGGAGCCAGTTGCCGCGCTCATAGACTCGCGCAACGCTGAAGCCCGGTGGATTGCTGTTCTGCAACAGCGTGTCGTAATACCAGCGCCGGTTTGGTGCTCCATAGCTTGCTCCACTCCATGGGCGCGTCGCCTGGGAGCTATTGTAGAGGAGCGCCAGAGCGCCATAAATGGTGAAGTAATCCCCGGACCATTGCTCGTGGAAGCGGGTGAAGTTTTCGATCCCACCGCTATAACTGCTCGTGGTGGTCGGAACATTTCCGGCGACGACGGCGGTATTGACGGTGGTGTTGGTTGCGTTGCGGGAGCCAAGTCCAAGCAGCGAGTTCGCATCGTTCCACGAGTTAGAGAGAATGTTGACGGCATCGCCCACGACGGCAGCTGGCGCGCGATTGTATCCGGTGACCACCGGGCTCGGCGTATCCACCGGAGGGGTGTAGGACGTTGCGGTGTTCGTGGCCGGCTTCGAACTCCCAGCGGTCCCGGTGTTATAGTCGCCCTGAATGTAAACGGCGTTTGGTGACACCACACTCAAGCCCACGCTCGGCAGGATGGAGCCATTCGTCAGCTTCACTCCACGCATCCGGCTGCTCGTCACTGAGGTGGTCGCTCCGGTGGATGAATCCACGACGTTCGTGCTCACACTCGTCCCTTGGCTGCTGTCCTTTACGTAAAGCATCAGACCGTCTCCGGCACCGACATTATCCGTGATCGTGCTCGCAGTGTGAGCGTCTTTGATTTTGCTGACATTCAAAGTGACCAGACGAACGTTGTCGCTTTCTCGGGTGTCCTTCAGAGCTCGATTGAGGGTAAGTGCGCCCGATATCGCAATGTATTCCGCGGTAGCGGCACCCAGAGCGGTCGTCGATGCCCCTCGATAGATGGTGAGGCTGTTGCTGGCATCGACATAAATGCGGTAGTCGCTATTCCCGACCAGTCGCTCGGTAGTTGCGGAGTCGAGTTGCAGCGGGTCTGCGCCGACGCCCGTCTTCTCCTCGATCAATTCGTGGTAGCCATCGTTGTTTGGGTTGCTGTCGGAGTCCGTGTCGTTTGCGATCGGATCGTCGAGGAAGTTGCCATCGAGGCCGCTGGTCGCCGTGTCGAGCAACTTCTGGGTCTGGCCGATCCGCGGTGGGTTGTTTACGTCCCAGTTGTCTCCGGTGCCGCCGGCGGTAATGGTCGGGCTTGTTCCGAAGCGGGAGTCCTCGGTCCGGTAGTTCAGCGTATGGGTACCAGTGAGGGTGACATCCTTCACAAAGTGCAGACTGTTATGGGCGGTAAAGAGATCGCCACCGACGTAAACATTGCCGGAGACATACATATCCGGTCCGGGATGAAACTCGGTCTTCGCTTGCGTGCCGAAGAAAAAGTTGTCGAACAAATTCTTGCCGCCGCGGACGAAGGTCCGCTGCATGGTCATGGAACTCGGTCCGCCGGGCGTCGCGAAATTCACGGTGACGGACGCGAGATAGTGTAAACGCACGCGCAGGCTGGAAGCCGTGCCGTTCTCCGGCACCGGCCTCCCAGATCCATCGGTAGTCGGCGTGAGGAACGGGGTGCAAGCGGTGACGCTCCACGCACCGAGGCTAACTCCGGTCGGAGGCGGGAGGTCGGTGCTGGAAGGTGCGGAAAGTGCCGCAGCGAGACTACTGTTCGAAAGACCGCCGGTCCGATCGGCGTTGTTGGTCACGGAGATCATGGCGGAGCGCCATTGATCGAAGAGACTTTCGATGACGGCGTCGCCGTAGGCTTGAGCGGCTGCTCTGCTCGCCGTCCGACGGGCCACCGAGACCTGCGTGTTGGTGACTTCGAAGACCATGACTGCGAGTGCGGCGCAGACTGCCATCGTCATGACGACGACGACTAGTCCGAGCCCTGATTCTCTGCGCTTTTTCATCATTCAATTGGAGTTTGTGGACGAGACGGGCGTCGGTGCGGTCAGCGTCGGGATCACGGCCTGGAGGGTCGTCGCACCGTTGGTAAACATCCGGGCAGAATAGGACCCGTCGTAGGCTTCGAGTGAAACGCGCAGGCTGAGAGCGTCGGTCGCGCCTCCTGCGGGTGGGTAGAGGAGTGCAAAGGGAACCGGGGAAGTGATGTTGTCGCGCACGACCGTGAAGTTGGACTTACGCGTGCCGGTGAAATCGTTGTGGTAACGGAGGCGGCCGCCCCAGACCGTAAAGGCGGCGGATGGGTAAAAGTATGCGGTGGTGATATTCCCCGCACCGGACGCATTCAGGGTGAAGCCGAGGCCGGTGGCATCGGAGATCGTTACGGTGCCGGAGGGTGATCCCGCAGTCGGCGTGACCGGCACGGCGCTGATGTCGTATTCCCGGGCGATCAGCGGAATGACGAGCTTGTCGCCCACTTTCGGCACGTAGGGAACCTGACCGTTCACCGCAAAGTTGAAGGTGAGATTCGTGGACGCGGAGGTCGTGTTCGATGTGAGCTTGTAGGGTCCACCGCCCAACCTGCGGAAGCGGACGCCATTGGCTCGGGTGCTGATCAAGTTGCCGGTGGTCGCGTCGGTATCTGTCGTAGCGGTCGGGGATGCGTCGGTGTAGGTCGTTCCGTCGAAGTTCAACAAACGAAAGGCTGAGCCCGCCTCGTGCAGGTGGCGGAGCAGATTCAAATCGGAGATGCGGACGACCTCGTGAGTGCGGTTGGTCGCGATATTGCGCGAGACCATGCGGATGGTGAATGCGCTGAAGCTGACCAGACCGACCATGACGAGGGAAAAGACGCTGGCTGCGACGAGGAGTTCGACGAGGGTGAAGCCGGCCACCGAGCGGGAGCGGATGAACATGGCGCTAGATGTCATCGGTGACGCGGAGGGTGGTGAGGCTCGTCTGGTAGGTCCGGCCTCGGTAGACGAAGCTCACGGTCACGACCGCTCGGACCCCGCGCGGGGGCAGATTGGTCACCATCGTGGTGCGAGTGGCCGGGACTGGGGTGTCGAGCGCGGTGAAGGCGCTACTGAGCCCGGTCTGGCTGTTCAGCGAGTCGTTGTTTAGCTGCAGATTGTTTTCTGTGACGGTGCCCGCGGTGAGCACGGCTGGCCGCGTCCCGCGGACGAGCCATTTGGCCGTGAGGACCTGATCGACTCGCTGTTGCGCCAAGGCGAGCGAGAGGGTCTTGAGCCGGGCGGTGTTGGCCCAGCGATTGATCTGGGTGAGCGACAAAGCGAGCGCGGCGATGAGTGCCGTGAGCATGGCCGAGGCGACCGCAGCCTCCAGCACGGTAAATCCGCCAGAGGCGCCACGGCGGCAACGGGCCATTGTACGACGGGTGCGAGCGCGCATTGAATTGACC
>JANPIS010000116.1:0-2400 GCA_031425095.1 Chthoniobacteraceae bacterium
TATCGCCAGCTCTCGAGCCTGAATCTGCTCCAAGCCGCGGCGACGATCACCGTGCTTTTCCTCGTTCGTGAACAGGATGTGGTCACGGTCATCCTCGCCGTCGGACTCACGCGCTGCGCGGTCGCGACCGGCACGCTGCTCGTCACGCGCCGACTCATGGAGCCGCGCGCCTTTCGGCTTACCGCGAAGACGATGGCTCTCGCGGTCGCCGCCGGAGTCGCCGCGTGGCAGATCGGCAAGTTCGCGGCTCTGCCACAGCCCGCGTCCGCCACACTCCAAGCGGCACTTTACGCCGGACTCTTCCTGCTCGGCGCGAGCTTCGTCGTTCGCCGCGACCAGGACACCGTCGACATCCTCAAGCGCGTCACCCGCCGGCCGACTCGCAAACCAGCCGCGGTGTCGATGGAGCAAGCGACGTCCCCCCGATGAACGCGCGCGCACTGCAAATCGTGCTGGTGCCGGTGATCCTCATGGGCTTCGCCGCGGATCGCATGCACGAGGCGTGGCCGCACCTGCTTTTTACGGCCACGGCGTTTCTCTCCATTGGCTGCGGGTTGTTTCTGCATGCGCGAAATTGGGGCGATGTTTTCAATCCGCTCACCATTCTCACCGGGGTCGGTTTCCTGAAATTCTGCGTACCGTATTTCATCTATCTCGCCCTCGGACCGGAGGCGCCGTGTTTCGATTTCTACGAACGCCTCGGCGTGCTTGAGCCGCACCTGATGCATCGCGGGCACACCGTCGCAATGCTCGGTCTGATCGGGCTCATCTTCGGCTGGAGCTGTGGGCGGAACAAACCGGGTGCCACCTCTCCCCCATCAGAGACCCGTGACTGGACCATCGTGATCCGCGCCGGATGCCTGATGCTGGCCGGCGCGATGTCGCTGCTCTTTTTCGTCGGCCGCAACACCGACCTCAGCACCGCGCTCGCGACCGGACAGTTCCGCAGCACGCAGATCGAGGCCGGCACGGGCATGTTTTTCTACATCTCCTTTGCGCTCATCGCGGGCAGTGTCACCTTCGCGGCATTCCTGATGCAGATGAAGAAGGTGCCCGCGATCGTGGCTTTTCTGCCGGTGCTGCTCGCGCTCGCGCTCTTCTTCCTCACGGGTGGAAGGACGCGCGCCATCACTCCGGTGATCGCGGCGGCGGTCGCATTCTACTACATTCGCCTGGAGCACCGGATCGGCGCGAAGTCGCTCATCGGCGGCGCGCTCTTTTGCGCGGCGATCCCGATCTTCTACTACCTCGGCTCCGCCTTCCGTGGCGGCGCGGGGATGAGTCTATTCACGCAAGGCGTCGCGGAAGGGACCGATCCAATCGGCACTTACCTCGTCGGATTTTTCGCCGCTGAACTCGGCCAACTCAGCAGCCTGGCCGGAGCCGTATCGCTCGGTGAAGGCGTGGTCGGCGGGCTCTCGTTCACGGCGCTGCTATTTCCGCTGAACATGATGCTGAACATCCCCGGCCGGAGCTGCGGAATGTATCTCGCGGAACAGTTGCTGAATCTGCCTTCCGCCCACCTCGCCGCGCTCCACTCGACAATCATCGGCGACGCATATCTCAACTTCGGGCTCTCCGGAATGGTGCTCGTGCTCGCGCTCGCTGGCTTCGGAATGAAGACGCTTTACGCGCAGTTCCGCGCCGGGCGCGTGCCGATCGCGATGCTCGGTCTCGCGACGATCTACGCGGTGCGCGTCTTCGGTGAGGAGATCAACAAGTGGCCCGAGATGATGATCGTGCTCACGTGCTGCTGGCTCGCCGCGGTCGATTGGCGCGCGCGGATCTGGGCGCCGAGCAAACGCCCGGTCCACAGCGGCGCCCCGGAGGGGCTTACTTCCCGCTGACGTCGAAGCAGGCTGCTTCCCTCGTGCTGCGCACGTAGATGCGGCCATTGGCGAGCACGGGAGTGGTCCAGCACTTGCCTTCGAGCACCTTCGCCCGCGCCAACTCCTTGTAAGCACCGGGCTGTGGATCGATGAGGACGAGTTCGCCGGCATCGCTCAGCACGACGAGCTGATCTCCGGCGAGGATGACGTGCCCGGGCCCGAAGCCTTCACGCTCCCATTTCACGGAGCCGTCCTTGATGTCCACGCACTTGAACGGGCCGCTGCCGTATTCCTTGAACTGGAAGAGTCCATACAACATGCCGTCCTTCAGCACTGGCGTGCTCCAGTGGTTCGCCAGCGGCTTGTCGCCGCGGATGCGATAGATCTCCGATGGCTCAAAGCCCGCGCCCTTTTTCGCGATCTTCACCGCACCTGCACCGACTCCATAGCCCGCGGAGCAGTACACGATGTCCCCCGCGACAACGGGTGATGCCGCCGTGGAGATTTTGAAGTCGAACTTGTAGCGCCAGAGTTCCTTCCCGGTCTTCGGGTCGACGGAGAGCAGTCCGCT
>JANPIS010000117.1:0-1593 GCA_031425095.1 Chthoniobacteraceae bacterium
TCGAAGTTCGCGGAGCCCACCGAGACGAGGAGATCGTCGATGATCATCGTCTTGCAGTGATACATCGTCGGCTCGTACTCATAGATGCGCACCCCGCGCGCGAGCAGTTCGCCCCAGCGATGCCGCGAGGCGCCGCGGACCATCGCCGAGTCGAGTTGATCGCCGGGCACCAGCACCGCCACTTCCACGCCGCGCGCGACTGCCGCGATCATCGTTTCCGTCGTGAGGTCGTCGGGCACGAAGTAGGCGTTGCCGATTTTCAGACTGCGCGTCGCGGCGGTGATCGAGAGGAGGAACATCAGCCGCGCGCTTTCGCTGCCTTCCATGGGCGAACTCTTGAACATCTGGCAGCGGTGCGGCCCGGCGGGTTGCAGCTCGGGAAAGTATTCGTCGCCGTGGAGCACGCTGGCGCGGGTCTTCATCCAGTTATCGAGAAAGGCGGCCTGGATCTGCGCCACGACCGGACCTTCCACGCGATAATGCGAATCGCGCCATTCGTCGGGCGAGGCCGCATGGCCATCCCACGTATCGGCGATGCCCACGCCGCCGGTGAAACCCACGGTGCCATCGAGCACGAGCAGCTTGCGATGGGTGCGGTGATTGGCGCGGGCGAAATTTGCGATGTGATAAATCTCCAGCTCGACGCCCGCCTCCATCATGCGCCGGTGCGCCGCGCCCTCCACGCAATCGCAACCCACCGCATCCATGAGCACATGCACCTTCACCCCGCGGCGCGCTGCGGCGGCGAGGGCATCGGCAAAGCGATCGGCGATGCGCCCCGCCCAGAAGATGAAGGTCTCGAAGGTGATCGTCCGCTCCGCGCGCTCGATAGCGGCCAGCATCGCGGGGAAGATCTCCGCGCCATTGTGCAGCGGCGTGACCAGATTCCCCGCGACGATCGGCGGACCGAGGAGTTGGCCGAGTGCGCGTTCGTAAGCGGCGTCGCCGATGCCGTAGCGCCGCGGGATCCGGCGTTTGATCTTCTTTTCCCCGCTGATGAAATTGCGCGCGAAGATCGTAACCGCCGCCGCCGCCAGCGCGGTCGCTCCGAGGGTGAGAAGTTTTGTGGAGCCACGAGACATGGCTGGAACGTTCGTGGGTGCAGTGAGGCCGCGCGAGAGGAATGTCCGGCCGGTGCCAAGATTTGCGGGGTCTGGCCTGAGGCCTTTGCAGGGGAATTCCCTGACATTCACTTCCGGGCGCTGCGCCGATGGGTGCGGTGAGGCGTGGCCTTTCCGGTCGCGCCGTCCAAACCAACCCAACCCAAGAAAGCACTCCTCAATGAAAGCCATACCTCTCACCGCACTCGCCGCGCTCACAGTTGCCACCTCCGCCTTCGCCGGCGAGACAGTGCGCAGTTCCAAGCAAACGTACGAGCCCGTCTCCCAATGCTTCGCAGATCGCGAATGGCAGCTCGACCTCTTCGGCGCTTACGCCTTCACCGGCTCCAACCAGGACCGCGTGCTTGGCGATCACGCCTGGGGCGGCGGCGTCGGCATCAATTACTTCTTCGTCCGCAATTTCGGCATCGGCATCGAAGGCTCGCTCTTTGATTCCCGCAACGGCGGCGACGCCCTCGGCCAGGCCGCGGTG
>JANPIS010000118.1:0-5267 GCA_031425095.1 Chthoniobacteraceae bacterium
CTCGCGAGCGCGGCGCAGAGATGGCGGAGTTCGTCGTCGAGATCGGCGGGATCGTCGAGCGTCTGCGCGATCTCGGCTTTGAGCAGTTCGCGGAAACGCTGCCGCAGCCGATGCGTGGCCACTTTCACCGCGCCTTCGCTCTTGCGGAGTCGCGCTCCGGTCTCGGCGTAAGTCTCGACGCCTTCGCCCATGAGCCACGGACGCAGGATGGCAAACTGCTCCGCGCGCGGTCCGGTCTGCGTAGCCTCGAGTGCCGCGACCGCGCGATTCATCAGCGCCAGGGCCCACTCGCGGTCAAAGTGTGCGTCGTCCGCGAGCGCCGTCGGGTCGGCGACTTGCAATGCGGGTGCATCTTCCGCGGTCGCATCGATCGGCTCATGCACGGCACCGGCGCCGCGTTTTTCCCGCAAAGAGAGATCGTGCTGATCGCGCAGGAAGTACTTCACCGCGCCGAGGAGGTAATTTCGAAACCGCCCGCGCGCCGGATCCGGCCTGGCGAGGCCGCCGCGCGCCAGCAATCGCGCGAAGAACTCGTGCGTCAGCTCGCGTGCCGCATCGTCGCCGCGCCCACTGCGCCGGAGAAATGAAAACACCGGCTGGTAATAGGCCCCGCACAATTCACTTAGCGCCGCGCGTCCTTCATTCGCCCCGCCGCTCGCCCGCAGGACCAGCGTCCAGCGCGTCGCCGCAAATCCACCGACGCCGGTGAATGTCGTCAGGGGCGGCGTTTCAGGGGAACTCATCCCTCTTTCCTTCGGCGAAAACGCCGCGCGGTTACAGCCGATTCAGAGCGGAGCCACGTCCGGCTTTACGCACCAGAAATGCAGCGCGAGTTCGACGCTCTCGTCGATTCGGTCTTCCGCGAGATCGAGTCCGGTCTCGCTCGAGATCACGCGGACGCCGGTGAATCCCTGCCGCTCCAGCGCAAGCCGCTGCGCTCGCGGCTCCACATAGACGTGCTTCAGGACGCCGTCATCGCCATAGACGCCGTCCCAGAAAAGCGCGGCGTCTTTCGCAGTGAAATGATCGAACGGTTCATTGAAGCGGCGGATCGCGGCCAGTCGCGTGGCGTCCAGCGACGAGGACGCTCCGAAGCACTCTTCGATCGACTGGAGATTGTGCGCAGAGAAGAGAAACAAACCACCGGCGCGGAGCACCCGGTGAACTTCGCTCAGGCAATGCGCGCGCCGCTCGATGCTCAGGCAATCGATCCCATTGCAACTGAAGAGCGCGACGTCGAATACCGCGTCCGCGCACGATGTCAGTGCGGCGGCATCACCGATGCGAAAGTTGATGCTGGCTGCGCCCTGATAGCCCGCGAAGCGTTCGCGGCAGAGGTCGATCATCCGCGGCGCGAGATCGACGCCGAGATAGCTGCGGACGAAAGGGAGAAAGAAAAACGAAGTCCGCCCCGCGCCCACGCCGAGGTCCAGCATGTCCACCTTTCCGGCGCGCGCTGTGACCTCTTGCAGGAGCAGCGCCTCTGCGGGTTGCAGCACGGAAGTCAGATAGTGGCCGGCGATCTCTGGACGGTTGTAAACTTCGGCGAAGGGGCTCATGCGCTGACGCCAGAGTCGCGTGAGGCGCGATCGGCAGTCGAGCGCGTTCGCCGTTCCGCTATGCCAACGCTCGCCGGAGCAAGTTCTGCGTGATGCGCTGCACGCGCTCGTCTGGGCCGTGCGGGCGGGACCAGTGCGACCATGGGAGCATGTGGCCGGGTGGCGTGCTCAGGCCCTGGCACCAGAAGATGGTCGAGGCATTGAAGACGAAGTTGCCTTTCGGGACGGGGTAAATCGTCGCGGTCCATTGCTGCGGGCGCGTGCCGCCCTGGAAGGCGGTGCCTGCACCGACGACTTCGAGGCCGTCAATCGTGGGCGGGTCGCCGTGATATTCCCAGCCGATGAGGCCCGGGATCGCGTCGCCCATTTTCATCCCGGTGCCTTCGAAGATCCAGTGCTCGGGTTTCGTGCAGACCCAGTCGCCGCCGCCATTCACTGGCTCGACATTGCGCGCGCCGATGAGGAAACCTTCGTCCGGTCCGCGCTCGGGGAAGGGGCCGTGATTCTTCTCGCGATTCACGGCGTATTGGTAGTCGCCGCCATACGGCCCGCCGCGGAACATGATCCGATTTCCGCGTCCATCGAAGCCCGCGCGCATCGGCGTCACCCAGCACACGGAGTTGCCGGAGAAGAACATCACGTTCACGCCCGCATCGCGCATTGCGACGACGCTCTTGTAAGCGCGGATGTCCCAGTACTCGTCATGGCCGACACTGAGAAAGGTCTTGCACTTCAGGCCGCGCTCCGGCGTGTGCAGGTCGCTATTTGAGCAGTAAGTGACGTCGTAACCGTGCTGCTCGAGCCAGTGGGCAAAGGGAAACTCAAAGCAGAGCCACTCGCCGGAGCCGATGGACTGCGGGTTCTCGTAGATCTGGGCGTATTTCGCGTAAGGCCGATCGAAGCTCACGTCCGACCACGGGCCCTGATTGCCGCGCGGATCAGTGTAGATGGAGAAGTCGTTCGGCCAGCGGTTGTAGGCTTGCCAGGTATTGTCGCTGCACTGGAAGAGAACGTCGGCGGGACGATCGTCCTTCACGATGAAGACGATGTAACTCTGCCAGTAAGGCTGGCCTCGCGCGGGCAACGTCGTGAGCCGGCCGAGATAAACGCCGCTCACCCAGTCGGTCGGAATTTTCATCGACGCGCAGGCCTCCCAGTGGCACTCGTGCAGCCGCTTTTCGCCTGGCTTCGGCACCGGCTGTTCCTTGCCGTCAAACGGACCGAGCTTCGTCATGAAGCGCGCGCCACGTCCTCCGTAGTAACCAGTGCGGAAGATCTCGATGTGGAAAAGTGCCGCCGGTTTCGTGCTGACGAAGATGTCGAGCGTTTCGCCCGCCTTCACCGATTGCCGCGAGCAGTAACCCTCGATCAGCGGGGAGCGGAAGCCGCCGGTCTTATCGAGCCGCACGCGGGTGAGTTGCCAGTCCGTCGCGCCAGGCTTCGCGTTCTCTTCCGCGATGATATTGGAGCGCGGCGTAGCTTTCGTTTGCGCGTGCGCGGTCGTCGTGGTCGCGGCAACGAGTGCGCCGGTGGCGGAAGCAGCGAGAAACTCGCGGCGGGAAAGTTCGGGGGAGGACATGGGTTGGTGCTACTTCGCTTGAGCGGGCAGGGGGACCTGCGTCTTGTTCATCAGGTACGCGATCAAGTTGCGCATCTGGGTTTCGCCGAGGGCGTCGGGGAGGCCTTCGGGCATCAGCGACATGGGCAGCTCATCGAGCTTCGCGACTTCGCCGCGCTCGACGGTGAGTTTTTCGGTCATCGTTTGCAGCGTGAGCGTGCGCTCCGTCTTCGCGGAGATCATGCCATTGAGGACGCGGCCATCTTTCAAGTGAACGACGGTCATGCGGAAGTCGGCGCTGACCACGGCGCTCGGATCGACGATGTTTTCGAGGAGGTAGTCGAGGTTATCGCGGCCGGAGCCGGTCAGGTCGGGGCCGAGCTTGCCGCCTTCGCCGTAGAGCGTGTGGCAGGTCGCGCACGTTGCCGCCCAAGTCGCGCGGCCGGCGCTCTTGTCGGCGTGGGCAAGGACGTCGGGCGTGAGCGCCTGCTTCCACTTTGCGATGATCGGCTTCTTCTCGGCGCCCGAATCGCGGATTTCACCCCACACTTCGCCGAGCTGTTTGGTGAGTGCGGGGTCATTGAAGCTGCGAACTTGGCGCGCATCGAAGGCGGAGATCGTGGAGCGCGGAATCTTTC
The DNA here is from genome assembly GCA_031425095.1 of Chthoniobacteraceae bacterium. Classification (GTDB taxonomy): domain Bacteria; phylum Verrucomicrobiota; class Verrucomicrobiia; order Chthoniobacterales; family Chthoniobacteraceae; genus JANNXQ01. Next base: position 3,756 of record JANPIS010000118.1, read on the forward strand.
CCGCGGCGATGGCATCGAGCAGTGCTTTCGCAAAGGCCGGACGCGAGACGAGCGTGGCGAGGAGTTGGGCGTATTCGGAGTGGTGAAATTTCGGATACGCTTTCACGAGCAGTGCCCCGATGGCGGGGTCGTCGATCGTCGCGAGACCGCGCGCGGCGATGGGATTGAGAAAGCGCGTCTCGAGCAGCTTCTCGCAGATCGCCCGGAGGTCGGGTGCGCGGTTGTCGATGAGCGTCTGAAGGGCGGACTTGCGCGCACCGAGGTCGGCTTTGCCGTCGAGCGCGATCTTCTTCACGTCGTCGAGGGCGCGGCCGTCGCCGAAGATGACGCTCAGCTCGCGCATGCGATCTCGGAGCTCGGGAGTCGCGGTGCTGGCGAGCTTCTTGGCGACGTCGTCCCATGCGGCGGGCTTCGGCGCTTTGCGCCAGCCGGTGACGGCTTCGGCGATGCCCGTGGTGATCTCGTCGAGGGCGGAGCTGCGTTGCAGCAGGTCGTTGAGCGGTGCGCCGTTTTTCTCGAGGTCTTCGGTGAGCCGGCGGGCGATGTAGCGCGTCGCGAGCGGGAGCTCACAACGCGCGCCGATTTCCACGAGGGCGGCGGGATTCACGTCGCCGACGGGGATCAGGCCATACCAGATCATCAGCGGGAGATTGGGGTCCTTCGCATCGGCTTTGTGGGCGACGAGCTCGCGGGCGAGCGCGGGACGTTCGGAAACCGGGAGCCGCTGCAACGCCGAGGCGAGCGCAAGCCGGACGAGCCCGGACTGATCGTCGCGTCCGAGCTTCACCAGCTCCGGCATCAGAGCGCGCGCGGCATCCGCGGCAGGTTCGGTCGCGGGGCGGCCGGAGGTGAGTGTGTCGAGTGGCCAGGCGTCGGTGAGCAAGCGGATCGCCCAAGTGCGGACGTGTTCGCTCGGATGGTGGAGTTGCGCGCTGAGGAACGCGGTGTCCGCGGCGCCGATGGTGTGCAGCGTCCAAAGCGCGCGCAGCTTCACCACTTCGTCCGCATTCTTTGCAAAAAGCTCACGCAGCCCTTCCTTCGCAGCACCGAGGCCACGTCCGCTGGCGGCGCGAGCGGTGAGCTCCAGTCGCGCCTGCCGGGTGAACCACTCATTCGCGTGCGTGTGCAGCTTCACGAGTTCGCGCGAGCCGAGTTTGCGCAGGTCGCCGACATTCCCCTTTGCCGGCGAGCCATGAGTGATCTTGAAGATGCGGCCGCTCGTGCGATGCACGCCGGTGTTGTCGTGGCATTCGCCGGTGTCGCTCCAGTCGGCCACATACACGCCGCCGTCGGGGCCGTAGGTCAGCTCGAGTCCGCGGACCCAGGGGTCCGCAGTGATCAGCGGGTCCACGCCGTGGTGGCCGACGTAGCCCGATCCGGAGCGCTCGAGCAGTTCCACATTCGCACGGCGACCGTGCTGATTGAGCGTGAGCAGGCGACCGCGAAATTCCGCCGGCCAGTTGTCGCCGAGATAGACCATCGCGCCGATGTGCGAGTGTCCGCCGCCGAGCG
>JANPIS010000119.1:0-21175 GCA_031425095.1 Chthoniobacteraceae bacterium
CGCAAGCTCATCCTCGAGTGCGAGCTGCCCGATCACGCGGATGCCGCGGCGCGCACCTTGGCCCTCGGGCGCCACCTCACCGCGCTGGCGGCCAGACCGGCGACGGACTTCCGGCATGCGATCCGTGTCTGCGTGCTCGGGATGGAAGGGGAGAAACTCGCGTGGCTCGCCAGCGAACTGCGCGACGACGAAGATTCATCGGAGTGGTGGTCCCGCGACGTGGAAGCTTACCTCGAGCTCAAGCGCGCCGCGTTTGTCGCGGACGACTTCGACATTCCCTACGACCTCAAGTCCGGGCGCTCGCCGGAGGAGAATCGCGCATTCATGCAGCGGCTATGCGGAGAATTCGGACGCCTGCTCGAGCAATGGCCGGCGATTTTCGCGGCCGCGCGCGAGATGAATGAGCGCGGGGACGAGCCGCTCTTCGCCGCGCCTTAAGCCCGCAGCGACGCGTGTTTTTTCAGGAAGTCAGAACTGCTTCGTGACCCCGAGCGACGCGCCGAAGCTCTGGTAGCTGGAGCGATCCTGCGTCGAGTCCGTGTCCACAAAGCTCGTCGTCGCATTGCCAAACCACCGATCCGCGAATTGATAGATCAGGTTTCCCCCGATGATGTGGCGGGAGTCGGTGCGATCGATGTCAAAATTGCTGTACTGCCAGGAGTAGTAAATCTGCCCGGTGAGGCGCGCCGTGAAGGCGTGGGCGAGGCCGAGGACGAAGCTATGCTGTGTGCGATCGTCGATGCCCGGATCGGCGAGGAACGTCATGAAGCTGTAGCCGGCGTAGAAGAGCGAGCGGCCTTCGTTGAAGCTCTTGCCCCAATCTAATCCCACGCCGAAGCCGATGGCCTGAGTGATGCGATCGCCCGTGTCGTAGCTCACGTAGCGATAGGGCTCGGCGGCGATGTAAAGACGCGGTGAGTTTTTCGTTGCCTGAAAGTCGAGCGTCGCGAGCGCGCTGTAGCCGTAGAAGCTGCGGTCGTCGTAGCGCCCGTAGATCGCGCTCTCGAGCTTGCCGGAAATGTCGAAGCGGAAATGTTCGCCGAGATCCGTGCTGTAGCCGACGTCGATCGTCGGGAGGAAGACGTAGTCACCGCTGCTGTGGTTGCCGCTCAGCCGGGCATTGGTGGTGTACTGCTCACGCGCGCTGACCGAGGCGCGGAACTTCGAGCGCGCATAGCCTGCGCCCTTGTCGCCGACGAGTTCCCCGATGTCTTCGATCTCTTCCGGGCTCTGCCGAACTTCCCGCGAAGAACTCTTGTAGCTGAAGTCCTCCGCGCCGATGGCGGTCAATGGAGCGACGAGCAGTGCGCTGGCGGAGAAGGCGCGGAGCAAAGAATGAGAGTTCATCTTCAGTATTGCCCTCCTCCTGGTTCGCCGGGCGTGTTATCGGGCGGCGGAACATTCGTCGGTCTCTCTGGCCGATTGGCGGGGCCCGCGACCTGCGGATCGAGCAATTCACGAGCTCCGGGATGGCCGTTCGTGCGATCGAAGGTGTCGAACGGCGAGATGTCTGGCTTCCAGAAACCCTCGCGAACGAAAATGCGCTCGCTGAGCATTGGCAGCGGGCCGTTGAAGCCCATGAGCTTGCCGTCGAGTTCCTTGGTCGGATCGTAAAAGTCGATGGTGATCGAGCCGTCCTGCTCCATGCGCGCAAACTGCCCGGCGTTCACGACCTTGCCGGAAGGTCTAAGGACGATCGATCCCTCCAGGATCGCGATGTAATTGCGCGAGACCTTGCCGATCGTGCCGGTGATTGCGGCGGTGAGCGAAGGCGTCTTCACATTCGCGCCGCCGGAACCCTTGGGGACGTAGAAGATCATGCTGCCCTTGTTCAGCGAGAGCGTGCGGGTGATGGCCTCGAACGAGAACACCGTGTTCTGTCCGATGCGGACAAGCGATCCGTCGTCGTATTTCAGCTCCGCCCGGGAGTCGGTTTCGGTCTGGAGGAAGTTGCTCGCCCGGACTACGTCGTTCACCTCGGCCGGACGGAGTTCGCTGCGCTCGCCTTTCACCTCGCCGTACTTCACCTGATTCTGTGTGCGTGTGACGGTCGCCTGACGATACGGGGTGGCCGCGTGCAGTGAGGCCAGCGACAGAATCGCGAGCGTGATGAGCGCGCCGGGAGTCGTGGCGGAGCGGAGGTTGCCTTGGGCGGACACGGCGGGCATCTTCGATTTCGCCCGAAGTCCGTCAAGATTGATTCCGGCGGGCATTTGGAGGGCTTGCGGGAGTGTTGGAAGTTTCCGTCGGCGCGACTAAAGACTCCAAGCAATGCCCGCCAAGCCGAACCGCCATCGCCGCATCCTGACCGGGATCTGTCTGGCGTTCACGCTCGTGCTCGCCGCGCGTGCGGCGGCGAATGCGTGGCTCGATCGCCAGCCCCAGCGCCGCATGCAGGTGATCGAGCGGCTGCAGGGCACTCCGCTGGTGCTGCTTTTCGCGGCGAACGATCGGTACGAGGCGTGGGAGCAACAGGCGCGCGATTGGCTGATGACCAGTCACTTCGGCTACCGCGCGAAGCCGAATCCCGACATCATCTTTCTGGGGATCGATCAGTCCACGATGACGCTCGACGCGCTCTTCGATGAGGACATCGAGGAGTCGCCCACGCTGCGACTGATGCGTGCGACCTTTCCGTGGAACCGCGCCGTCTATGCACAGATCGCCGACCGCTTGATCGAGGCCGGCGCTTCGGCGGTGGTGTTTGACATGATCTTTCCCGGTCCTCGGGAAGGTGACGATGCCTTCAGCGCGGCTCTCGAGCGGCACGCCGGCAAGATCGTCATCGGGAGCAATCTCGTGGACCGTGATCATTCCGCTGACGCGGCCGGTCTCACCGCGGCTCCAAAGAAAGCGGCGCTGGAGATTCCGAGCCCGACGCTCCTGCCCGCGAAGTCGAAGACCGATCCGCGGGTTGGCTACGTGAATGTGTGGCCCGACTGGGATGGAACGGTGCGCCGGATCACGTACCGCACGACGGAACTGGAAGCGGCGGGTCAGAAACCAGCGGACGATTCACCCGAACTGCTCTCGCTCGTCTCGCGCGCGCTGGCTCAGTCGGGCCGCCCGGGCTTGATCCCGGCGACTCGCCAGCAGGTCGCGATTCGTTTTACTGAAGGCATCTTCAGCCGGCCGCTTTACGAATTCCTCGTCGAGGATCTGTGGAATGATGCCACCTACCAGAGCGGGCGCCTCTTCCGTGGGAAGATCGTACTGATCGGTGCCGCCGGAAATCAGGCCGAGGATCGGCTGAATACTCCATTCGGCACGGTGCTCGGGCCGACGATCCATCTGTCGGCCCTCAATGCCGCGCTCAATCAGGACTTTCTCCGCCCGATCCGCCGCGCGGGCGAGGTCGCGATCATCCTCGGCGCCGGGCTTGTCGCCTGGCTGCTCGGTGCGTATTTCCGCCAGCCCGTGGTGCGCCTCGCGGTGCTCATCTTCACGATCGCGCTCTACCTCGTGGTCGCGCAGACCAGCTTCAATGGCACCGGGCTCACGCTCATCCTGGTGAGCCCGCTGCTCACGCTCGCTGGCTCCGGCTTTACGTGGAGCGCGTGGGAAGCGGTGCTGGATCGAGTGGAGCGCACTCGCATGCGCAAGACGCTGGAGCGCTACGTTTCTCGCGATGTCGTGCGGGAGCTTGTGGACAATCCGGAGACCTTCCTGAACGCGCTCGGTGGGATTCACAAAAGCGTGACCGTCCTCTTCTCGGATGTGCGCGGCTTTACCACGCGGACCGAAGGCGCGGACCCGCATGCCCTCGTCAAGCAGCTCAATGAATACTTCAGCGAGATGGTGCGAATCGTCTTCGCGAATCACGGCACGCTCGACAAATTCATCGGCGACGCCGTGATGGCGCACTGGGGGAGCATTCAGTCCGAAGGGCTGAAGATCGACGCCTGCCGGGCGGTCCGCACGGCGCTCGAGATGCGGCGTGGGCTGGAGACGTTGAACGCCGATTGGACGAGACGCGGCATCGAGCCGATGGCCTTCGGCATGGGCATCAATCACGGGGAAGTGATTGCCGGGAATCTTGGCGCTTCCGGGGAGTTCGAGAAGCAGGAGTTCACCGTGATCGGAGACGCCGTGAACCTCGCGTCGCGATTGGAAGGGGTGACGAAGTCGTATCACCTCGATCTCGTGATCGGTGAGCTGGTCGAGCCGCTGGTGCGCGAGGAGTTCGTCGTGCGCTCGGTGGATCTGATCAAGGTGAAAGGCAAGACGCGCGGCGTGGCCGTGTTCACGGTGGTGGAAGAGCGTCGTAACGCTGCCGAGCCCGCGTGGCTCGCGCGCCACGAGGAAGCCGTGCGCTTCTATCGCGCCGGAGATTTTGCAGGCGCAGAGACGGCCTGGCGGGAAGTGCTCGCGCAGGCTCCCGGCGATCCGCTCGCCGAGGTCTTTCTCGGCCGCTGCCGTGAACTTCTGACGAATCCGCCGGAGGGCGTGTGGGATGGCGTCTTCGAGATGAAGAGCAAGTAGCGCGGCGGGCGGCTACAGCGCGGCGCGGAGAACGCCGAGGACCGTGTCGATTTCGGCTTCGGTATTGTAGAAGTGCGGGCTGAGACGGAGGTAGTCGCGGTCTTCGCGATCGTGGCGCAGCGAGCCGACGATGTTTGCCTTCTCCAGCGCCGCGAAGAGTTTCGCGCTGCTCGCGGTCGCGTGACGGAAGGTGGTGATGCTGCTCGCATCCGCGCCGGATTTCGGGCCGAGGATGGTGAAGCCGAGCGGTTCGAGTTGCGCGACGAGGTGCGCCTTTAGCTCCAGCAGGCGTGCGGCCACCGTGTCGATGCCGTGGCTGGAGATGAGTTCGACGGCGGCCCGCATCCCGTAGATCCCGGCCGCGTTCAGCACGCCGGGTTCGTAGCGTTGGGCCGTTGGCACGAACTCGACGCGGTCTTGCGCGATGAAGTTTGGCGAGATCACATTCCACGCGCCGAGCAGCGTCGGCCGCACGAGGTCGAAGTGCTTCCGCTTCACATACACGATGCCGATCGCGAGCGGTCCGAGCAGCCACTTGTGGGCATCCGCGCTGAGGAAATCGACGTGTTCGACATTCACCGGAAAGGCCCCGAGCGTCTGGATCGCGTCGAGCGAGAAGAGCACGCCGCGCTCGTGCAGGAGCCGGCCGATCGCGTCCACGTCGATGCGGTAGCCGGTGAAAAAGTGCGCGCTCGCCAGAGCCACGAGCCGCGTCCGCGGCGTGAGCGCGGCGGCGACGAGTTCCGGCGTGATCGCGCCCGGCTCCGATGGTTCCAGATACCGCACCGTGACGCCGCGGCGGCGGAGGTCGATCCATGGATAGACGTTCGCCGGATAGTCACCGTGGTAGCACAGCACCTCGTCGCCTTCCGCCCACGCGATGCCATTGGCAAAGAGCGATAGGCCCAGCGAAGTCGGGCCGAGGAGCGCGATCTCGTCGGGCGACGCTCCGATGAGATCCGCGCAGACCCGGCGCGCTTTTTTGATATCCACCAGGACGGCGCCGAACTCCTGGTGGTTTTCCGACGAACGCCGGGTGTAGTCACATACCGCATCCGCGACGCACTTCGGCAGCACCGTGACTGCGGCATGCGCGAGGAAGATCTTCTCGCGGCAGACTGGGAAGAGGACGCGCCGGAGCGCTTCGTCAGGATAGAGATTCATGCGGGTATGAGCGGACGCGTGGAGCGCTGGCTCATTCCGCCTTCCGAGGCTGGTCCTCGGGCGTCTCCGCGTCCGGCGGCGCGAGTCGCGTGCTTACCGTGAATTCCCGGATCACGAGCGACTCACCCGTATTCGGATCTACCACGCCCTGCGAACGTGCGTGAAAAGCATTCGGCCCCGGAGGCCGCATCTTGGGCCGCGGCTGGAAGTTCACCCAAATCATCACCACGCCGATGTGGATCACCAGCACGCCCGACGCGACACAGAGCCAGAGGCGGAGGTTCATTGGCGGCGCGTTTGTTTGGCTTCGTCGATCAGCTTCCAGAAAGCCTTCTGCTGGCCGAGTTGATCGTCCTCCGTCATCGGCAGCTTCGAGCGGAAGAGAAAGTCGCGGATGGTATTCTTGTGCAGCACGCGGTGCACGAGCAGGCCCTCGTCGGATTTCTCGAAATAGATCCGGTAGTCCTTGGCCCGGAAGCGGCGCAGCTTTTTCCCATCGCGCTCGATCGTGCCGAAATTCTCGCCATCTAGCTGTTCGAGGTCTTCGGGCAGGAACTGAAACTCGGCGAGCAGATCGAGCTGCATTTCCTTGGGCAACGCCGCCATCTCACCGGCGCTGATTTCATTGAAGACGATTTGGAACACGGGAGGATTACGGATGGAGAGCGGCGGACTGCTGATTCAAAGCACGGCGGAGCTTCACGCTGAAAGCGCAAATCTGCGATCTGAAATCACAGATACACTCTTTCCACTCGCCGGCCGAGGCCGGTGAAGATCTCCCACGGGATGGTGCCCGCTTTCTCCGCGAGTTCCGAGGCGAGGATTTCCTCGGCGCCCTGAGCACCCACGAGCACCACTTCTTCGCCCACGGCGACTTCCGGGAGGGCCGTCACGTCCACGACGATCTGATCCATCGTCACGCGACCGAGCACGGAGCAGCGTCGGCCGCGGATGAGCACGTCGGCGCCGCGGTTGGAAAGGTGGCGCTGGTAGCCGTCCGCGTAGCCGACCGGGAGCGTGGCGAGTCGCATCGGGCAGGGCGTCGTGAAGGTGCGGCCGTAGTTCACACTGCGGCCGGCGCCGACGGCGCGGATCAGGGCGATCCGGGTCTTCCAGGTGAGCACAGGGCGGAGGTAGCCCTGGAACTCCGGCATCGGCGAACTGCCGAAGAGCATCAGTCCCGGTCGGACAAGATTTCCCGCATGAGAGGAGAAGCCGATGACTCCAGCGCTATTTTCGAGGTGCGAGAGGAAACGCACGTCGCCGTCCTTGCGGAGCTGAGCGACGAGGTGCTGGAAGCGCGCGATCTGTCCTTCCGTAAAGGCGGCGTCTTCGTCGGCAGCGGGAAAGTGCGAAGCGACGCCGGCCAGTTCGAGTCCGGGAATGGCGAGGATCTCCCGGGCGACGGCGACGGCTTCCTCTTCCCAGACGCCGATCCGCCCCATCCCAGTATCGATGACGAGGTGGACCGGCACTTTGCGCCCCTCGCCGAGGGCAGCGAAGGCGCGCGCTTCTGCGACACTGGAGATCGAAGGGAGAAATCCTGCGGCGACGATCTCCTCGCGTTCTTCGGGCAGCGCTGGGCTGAGCAAGAGAACGGGAGTGTGAGCGGCGAAGCTGCGGACCTCCTGGGCTTCGTGGAGATTGGCGACGCCAAACATCTCGACGCTGCTGGCCAGTGCCGGAACGACGCCGCGCACGCCGTGGCCGTAGGCGTTGGCTTTCACGACAGCCATCAATGAAACATCCGACGCGAGTTGCGCGCGGACGATTGCGACATTGTGCCGGAGCGCCGCCAGGTCGATCTCCGCCCAGCAGCGGCGGAATGATGTGGGTTGGGTTCCCATCAAGAGATTCGCGAGAAGAGACTCCATCATTCCGGGGCGGCTGCAATCAATTTGAAGCGGGGAGGGTGGGAGGGCTGGGATTGTCACGCTGTGTCCAGTGGTGGAGAATCGCCCGCGAACCCCGGGTTGCGCTCGACAGATTCCCCGCTAATCCACATTTTTGCTTTCCCGACCCATCCCACTCGTATGCTCAGAATTGTTCCCGTCTTCTTGGTGATCTTTGGTTTGATGCTGCCTCATTCCGTTGCGCAGCAGGCTTCTACCTCCAGCTCGCGCAAAGCTGCGGAAAAGGCGACGCCGGTCGCAGTCGCGAAGCCAGCGGAGAAAAAGCCGTCGTTTTTCCAGCGGCTTTTCGGACGCCGCCCCAAACCCACGCCGAAGCCCACGCCCACGCCCACGCCTGCGCCGACGCCAAAGCCGCGCGCGAAGCGCACGTCCACGGCAACCAAGCCAGCGGCGCGGACCTCTTCGAAGCCCCGCCCTTCCAGCACCTCGGCAAAGCCACCGGAAACTCCGGATCGCCCGGCGACGGCGGCGACCACGAGCACCGACACTCCCGCCGAGAAGCCAGCTCCAAAGCCAGCCGCCAAGCGCTCCACCAAACCTGCATCGACCGCTTCCAAGACTGCCCCGCCACCGCCGACTAACTCCACCGATCCCGAGGAGCTGGACAAGCATAAGTACGACACCGCCAGGGTGAAGGCGATGGAAGACCCGGAAGTCCAGGCGCTCAAGCAGAAGGCCGACGAAGCCGTGACTGACGACGAAGCGAACAAAGCCCAGCGCGCGTACAACAAGGCGCTCTTCGCGAAGATGCGGAAGCTCGATCCACTGATCAAAGAGCGCATCGACCGCATGGAGGCGGCGATGATGAAGCGCCTCAACGACCAGCCCGGCGCACGGTAAAAACGCGATCGGCGAAAGCCTTCCTCGCAAAATCCCGGTTTTCTGCGATTGGTGGGAATGAAAACATCTTTCAGCACTTCGCGTCGTGGTCCGGATTATGTGTCGGAGGAGTTGATCTCCATTCTCTCGGAAAAGGAGTCTTTTGAGTTCAAGCCGCTCTTCCTGCGCGTCCACGCGAATCTTCGCACACGCAACGCCGCCTCCGGTGGCGAAGACATGCTGCGCCTTCGCGCCTACGAAAAACTGCAGGGCCTCGTGCTCGCCGGTGCGGTGGTGAAGGTCGGGAAGGAGTACAAGGGCGTAGCTGCCGGACTGGCTCGCCACGCCGCCGCGGCAGCGGACGCCACGGCCAAGGTGCAGATCCGCCGGGCAGCGCAACAGCTTTCCGGCGTGACGACCGCCGCGCCGAAGCTCACCGCGACCGTGCAGGGACGGAAAAAAACCACGAAGAGCCCTCGCAATCCGTAGCGAATCCCGAAAGGATCACCGCGATGCCCAAGCCAAATTACCAATTCGAGACGCGCCGGAGAGACATGGAGAAGAAGGCCAAGAAGGAAGAGAAGAAGCGCCGGAAGGCTGAGGGCGGTGTGTCGAGCGACACGGCTGAGACCACCGAGACGACCGGCGAACAGCCCGCGTCGGGAACCGAACCCGCCTGACCGGCGGTGTTCGCATCCGACCGGACTACATCCGGCGCCAGCCTCGGCCTTCGCTCTCGAGCAGATCGTCGGCTTCCTTCGGTCCCCAGGATCCAGAGGGGTACGTGCAAAGCGGCGGTGGTGTGGCCGTCTTGTGCCAGGCGTCCTCGATCGCATCGATGAAGCGCCATGCGCCTTCCACTTCGTCGCGGCGGGCAAAGAGCGTCGCGTCGCCGCTCATCGCATCGAGGAGCAGCCGTTCGTAAGCCTCGGGTGAGGCTTTGCCGAAACTCGTGCCGTAGTGGAAGTCCATCTTCACCGGTTCGATGTGGATCGCGTTGCCTGGCATTTTGCACTGCATGCGCAAGGAGATGCCCTCGTCCGGCTGGATGCGGATCACGAGCACGTTCGGACCGAGCGGTTCGTCGGGCAGGTTGAAAAGCACGCTCGGCGCGTTCTTGAACTGCACGGCGATCTCCGTGCCGCCTTTCGGCAGGCGTTTCCCGACGCGGACGTAGAAAGGCACGTCGGCCCAGCGCCAGTTGTCCACATTCACCTTCAGCGCCACGTAGGTCTCGGTCATCGACTCGGGGCTCACGCGATCTTCGGCGCGGTAGGGTTTCACTTCCTTGCCGGCGATCGCTCCCGCCGCGTACTGCCCGCGCACCACGTTCCGCGCGACGTCGGCGGGTGTCATCTGCCGCAGGGAGCGGATCACTTTCACCTTCTCGTCGCGAATGCTGTCGGCCGTGAGATCGGTCGGCGGCTCCATCGCCGTGAGGCAGAGGAGCTGGAGGAGATGGTTCTGTACCATGTCGCGTAGCGCTCCGCTGGATTCGTAATAAGGCCCGCGCTGCTCGACGCCCAGCGGCTCCGCAGCCGTGATTTGCACATGGTCGATGTAGCGGTGATTCCAGAGCGGCTCGAAGATCGAGTTCGCAAAGCGCAGCACCATGATGTTCTGCGCGGTCTCCTTCCCGAGATAGTGATCGATGCGATACGTGTCCTTCTCGCGGAAGACGCGGCTGACGACTTCATTGAGATCGTGCGCCGAGGCGAGGTCGGTGCCGAAGGGCTTCTCGACGATCACACGGGTCCAGGCTCCGGGGCGATGTTGATTCAGGCCGGCGGCGGCGAGTTGGGTGAGGATGCCTTCGTAATCCGTGGGCGACACGGAGAGATAGAAAAGCCGGTTGCCGCGCGTGCCGCTTTTCTCGTCCAGCTCATTGAGCTTGTGCGCGAGCGTCTGGTAGGCGGCAGCGTTTCCGAATTCGCCCTGATTGTAATAGATGCGCGGGCCAAAGCTGCTCCAGATTTGCTCGTTCAGGCCGGAGCGCGAGCATTTCGCGGTGGTCTCCTTCAGTTCTGCGCGCCAGGAATCGTCCGTCTTTTCGCGCCGGGCAAAGCCGACGATGTTGGATGCCGCCGGCAGATCACCGTCCGCCGCGAGATTATACAGCGCCGGGATGAGCTTGCGGAAGGTGAGGTCGCCGGAGGCGCCGAAGATCACCACATTGCACGGCTGCGGCATCGGGCGATTGGAGAGCCCTTCGCGCAGAGGGTTCGGAGTGGCGGAAGCGTTTGGATTCAAAGTGCGCGACCTTTAGCGCAGCGCCCGCCCATTCAAAATTCTAAATTCATCATTCATCATTCCGCGCTCCTCTCCCTAGACTCCGCGCCGTGCCCGACCATCCCGCCAAACAATCCGCCGAACCGCCCGACACGCCTTTCGACGTTTCCCTGCGTCCGCCGATGTTCAGCGAGTTTGCGGGGCAGGAGAAGGTCTGCCAACGGCTCGAACTGATGGTGCTGGCGTCGCAGCAGCGCGGGGACGTGCTCGAGCACATCCTGCTCAGCGGCCCGCCCGGGCTCGGGAAAACGACGCTCGCTTACATCCTCGCCACAGCGATGAGCGTGAACATCAAGAACACGAGCGGACCGACGATCGAAAAGGCCGGCGACCTTGCCGGGCTGCTCACCACGCTGGAACGTGGCGACGTGCTTTTCATCGACGAGATCCATCGGCTTTCCCCGGCGATCGAGGAGTATCTCTATCCGGCGATGGAGGACTACAAGCTGGACATCATCATCGACCAGGGACCGAACGCGCGCAGCGTGCGGCTGAACCTGCCAAAGTTCACGCTCATCGGTGCGACCACGCGGCAGGGGATGATCAGCGCGCCGCTCCGCTCACGCTTTGGGATGACCTGCCGGCTGGACTATTACACGGCGGACGAGTTGCAGCGGATCGTGCTCCGCAGTGCCGCGCTGATCGGCGTCCCGATCGACGATCCGGGCGCGCTGGAAATCGCGTCGCGCAGCCGGGGCACGCCGCGCATCGCGAACAATCTGCTCCGCTGGGTGCGCGACTTTGCGCAAGTGCGCGCCGGCAATCGCATCAATCGCGAGGTCGCCGATCAGGCGCTGACGATGCGCGACATCGATCGCGACGGCTTCGACGAAATGGATTTGCGCATCCTCGAAGCACTCATCCACAAATTCGACGGAGGCCCCGTCGGTGCAAACTCGCTGGCGGTCGCGGTCGGCGAAGATGCCGGCACGCTCGAAGACGTGAACGAGCCCTACCTGATTATGCAGGGCTATCTGAAGCGCACGCCGCAAGGCCGCGTCGCCATGCCGGCCGCCTACCGCAAACTCGGGCTCACCGCGCCGAAGCGGGAAGGCGAACTCTTCGCCTAGCGCGGCCGCGAGGGCGTTACTTCAGGTGCTCGCGGAGGAAGCGCAGGAAGTTCCCTTGCAGGATGCCTTCGATGTCGCCTGAAGAGTAGCCGCGCTCGGCGAGCAAAGGCGCGAGCGACACGAGATCCGCGATGCTCTCGAGGTCTTCCGGCGTCTGCTCCGCTCCGAAGCCGCCGTCGAGATCGGACCCAATGCCGACGTGTCGCGCATTCCCGGCGAGCTGGCAAATGTGATCGATATGCTCGCAGATTTTCTCGATCTTCAGCCCGAAGTCCTGAGGCCGCGACCGGCGCGGCTGCCAGCCGTGGACCATCATGCAGGCGTCGAAAGACATGCCGATGACTGCGCCACGCTCGACGAGCGCCTTGATCTGCGCGTCGGAGAGCTGGCGGTTCCAGTTGGCCAGTGAACGGCAGTTGTGATGGCTCGCCCACACCGGTCCGCGGAATCGATCCAGCGCATCCCAGAAGCTCTCGTCGCAGAGATGCGTGACATCGAGGATGAGCCCGAGGCGATCCATCTCGGTGAGCAACTCGCGGCCACGCTCCGTGAGCGGGCCCTCGTCATCCGTCCCGTGACCATAGATCCCCGGCCCATAGTGCACGGGGCCGATCGCCACGAGTCCGTCGGCGCGTGATTTTTCCAGGTGCCTCCAGCTCAGGATCGAATCCGCACCTTCGAGGCTCAGCAGGTAGCCAATCGGCAGCGTCAGGGCCGCTTCGTCGCTCGCCTCGCGCCATCGCGTCGCGTGCGCCTCGATGTCGGCCCACGTGCGGAGCTGCACGAGTTCACCACATTCCTCCATCGCGCGGTAGTAGGTGAGCTGGCCCTGCGTATGCGCCCAAGCCTGCTCGGGGCTGCGCCAGCCGGGCAGATTGTGAAAGCGCGGCGAGTAGCGCGCGATCTGCGTCGCAACGACGATACCGAAGCGACCGCGGCGTAGTTCGGGGAAGCAGACGGTATTGCGCGCGCGGAAAGGCAGGTCGGTCGCGCCGATCTCGCTGCGCCGGATCTTCTCGCGCGACCAGCGCTGGTCGCGGTTGTATTCCATCGCGTTCATGGCGAGGTCGAGGTGGCAGTCGAAGATCAGGCGGGGTGAGCTCATGGGTGCGAAAGTTCGCGCTAGAGCAGCGGGCCGCGGTCGCGGGTGCAAGGCTGCGGTTGCGACGGGCACCCGTGGAAAGTGTAGCGAACGCGGTGTCCGGTCGCGTAAGCTGCGCCTTCGTATGGCTCCCGACTCGAGCACCGACTTCCACTCTGTGAGTGATCATCTGAAGCACACCGGACGCATCTGGATGATCTGGATCTTCGCTGCCCTGCGCCTTGCCGATCTCGGTTTCTGCTCCGTCGCCTGGCACGCGGAGAATCCCGTGGCGTTGCTTCGCGGGTTGGCGGTGGGGAGCATCTTGTGGACGACGGTGCTCATCGTCTGCGTCTGGCAGCGCCGCGCGTGGGCGCGCTATTTTCTCATCGCGGTGATCGTCCTCGTCATCGCCGCCTTCGGTCTCGTGCTCATCCGTCTGCTCTCGGACGATGTGCGCCACGATCAGGCGCTCTTCGAGGCCGGCTTCATCTCGATCGCCATCTATGGCGCGTGTCTGTTCCCGTTGAGCAAATCGCGCGCGATCCTGCGTCTATCCACGACCCTCGGCGGGGTGCAGCGATGAAGCGCGAGGCCTCCCATCCGTGAAGATCGCTCCGCTCATCATCCAGATCTCGAAAGGGCTGATCCGCGAGCAACACGCCCGGCGCCAGATCATGTTTTACAGCGTGCTCGCGGCGCTGGTGCTGCTCTTCGCGGGCGCCACTTTTCTCGATGGCTGGCTGCGCGAGCGCCCGTGGCTTTTCCTCGTGTATTGGGGGGCGTGTGCCTGGGTCACGCTGCTCGCCGTGCTGCTCGCCTTTTTCGATATGCTCGTCGTGCGGGCGAGAGCGCGCGGCGAACGTCGCCGGCTCGCAGCGGAATTCCTGGCCCAGGTCGAACGAGATGATCCGGAATCGCGCTGAGAAAGAGGAGCTCGAACGCGCCACGCTCGCGCCGTACGCGCAGCGTTCCGGCGACTCCGCGGGCCGCGAGCATCCGGAGCCCGCGCATCCGCACCGCACAGCCTTTGAGCGCGACCGCGCGCGAGTCATTCACTCCCGCGCTTTTCGCCGGCTCGAATACAAGACGCAGGTCTTTCTCAACGGCACCGGCGATCACCTGCGCACCCGCCTCACGCACACCATCGAAGTCGCGTCGATCAGTCGCACCATCGCCCGCGCACTTGGGCTGAATGAAGATCTCGCCGAGACCATCGCGCTGGCCCACGACCTCGGTCACGCGCCGTTCGGGCACTCCGGCGAAGAGACGCTCGACGAACTGATGCGCGACCACGGCGGCTTCGACCACAACCACCAGAGCCTGCGTATCGTCGAGCTGGTCGAGACGAAGTACCCGGAGTTCCCCGGGCTCAATCTTTCGTGGGAAGTGCGCGAGGGACTGCAGAAGCACGCGAAGTTCTACGACTCGCCAGCCGAGCTCGGCGGAATGCGGCACGCGTGCCCCTCGCTCGAGGCGCAGATCGCGAACCTCGCGGACGAGATCACCTACTACAGCCACGACCTCGACGACGGCCTCGACTTCCACCTCATCACCCCGGAGCAACTCGGCACACTCGCCGTGTGGCAGGCGAGCCATGAGGAAGCGCGCGACAGCTTTCCGAATCTCACCGGCAAGGAACTGCACGCCTACTTCATCCGCTGCATCATCGATCGTGAAGTGCGGGACGTGATCACGACCAGCGCGCGGCTCATCGAAGAGGCCGGGGTCACGACGGTATCGGCCGTGCGAACTCAGGCCAGCCCCTTGATCCGCTACAGCGCAGAATTGCTCCGCGGAAATCGCGAGCTCCGGAAATTCCTCTACGCAAATCTCTACTTCCATCCCCGCGTCGCGGGCGCGAACCAGCGCGCGTGTGCGATGCTGCGCGAAGTCTTCGGCGCCTATCTCGCCGATGCCACTCTCCTCGGCAAGACCACCGCCCGGCGCGTCGAGAAGGACGGCCTGCCGCGCGTCGTGTGTGACTATCTCTCCGGGATGACCGACCGCTTTCTCATCGAAGAGCACGCGCGCCTTTTCCCGCCGACGCAGCCGAAGTAATCCCGCCGCTACTGCATCTCGATCGAGAGGTGGTAGATCAGCAGCTGCAGCCGTTCGGCCACGCGCAACTCATCGAAAACCGCCTGTCGCCGGCTGCCATCCTGCAGGAAAGCATGCGCGACGACGTCCGCGACCACGGAAGGATCGTCGATCCGCGCGAGCTGCTGGTCGAACGATTCCGGGACCGGCGTCCCGGACGCGCGAAGTTGCGCGCAGACGGCCAGCACCTTGGCGACGAGCGCTTCGCAGTTCTGATCGCCGGAGGATTCCGAGGGCAGCTCCCGCAGCTCGGCGATGCGAAACGGCGTCTCTTGAACGAAACCGGTGAAGCGTACCCGCGCCAGCCCCTGCAGCACGAGATGCGATGTGCCGTCTTCATGGCCCACGCAGGCGCGGACGAGCCCGAGCCCGCCGGTCTGGTGGAAGTCGTCGGTCGTGCGCACGTCATCCACGCCCGGCTTGGCCTGCGCGATGCAAAAGACTCGTTGCTCCGCCAGCACCCACTTCAGCATCTCACGGTAGCGCTCCTCGAAAATGAAGAGCGGGAGCAGCGAATTGGGGAAGAGCAGGGCGTTCGGGAGCACCATCACTGGAGCGACGCGCGGAAGAGTGAGCGTGGGTTCGCCTGAGTCTTTCAAGGATTTCGCGAGGAAGGGTAGCACATCGATTGCCGAAGCCGATAGCAGATGCGTAGGGTCCGCTGTGACTTCTGAAGGCGATGTGTCCGATTTTGAATTGGTGACCGTGCAATCCGGCGCCCGCAGCGTGCGCTCACTCGTGTGCGGCGAGATGTTTCACCCGGTGATCGGGCCGATGCAGGAAGCGGTCGCACTGCATGTGCAGGGGCAGCGGCTCGTCGAACGAGCGCATGCGGCGACGAGGCCCTTTGTCGTCTGGGACGTCGGACTTGGGGCCGCGGCGAATGCGATCGCTGCTCTTGAGGCAATGGCCGCGGCCGAGCTTCCCGTGGAAATACACAGCTTCGATCGAACGCTCGCCCCGCTGGCCTTTGCCCGCACGCAGGCCGCGGAGCTCGGCTACGTGGCGCCGTGGACTGCAGCGGTGGACGCACTGCTGAAGTGTGGAGAATGGCGCGACGAGATTCGTGCCCTGCGCTGGTTGGTACACCACGGAGATTTCCGCGAAAGCCTGGCGCGAGCCGCACAGCCACAGGCGATTTTCTATGATCCATATTCGCCGCGGGCGAATCCTGAGCTCTGGACGCTGGAGCATTTCACGGCGTTGCGCGAGAGAGTCGGGAGTGAAGTGGAGTGCATGCTTTCGAACTATACGCGCTCGACCGCTGTTCGGGTCACATGGTTGCTCGCGGGATTTTTCGTCGGGCGCGGCGGGGCCACCGGCGAGAAGGATCAGACGACCGTCGCCGCGAACCGACTAGGCCTGCTGGACGACCCGCTCGACGCCGCCTGGCTCACGCGAGTCGGGCGTTCCACGCGGGGCGCTCCGCTCCGTGCCGCCGCTGGTGACGGGAGCGCGATCACGCCCGCAGACTTTGCGCGGCTGGCGGCCCATCCGCAGTTCGCCCGATAGCGGAAGAGGGGCGGCAGCTCTCACCGTTCTGCGCTCTGATTCGCCTCCGCCACTCACTTTCCACTTTCACTTTTTGCCTCGCGCCCTAATTTCAGTCTCTCCAGCACTCTTAGGAACTTTTACCCCCATATGCCCCGCTATAATTATGTCGCGCTCGATTCGCGCGGACAGGAATCCACAGGAATCATCGAAGCCGGCACGTCGAATGAGGCCGTCGGTCAGCTCCGTCAGTCCGGCTTTTTTCCGACCAGTGTGGTTGAGGAAGGCAAGGGTGCGCCAGTAGCGAAGGTCGCCAAGAAGGGTGCCAAGGCAGTAAAGGCGCCGACCGCGGCGAAGAAAAAGACGAAGATCACGCTTTTTCAGAAGAAGGTCGATTCCAAGACTTTGATGATCTTCACGCGTCAACTCGCGACGCTCATCGACGCCGGTCTGCCGCTCCTTCGCAGCCTCACCGTCCTGGCCAAGCAGGAGAAGAACGACTCGCTGCGCACGACGATCAATGCGCTGGCCGATGGCGTGCAGGGCGGCAGCACCTTCTCCGAAGCGATGGCGCAGCATCCGCGCACCTTCAACAAACTGTACATCAACATGGTGAAGGCCGGTGAACTCGGCGGCGTGCTCGAACTCGTGCTGGTGCGCCTCGCGGAGTTCCAGGAAAAGGCGCAGAAGGTGAAGAACAAAGTCCTCGCGGCGATGGCCTACCCGGTGATCGTGCTCATCATCGCTGTGCTGATCATGCTCTTCCTGCTGGCGTTCATCGTGCCGAAGTTCAAACAGATCTTCGCCGAGATGCTCAACGGCAAGCCGCTCCCGGCCATCACCGAATACGTGATGACGGCCAGCGATCTCATCAAGAAGATGTTCTGGCCGCTCTTTCCAAACCTCATCGCGACGATCTTCGTTTTTGTCGCGATCAGCGTTGGCTGGACGATGCTCTCGCGGAATCCGAAAGGCCGCGCCTTTCTCGACAGCCTCTTCCTCCGGGCGCCGCTCTTCGGGGATCTGCTCCGCAAGAGTGCGATCTCCCGCTTCAGCCGCACCCTCGGCACCCTCGTCACCAGCGGCGTCCCCATCCTCCAGGCGCTGAACATCACCCGCGAGACCGCGGGCAACGTCATCATCGCCGACGCCGTGACGAAGGTGCACGACGCCGTGAAAGAGGGTGAATCGATCGTCAGCCCGCTCGAGGCGAGCGGCGTCTTCCCGCCCATGGTCATCTCGATGGTCGATGTCGGTGAAGAGACCGGCCAGCTCCCCGAGATGTTGCTGAAGATCGCCGAAGTCTATGACGACGAAGTGGACAACGCCGTCGATGGCCTCACCTCACTCCTCGAGCCGGTGATGATCGTCGTCCTCGCCTTGATCGTCGGGACGATCGTCATCGCGCTCTTCATGCCGCTGATCGAGATCATCAAGGGCATGCAGGGTGGCGGCCCCGGCTCGTAGGGAAAGGCGGAGGCTCGTCCTCGTAATCGTCCTCGTCCTTCGTCCTCGTATTCTTCGCCGAAGCGATGCAGTGGAGCCACGGATGACACGGATGAAACACGGATGAAACACGGATGGAGAGTCGGTTGGCGCAGTGTGCGCGAGGGATGAGATGGCAATCCGTTCCAAGCCATACCGGGGCGACTGGCGAATCGGCCCCACTCCGCATCCGTGTTTCATCCGTGTCCATCCGTGGCTGACCCGAGTGGCATCAAGTGAAGGGCAGTTTCGGATGAAAGTTCGCCCCGCACCCGGAAGGTTCGCGAAATTTGCCGGGGGCGGAGCGAGGCACGAGAGTAACTCCCGGAACCATCGGAAAAGCGGCTGAGCCCCGGAGGATGCGCCGGAGAAGCGCGCCACGTTTGACCTCGACGGTCACGACATCGGTTTCGGCCAGGTGCTCCAGTAATCGCGGAGCAGTTTGCTCTCACTTCCCAGCCTTGAGCTTGCCGATGAGGAACTCGTGCATCTTTTCCTCGCCGCCCTGCGTCACGGTGCATTCGAGGCCCAGCTTCTCCATCGCCTCCTTGAGCTTCTGGCCGAGCCGGATGTGATGCACCCACGCGCCCTCGCTCGTGGACGCAGTCACCGGCACGTCTCCCGCCTTATAGACCATATACACCGGCGGATCATCCGTCGTGAGGTGCGTGATGGCTGAGGCGTCGTGCGCGAGCTTCTGCACCCGCTCCGAGTCCCAGTCCGCGTCGCTCTTCACCGCGTAGAAATCCTTCAGCGCCGGGTGCGGCGCCAGGTTCGGCACGCCGAACCACTCGCGGAACGTTCGCATGTCATAGGTGGACTGCCCGTTCGTCGTCCCCGCCGCCACCAGCCGCGTGGACTCCCGCGCCACCGGATCGATCGCGTCCGGCTTCGCCAGATCCTCATGAAACGCCAGCCAGAGCGAAATGCCCGCGCCCGCCGAGCCGCCGTGGCTCGCCACGCGCGTCGCATCCAGGTTCCACTCCCCCGCCTTGCTGCGGATGAATTGCAGCGCCCGCGCGCAATCCATCATCGCGATCGGATACGGATTCTTCCCGCCTTCGCTGAGACGATAGCTCAGCGAGGCAAACGAGATCCCCTTGTCCAGGAACTCCTGCACCGCCGGCCCCGACACCGCCTTGTCGCCGCCACGAAACCCGCCCCCGTGGATGAACAGGCACAGCGGCGTCGGCTTCCCGTCGTCCGCCTTCGCCAGCCAGATGTCGAAGACCTGCTTCGGATCCTCCCCGTAAGCCACATCCGCATGCGTCGGTGCGAGCCGCTCCGTGCCCGCGCGCTTCGGCGCGTCCGCCCGAGCTTGCTGCTTGCTTTCGGATTTCTGGCGAAACGCCTTCGCCTCCTCCGCCGGCAGCTTGCCGTCCTTGTTCGCGTCGCTCGCCGGGAATTTCTTGAGAAAGTTCTCCAGCTTCTCCGCACCCGGCCCGCGCGCGGCCTCCTGCGCGCCCAGCCGCACTGCGGCGGGGAAAAGAAGGGAAAGGACCAGAGCGAAACGGAGAGTAGTGGTCTTCATGCTCGTGCCAATCCCGGTGCAAGCGCGAGCGTTAGAGGTATAGGAGCCCGCAGTTGGAACGTCGCTCATTCATTCCGATTGCCCCCTCGTTCCCAAACTCTGAGACTGTGTGAAAACTCCGCGGTCCTTCTGGCCCAATCGTGCGCACGGGGTTTCCTCTGCATTTTGGAGCGCAGACGCTGGGATGAAGGGCAGAAAGCGAAAATGCGACATGGCACGCGCGGGTGGCGGACTTGGGCTGCCGAGGGCGCAGATTTGCGCGCGGCGCGGCGGCGCACTGCCTCCAGCAGCTTTTCAAAGTCCACAATCTTCAGCACGCGGCGGATGTTATAACAGAGCGTGCTCAGGCTCCACTCGGCGCGCACTTTCTCCAGGCCCCGCATCAGGAAGGCCTGCTGGTGGCTCCAGAACTTGATCGTGCCGAAGGGATGCTCCACCAGGGCCTTGCGCCGCGCGATCAACTCCGGGGCCGCCGCCACCCGCGCGTGCATGCGGTCGAGCGCCGCTTCGCCATGCCAGCGGGTGATGCGGCGGTAGTCCGCGGTGGTGCATTGCGCCTTGTGCAGGCAGCGCCGGCAGGCGGCCGCATGGGAGTAAAAGTAATGTTTCTCACCACGCTTGAAGGACTCGGTTTCCTTTTCCAGAGTTATTCCCTGCGGGCAGCGGTAAGTGTCCGCCGCGATGTCGTAAGTAAACTGGGTCTTATCGAAACGACCGTTGCTGGCGGAGCTGCCTTTGTGCGGACGCGGCACGTAAGTTTCCACGCCCGCGCTCTCGCAGGCGGCGATGGTCACGTTATCGTAATAACCTCCGTCGGCCACGGCTTTGAGGGTTTCCACTTCCAGAGCTTTCCTGGCCGCCTGCGCCATCGTCGCCAGTTGCCCGTGATCGGTCGCTTCGTTGACGACTTCCTGCGCGACGATGAGCTTGTGTTTGTCGTCCACCGCGATCTGGCCGTTGTAACCCACTCCGATCTTATGCATGCGCCGGCTGTCGGGATCGGTCAGTGAGACTTCTATGGCCCCGCTCTTTTCCATCTCCGTCAACAGCTCCTGATACCGACCCTGCCGCTCGCGCAAGGCGGCGATCTTCTCCTGCAACGCCGCGACGCCTTCCGCCCGGGACTCCGCCTCCAGAGAAGGTTCCTGGCCATCCGCGCGATCCAGGGTCTGCACAAACTCCTCCAGCTTCGCGTCGATGCGCGCGAGCAACGCCCGGAGCTTCTGGCCATCGTAGTGGCGGGCCGGGTTGTTCACGGCCTTGAGCTTGGTCCCATCGATGGCCACCAGCTCCCGGCCGAAGAGATGCAGATCGCGGCAGAGCAAGTGAAACTGCCGGAAGACTGCCTTGAAAGCCTTGGCGTTATCCTTCCGAAAGTCGGCAATGGTCTTGAAATCAGGCTGGAGCTTTCGCAACAGCCAGATGACTTCCAGGTTACGCCCGCACTCGCGCTCCAGACGCCGGCTGGAGCGGACCTGGTTGAGGTAACCCCAGAGATAGAGCTTCAGCAGATCGCCCGGCGCAAAAGGCGGACGCCCGGTCTCCCTGGGCTGGGTGCGGTCAAAGCCGCACCGGGCCAGGTTGAGCCCATCGACAAAGGCATCCACAAAGCGCACGGGATGATCCGCCGCGATATATTCCTCCAGACTCTCCGGCAGGAGCAGGGACTGTTTGCGGTCAAATCCAACGATATAAGCCATGCTCCTTTAACCTCCAGATACACCTCTTTCATGGGAGAGTTTTCACACAG
>JANPIS010000120.1:0-27310 GCA_031425095.1 Chthoniobacteraceae bacterium
CGCAGCAGTGCTTCGCGGCCCATGGCGAAGTCGTTGGCGAGTTCGTCGAGGTCTTTCTGAAAGTCGGTGTCGGTCTTGAAGCCGTAGTGCGTCGGCAGATCCGAATCGTCCGCCGTGAGCTCGTAAGTCCCGGCCTTGCAGTAGAGCGGTTTGTCGGTGCCAAGCTCGTAAAAGCGGGCCCATGCACCGTCCTTGAGCTTCGTCTTTGCAAACCACGCCAGGGCCGGCTTCAGCGGCTCGACCCACTTCGCATCGCCAGTCGCGATCCACAGCTCGCGCAGTGTTTTCAACGCACCGAAGCTTTCCACCGAACTCGCGGCCGGCGGCTCAAACTTCCGCGCCCAGACCGGCTCCATCTCGCGGTTGTACTGCTGAGCCCAGACCGGCTGCGGCGCGGGCAGTCGCGCGAGGAGCAGAAACTCGCCGGCCTTCTTCGCCGCCGCGAGATAGCGCTCGTCCTTTTCCAGTTCGTGAGCGCGCAGGAGGAGCTTCACCACCCAGAAGAGATTCCCGTCATTGAGCGTGTAAAAGTCGATGTAGTTCACGTTCGGCCACACGCGCGGCCACTGCGCGTTGATCTTCGCTTTCGTCACCGGCGCCGTGGCGTCCGCGGCGCCTCGGAAGTGTTGCGGCCATCCGCCATTCGGCGCCTGCGCGGCGAGGAGACCGTCGAGTCCGAACTTCAACGCCGCCCGCACCGCGGGATCGCTTTTCGTCGCCTCGTGGTGCGCGAGCTCGAGGAGGAAAAGCAGTGCGGCCTGCGTCTTCCGATCATCGAGCGTGGAGAGGCCGTGACGTTTGCCGGGATCGGTGTCGCCCGCTTCGAGGTCGCGGCGAAAGTGATGCTTGCGCGCCTCGCGCGGATCGAAGTCAAACTCGCCGGGCCATCCGCCGCTCGCCATCTGGCACCACATCAGCGCCTGTGCGGCCTCCCTGGCTCCTTGCAGAAAAAGGCGATCGCCGGTCGCGACATACGCTTCGAGCAGGGCCTGGCCGACGGCTGGAGTGCCGGGCGGTTGCATCGAAATGACGGTCGGTGACGTGCGATTCTCCGCGCGCGCCGTGCTCAGATCCACTGGCCACGCCCAGGCGTAGCCGCCGGCAAAGGCGACCTCCGTGCGCATCGCGGACGCGGCTTTCTTCATCGCGGCGACGACGGTCTCGGGAGCGGGCCAGCCAGCGGATGGCGGCTCAGTGGCGCCTGGCTTCGGCTTGGCCGCTGGATCGGCAGCGAATACGGAGCTCGCGAGGAAGAGCGACAACGCGGCGGGGAAGATCGCGGGGAAGTTCATGGCGGCAAAGCTACCCGCGGCCGCGTGACGCGGGAAACAGAAACATCGGACGCACTGCGCGGTCACGACTCCGGGTTCGACGGGAGCCGGTATATTTCCGATGATGCCTCCCATCCTCCCACGCTCATGAAACTTCCCCTGCTCCTCCTCGTCGCTCTCGCCTCATCCCCCCTCTGGCCGTCGCACGCGGCCGCAGCTCCCGTCATCCGCGAGACGGTGGCGAAGACTCCCGACGGCGAGACCGTCGAAGCTTTCACGCTCACCAACGCCCACGGAATGCGGGCGCGCGTGATGACGTGGGGCGCGACGCTGATCGAGCTGTCCGTACCCGATCGCGCCGGTAAGCTGGCCGACGTGACGCTCGGTTTCGACGAGCCGGCGCGGTACCTGGAGGGGCATCCGGGATTCGGCAATGTGGTCGGGCGTTATGCGAACCGGATCGCGCATGGGAAGTTCACGCTCGATGGGAAAGAGGTCGTGCTCGCGAAGAATGGGAAGCATCACATCCACGGTGGCGTGCGGGGATTTGGGCAGCGGAACTGGGAAACGCAACCCATCGCGCCCTGGTGCGTGGGCTTCAGCTACATCGCAAAAGATGGAGAGGAAGGGTATCCCGGCGATCTCGCGGTCGGCGTGTTCTATTCGCTCACGGATAAGAACGAACTCATCATCGAATACGAAGCCCGCGCCGTGGATCAGCCGACGGTCATCAACCTCACCAATCACGCCTACTTCAACCTCGCCGGCGGCGGCGACGTCCTCACCCACGAACTGCGGCTGCACGCCTCGCGCTACACCGTGCCGGATCGCGACCTCATCCCGACCGGCGAGATCGCCTCGGTGAAAGGCACGCCACTCGACTTCACCTCGAGGAAGCCCATCGGGCGCGATCTGGAGGCGCTGAAAGCGGAGGGGCTCGTGAATGGCTACGATCACAACTACGTGATCGACCACGTGCGACCGGGCGATCTGACGCTCGTCGCCGAGCTGCACGATCCGGCGAGTGGCCGCACCATGCGCGTCTCGACCACCGAGCCGGGGGTGCAGCTCTACACGGCCAATTATCTGAAAGGTCTCGCCGGCCGCGGCGGCGCGAGCTACGGCCCGCAGGCTGGCGTGTGCTTTGAGACGCAGCACTATCCCGACTCGCCGAATCGTCCGCAGTTTCCGACCACGGTGCTGCGTCCGGGAGAGACCTTCCGCTCGACCACGGTTTTCGCGTTCTCCGCAAAGTAGGCGTGCAAATTTTTTGAAGCTTCGCGCCGCGTCGTCTGCTACGCACGGCGCGTGCACTCCCCTGCCCCCACCCAGCGCCAGCGCGTCCTCACTCTCGTCGCCGCGATCCTTGGCTGGATGTTCGATGGCTTCGAGATGGGCCTTTTTCCGCTCATCGGCCAGCCCGCGCTCACCGACCTCCTCGGCCCGACCTCCGCGCCCACCGATGCGGCGAAATGGTTCGGCGCGATCATCGCCGTCTTCCTCGTCGGCGCGGCGAGTGGTGGCGTGCTCTTTGGCTGGCTCGGCGACAAAATTGGTCGCGTGCGCGCGATGTCGATCAGCATCTTCACATATGCGATCTTCACCGGTCTGTGCGGCTTCGCGACCGAGGCCTGGCACATCGCCGCGCTGCGTTTCGTCGCCTCGCTCGGGATGGGCGGCGAGTGGTCGCTGGGCGTTGCGCTCGTGAATGAGATCTGGCCCGGGAAATCGCGGGCGCTCACGGCGGGACTGATCGGTGCCGCGGCCAATGTGGGCTACCTGCTCGTGGCCTTGCTCAGCATGGTGATGCTCAGCTTCATCGGCAGCGCCGAATCGATGCTGCTCGGCATCGGCGTCTCCCCCGAGATGACGGCCAAGCTCATTTCGAACTCCGCCTGGCGCCTGCTCATGATCAGCGGCGCGTTCCCCGCGTTGCTCATCTTCTTCATCCGCATGTCCGTGCCGGAGTCGGCGAAATGGGAGGCGGAGCGCGATCGAGGCGCGACTTCGCATTGGTCGAATGTGGACCTCTGGGGCGTGCTCATCGGCAGCATCGCCGCGCTCGGGATCATCTGGGCGTGGTCGCCGGCGGGCGTCAGCGCGCTCGCGGCGCTCGGCGTGACGCTCGTGGGGCTGACGATCGCGTTGTTCGGCTATCTGTATCCGGCGCGGAAGTATGTCGGGCGGGCGGAACTCGCAGGTTCCCTGAAGGCCGGGGAGGGCCGGCAGATCGTGCGGATGATGATCTTCGGCGCGGGCCTCGCGGCGGTCGCGCTGCTCGGCACGTGGGGCTCCACGCAGTGGGCGCCGCGCTGGGTGGTGCAGCTCGAGCCGAATCCCGCCGCACATGCGAAGGAGTGGACGCTCTTCTGGCTCTCGATGGGCGCCATCGTCGGCACCATGGGCGCGGCCCTCGCCGCCGGTCGCTTCGGGCGGCGGAAGACCTACGCGATCCTTTGCGTGCTCTCGATCGGCGCCGCGCTGCTGCTTTACCAGACGAATACGGCTTACAATGGCTACTTCCTCTTCTGCACCTTCGTAGCCGGCGCGATGACGGCATCCTTCTACGGATTCTTCCCGCTCTATCTGCCCGAGCTTTTTCCGACCGCCGTGCGCGCCACGGGCCAGGGCTTCGCCTTCAATTTCGGCCGGATCATCGCCGCCGTCGGCGGGATGCAGACGGCGAATCTGATGAAGATTTTCGACAACAGCTTCCCGAAGGCCGCATCCGTCATGGCGGCGATCTACGTGGTCGGAATGTTCCTCGTCTGGTTCGGCCCGGAGACACGCGGGCGCGAGCTTCCGGAGTGACGAGGCCGCGCCCGGAGTTGCCATCGGGCGACGATCAGCGCTTGCGCAATTGGATGACTGGCCACTGACTACTCGCCACCTCGTTCCTGCAATGCCCAAACCAGCCCGCAAGCGATCCCCGAAGACCGAGCCAGCGCGTGAGATCGCGCCCGCGAATCGCGACCGCGAACGCTTCGCCCGCATCCTCGAGGCGACCACGGATTTCGTGGGCATGATGAGCCCGGATGGGCGGACGACTTACCTGAATCAAGCCGGCCGCGCGCTGCTCAGCCTCTCGCGCGGCGATGCGCTGCCGGCGCACCTGCAGGAGATTCATCCCGCCTGGGCCTACGAGATCGTGGCGCAGATCGGCATCCCGGCCGCCACGCGCGATGGCTATTGGAAAGGGGAGACCGCGGTGCTGCGGTGCGATGGCAGCGAGATCCCCGTCTCGCAGGTCATCCTCACCCACCCCGCGCCGGACGGCAGCGTCGAGTTCGTCTCGACGATCATGCGCGACATCAGCGAACGGAAGCGGGAGGAGATCACGCGCATCGAGTGGACGAATCGCTATGACGCCGCGATCCGGGCGAGCGGCCAACTGCTCTTCGACTGGAACTCGTTCTCGAACGACATCACCTACGCGGGCGACATCGAAAAGTTCCTCGGCTTTACCATGAGCGAGATGCAGGGCGGGCTCGATCGCTTCCGCCAGCTCGTCCAGCCCGCGGATCTCGAACGCTTCGACAACGAGATCAAGCGTGTGGTCTCGACCCGCGATCCCTTCCGGCTGGAGTTCCGCGTCTGGCGCAAGGATCAGCGCGAGATCGTCATCTCGGCGAACGGCTACTTCTTCCTCGATCGGCTCGGGCACTTCGGGCGCATGGTCGGCTTCCTTGCCGATGTCACCGCGCAGCGCGCCGCGCAGGAGGAACTCGCGCGGGGCAACGATCACCTCGAGACGCGCGTCGCCGAGCGCACCGCGGAGCTCGCGGGTGCTTACGCGGAGCTGAAAGATCGCGCCCTTCAGCAGGAGATGGTTTCCGTGCTCGGCCAACGCGCGCTCAGCGGAGTGGATCTCCCGGTGCTCCTCTCGGAAGCGGCGAGGGTCGTGCGTTCCACGCTGCGCATCGATTATTGCTCGATCCTCGAAGTCTCCCCGGGCCAGAGCGAACTCCGTGCGCTTGCCGAGGCTGGCTGGCCCGACCCGTCCATGACGCGCGTTTCGGGCGGGCTCAATTCGCAATCCGGCTACACGCTCATCGTGCGCTGCCCGGTGATCATGGAGGACAGCCACGCGGAGACACGCTTCCAGATCTCTGACGAAGCCCGGGTCAGCGGAGCGCGGAGCGGCGTGACCGTGGCCATCGAGGCGGGAAATGAACCGATCGGCGTCCTCGCGGCTTTTTCGCAGCAACCGCGCACCTTCACGCAGGACGATGTCTTTTTCCTCCAGTCCGTCGCCAATGTGCTCAGCGCGGCGATCGAACGGCAACGGGCCGAAGAGAGCATCCGCCTCGCCATCGCGCAGGCCGAAGGGGCCAATCGCGCGAAGACGGAATTCCTCTCGCGCATGAGCCATGAACTGCGCACCCCGCTCAATGCCATCCTCGGCTTTGCCCAGCTCCTCGAGATCGACAGCCCGACGCCGAGCCAGACCGAGAGCATCGAGCACATCTCGCGCGCCGGCCGCAATCTGCTCTCGCTCATCAATGAGGTGCTCGACATCTCCCGCCTCGAATCCGGCCACACCTCATTCACGCCGGAACCGATCGAAGTCGCGCCATTCCTGCGCGAGATGCGCGAGTGCGCACAAGCGGTGGCCGCAGAACATGGCGTCGAGATCATCCTCGATCCTTCCGGCGAGGACTCGCGCGAAGTCTTTGCCGATCGCCCGCGCCTTTCCCAAGTCTTTCAGAACCTTCTCTCCAACGGCGTGAAGTACAACCGCTCCGGCGGCAAGGTGACCATCAGCGTCCGCAACCAGCGCGATCAGTCTGTCTGCATCTCCGTCGCCGACACCGGCATCGGCATCGCGCCGGAAAAGTTGGCGCGACTCTTCCTGCCTTTCGAACGCTGTGGCGCGGGAGGCATGAATATCGAAGGTTCCGGGATCGGCCTCGCCCTTTCGCGGAGCGTCGTCCGCGCACTCGGTGGCGAGCTCGACGCAGAAAGTGTGGAACATCACGGCAGCACTTTCCGTATCGTCCTCCCGCAGCCCCCGCTCAAAGCCACCGCAGGCGGCTCGGACCGCCCGGACATGCCGACGCAACGCACGATCCTGTATATCGAGGATCAGGAACTGAACATCCGTCTGGTCGAGCGCGTACTGGCCATGCGGCCGGAGTATCGCTTGCTGACCGCAATCCGCGGCGGCCTCGGGCTGGAACTCGCCCGCGCCAATCAGCCCCACCTCATCCTGCTGGATCTCAACCTTCCCGACATGCCCGGGGAAGAAATCCTCCACACCCTCAAGTCCGATCCCGCGCTCGCGCGCATCCCCGTCATTATGCTCAGCGCCAACGCGCTCAGCGAACGCGTCGAAGCCGTGCTCGCCCAGGGCGCCAGCGGCTACCTCACCAAACCGTACAAAGTCGCCGACCTGCTGCGAATCATCGCGACGACTCTGGAAAAGGAAAAATAACGCCGCGACTCGCCACATTGCGAAGTTCGAATGGCGGAGAAGTTTTGGGACCAACCACGACCTTTTCGCGTGCGGCGAACGGCGGAAGAGCGCCGGCACACTTGAGCGTTGACACCCTCCGGCGTGCCCGCTGACATGCCCGCCGCTCGATCCCCAGCGGGCGCGCAGTCCCCTTCATCGCTTCTCATTCATGCCAAAAGGCAAAGTCAACATCGCCATCGTCGGCCTCGGTTTTGGCGCAGAGTTTATCCCGATCTACCAGCGGCACCCGGATGCCCACATGTATGCGATCTGCCAGCGGACACAGGCGAAGCTGGATGCCGTCGGCGATGCGTTTGGGATCGAGAAGCGCTACACGAAGTTCGAGGATCTGCTCAAGGATCCGAACGTGCACGCGATCCACATCAACTCGCCCATCCCGGATCACGGCTGGCAGTCCATCGCCGCGCTGAAAGCAGGCAAACACGTGGCCTGCACGGTGCCGATGGCGACCTCCGTCGCGGACTGCAAGCAGATCGTGGAACTCGTGAAGAAGACCGGCCTGAAGTACATGATGGCTGAGACGGTCGTGTATGCGCGCGAGTATCTCTTCATGAAGGAGCTGCTCGACACGGGCAAACTCGGGAAGCTGCAGTTCGTGCAGGCGAGCCATCAGCAGGACATGGATGGCTGGCCGAACTACTGGCCCGGCCTCCCGCCGATGTGGTACGCGACGCACTGCGTCGGGCCGGTCGCGGCGATGATCGGCAAGCCCGCGGAATATGTGAGCTGCTTCGGCAGCGGCACCGTGCGCAAGGAACTCATCAAGCATTACGGCTCGCCCTTTGCGGTCGAGACGGCGCACGTGAAGTTTGCCGGGAGCGATGTTTCGGCGCGCGTCATCCGGAGCCTCTTCGACACTGCGCGGCAGTATCGGGAAAGCATCGACGTCTATGGGAGCAAGGCCTCCGTCGAGTGGCCGCTCATCGAACACGAGCCGCTCGTGATGCACACGGCCAAGCTACCCGAGTCGAAGATCCCGAAGCTGATCAGGACGCCGGATTTTGCGAAGCGTCTGCCCAAGCCGATCCAGCCCTTCACTACCGGCGGCGTCTATGGCGGCAAAGGCAAGAAAGCGCACCTCAGCTTCACCCAAGGCGCTGGCCACGGCGGATCGCATCCGCACCTCGTGCACGAGTTCGTCAGCGCCCTGGTGGAAAAGCGCGACCCCTTTCCCAACGCGAAGCAATCCGCAAACTGGACGTGCGTCGGCCTTTGCGCCCACGAATCCGCGCTGGCTGGCGGCAAGATCGTGAAACTCCCCGCGTTCACCCAGTAACTCTTCCTCCTCCTCCCCATTCCCCTGCAGCTCCGCATCCGGTCGGAGTGGAAGACACCAACCAAAACCTAACCCACCCACCCAACAAACATGTCAGCAAAAACAGAAGGCATCGCACCTAACGCCAGCCGGCTCCTCTGGGCCGGATTCATGGCCATCCTCGCCGCCGGCGTCGGTTTCGCCATCCGCGGCGGGATCTTCGATAATTGGGCCAAGGAATTTGGCTTCACCGGCGCGCAACTCGGCGCCATCGGCGGCGCCGGCTTCTCCGGCTTCTGCTTCGGTATCATCATCGGCGGCGTCATCGTGGACAAGATTGGCTACGGCAAGCTGGTCTTCACCGCGCTGCTTTGCCACGTGCTCTCGGCCTTCGTGACCTTCGCCGCGAGCACGCCGGAGAATGCCTACAATTTCCTCTTCTGGGGCATGTTCATCTTCGCCTTCGCAAATGGAACGCTCGAAGCGGTCGCCAATCCGCTGGTCGCCACCCTCTACCCGAAGAATCGCACCCATTACCTGAACATCCTGCACGCGAGCTGGCCGGCAGGCATGATCCTCGGCGTCGTCGCGGGCTGGATCCTGGACGACAAGATGCAGCTGAACTGGAAGATGCAGCTCGCGCTCTATCTCATCCCGACCGTGCTCTACGGCATCATGTTCATGGGGCAGAAGTTTCCGAAATCCGAAGCGGCCGAGAAGGGTGCCACCTTCTCCGAAATGTTCAAAGCCGTCGGGATCCTCGGCGCCGCCGTGGCTTGCTTTCTCCTGTCGAAGTTTTTTGCGGACATCTTCAAAGGTACCGGCAATGGCGACATGATCGGTTACATCATCGGCGGTTTGCTCCTCGTCGGCGTCGCCGCGATCACGAAGTTCTCCATTGGCTCCGTGCTGCTCTTCATACTCTTCATCACCCACGCCCTTGTCGGCGCGGTGGAACTCGGCACGGACGGCTGGATTCAGAATATCACCGGCAACCTCTTCACCTCGGAACAAGGCAAGTATCTCTTCCTCTGGACCTCGGCGATCATGTTTGGCCTGCGTTTCTGTGCGCACTTTATCGAGCGCACCTTGAAGCTCTCACCCGTGGGTCTGCTCTTCGTCTGCTCCGTCCTGGCCTGCATCGGCCTGAACCTCGCCAGCACCATGCACACCTTCGGCATGGCTCTCGTCGCCCTCGGGATCTACGCAGTCGGCAAGACCTTCTTCTGGCCCACGATGCTCGCGGTCGTCGGTGATCGCTTCCCGCAGACTGGCGCGGTCGCGATGTCCATCATGGGCGGCATCGGCATGCTCTCCGCCGGCCTCGTCGGCGGCCCCGGCCTTGGCTATGCCAAGGATCGGTTTGCCGGCGAAGAGCTGAAGAAAGTCGATAGCGCGCTCTACGAGGAGTATAAGGCGGCCGCTCCCTCGAAATTCCTGAATATCGAAAGCACCGCCGCCATCGGTCTCGACGGCAAGAAGCTGGCCGAAGCCAAGGAAGCGAAGGAGAAGACACCGCAGCAGAAAGTCGTCGTCGCGGCTGACCAGGCCGGCGATCGCCACACGCTGAAGGCGGACTCTTACATCCCGGCCACGATGGCGGTGATCTACCTGCTGCTCTTCTTCTACTTCAAGGCCATCGGCGGATATCGCCCGGTGCACCTCGCCGAAGAATTCACGGGCGGCACCAAAGGTCCGATGCAGGCCTGAGGCCCGCGTCACTCCAGCACCTTCCTTCAAAGAGGGACAGGGTTCACGCCCTGTCCCTCTTTGCTTTTCTGGGGAAGGAAAAGTGTCGCGCACGGCGCGGTCTTCCTGAGTACTGATTCTCGACTCCCGATTCCTTCCCCGTGAAGACCTGGCTCCAACTTCTCCGCGCGCCAAACCTCTTCACTGTACCCGGGGATCCGCTCGCGGGCTTTCTCCTCGCTGCCGGCGGGGTCTTGCACCCGGCGGTGCTCCTCGCCATCGCCGCCAGCCTCGCGCTCTACTCCGCTGGCCTGCTCCTGAACGATCTCTTCGACCTGCAGGAGGACCGCGCGGAACGCCCGAGCCGCCCGCTTCCCAGCGGCGCCGCAGATCCGCGGATCGTTTGGATCGTCGCGATCAACCTCGCCATCCTTGGTCTGGTCTTCGCGTTTTTCCTGGGCGTTTACGCGGGCTGCGTGGCGCTGGCGCTGCTCGTTTGCATCGTCAGCTACAACGCCGGCTTGAAGCGCATCCCGGTGCTCGGAGCGCTGGTCATGGGTCTCTGCCGCGGACTCAGTCTGCTCCTCGGCGCGGCGGCCTTTCCGCTCATTCCGACGTCGCTCGTCCTTCTCGCGGCAGGCATCGTCACGCTCTACATCGCGTGCGTCACCCACCTCGCCCGTTACGAGACCCACGCTTCCGCGCCGATTTGGGCGAAGATTCTGCCACCGGTTCCAATCGCCATCGGCCTCGTCCTGCTCATGGGACACGGCGATCCGGGGTGGCAGTATCCCGGCCCGGCGACGCTGGCGCTGGCACTCGCTTTCGTCGTGATGGAAGTGCGCCGACTCCTCCACCAACCTGCCCCACCGCTCCCGCCGGTGATCGGCAACCTCATCCGCGTTCTCCTTTTTCTTCAGTGCGCCTTTTGCCTCGTGCGCAAGCCTTCACCCGCTGCGTTCCTCTGCGCCATGTTCCTGCTGGTGGTCTGGCCAGTCAGCCGCAGCGTCTCGCGCCGGTTCTACGCGAGCTAGTTTCTTCCCATGGAAAATCCCCCCCGGCTTGATCAACGCGCCTTGTGGCATCCCTTCACGCAGATGCGGGAATGGATGGCGGGCGAGCCGCTCGTGATCGTCGAGGGCGAAGGCGCGATCCTGCGCGATGCCGAGGGGCGGGAGTATTTCGATGGGAACTCCTCGATCTGGACGAACCTCCACGGGCATCGCCGCAGGGAGATCGACGCCGCGATCCGTGCGCAGCTCGATCGGATCGCGCACAGTTCCTTCCTCGGACAGACGAACGACGTCGCCCCACAGCTCGGTGCGGCATTGCTCCGGAATTTTGAAGGCGACCAGCCCAGCGGCGCCCGCGTCTTTTTCTCCGACGACGGCTCCACGGCCGTGGAGGCAGGCCTGAAGATGATCCATCAGGCGCGGATGCAACGCGGCGAGAAAGATCGCGCGACCTTCATCTCCGTGGCCGCCGGCTACCACGGCGACACGATCGGCGCCATGAGCCTCGGCCAGAGCCCGCTCTTCCACGCCGCCTATCGCTCCCTCCTTTTCCTGACGCGCGATGTGCCTTCGCCCGCGTGCTACCGCTGCCCCTTCAACCAGGCTGCGCCCGAGCGCGGCACGGACGCGCGGCTGGCGCGGAAGTGTCAGTGGGAATGTGTGCGCGAAGTGGAACGGACGCTCGACGAGGCCGGCGATCGCGCTTCCGCCTTCGTGATGGAGCCGCGCGTCCAGGGCGCGGGATCGATGTCGATGCACCCCGACGGCTACCTCTCGCGAGTCGCGGCGCTCTGTCGCGAGCGCGGAGTGTGGCTCATGCTCGACGAAGTGCTCACGGGCTTCGGGCGCACCGGCGCGATGTTTGCCTTTCAGAAAGAGGACGGTGTGAAGCCGGACGTGCTCGCCCTCGCGAAAGGCCTGACTGGCGGTTACCTCCCGCTCGCAGCGACGATCGCGAGCGCTGAAATCTTCGACGCGTTTCTCGGCGAGTATGAGGAGTTCAGGACATTCTTCCACGGCCACAGCTACGCCGGCAACCAGCTCGGCTGCGCCGCTGCCCGGGCGAGCCTCGCGCTCTTCGAGACGCATCACACCCTCGATCACATCCAGGCTCGCTCGACCGCCCTGGAGCGGATGGCGCAGCGCTTCTGGCAGCATCCAAATGTGGGCGACGTCCGCTGCGAAGGGATGATCTGCGCCATCGAACTCGTTCAGGACTTTGCTACTCGCGAACGTCTCCCCTTCGCCCGCCGGGTCGGACACCGCGTCTGCGAGCGCGCCAGAAAGCACGGTCTGCTCACCCGCCCGATCGGCGACGTGCTCGTCCTCATGCCGCCCTACTGCGCGACGGAAGCGCAAATCGACTGCGCATTCACCGCACTCGCCGACGCACTCGAAGAAGAACTCCCGTCCGCCGCGAGCCAATAGCGGCCGGTTGAAAAACTACCGGATCAGGAAAATTGCAGATCGACGGAGGGAGTCTGGAAAGCAGGAAGTTTCAGGGTTGGCGCGCTACGACCCGGCTTCCTTTCCCGCTTTCCCGCTTTCCAGATTCGTTCTTCAACCCGCTCACCGCGCTCCGATCATTTCTTATCTTCATTCCACAGATATCGAAGGTTACCTCCGTGCCATGCCTGCCCCCTTGCTCCGTTTCGCTGCCGCCTTCATCGGCTTCACCTTCACGGCCTCGGCCGAAAACTGGCCTGCGTGGCGCGGCCCGACCTCCGACGGAATCTCGTCCGAAACGAATGTGCCTCTCAGGTGGTCGCCGACAGAGAATGTGAAATGGAAGACGCCGCTGCCTGATCGCGGCAACTCCACGCCGGTCGTCTGGGGCGACCGCGTTTTCCTCACCCAAGCGATCGAAAGCGAAGATCGGCGGCTGCTGCTGTGCTTCGATCGGAAGACGGGACGTGAGCTGTGGCGGGCGGGCACGACGGTTCCGGGGAATGAGATCACCCACAAAACCAACCCTCCGTGCTCTGCTTCGCCCGTCACCGATGGCGAACGCGTGATCGTTTCCTTCGGCTCCGCGGGCGTCTGGTGCTACGACTTCGCCGGGAAGGAACTGTGGCACCGCGACCTCGGGAAGCAGACGCACATCTGGGGCAACGCCACTTCGCCAGTGCTGCACGGCGACCGGTGTTTCCTGAACTTCGGACCGGGCGCGCGCACTTTCCTCGTCGCGCTGGACAAGAAGACCGGCCAGACGCTGTGGCAGCACGACGAACCCGGCGGGCATTCCGGCGAGAAAGCGGAGGGCACCGACGCGAAGGCGCCGTGGCTCGGCTCGTGGAGCGATCCGATCGTGCGCCGCGTCGGGAATCGCGAGGAACTCTTCATGACTTATCCGAATCGCGTCTGCGCCTTCGATCCCGCCACGGGAGACGAATTGTGGACCAGTGGCGGCATCAACCATCTCGTCTATACGTCCCCGCTCTTCGCGGACGGCATCGTCGTCGCCATGGGCGGCTTCAATGGACAAGCCGTGGCCGTCCGCGCCGGAGGCTCGGGCGACGTCACCGCATCGCGCCGCGTATGGCACCATCCGCGCACGAAACAGCGCATCGGCTCCGGCGCGATCCACGAGGGCCACATCTACATCCTCGACGATCCGGGCATCGCGGAGTGCATCGAACTCGAGACCGGCAAAGTCGTCTGGGAAGAGCGGCTCAAAGGCCCCGGTCCGAGCGGCACAAACTGGTCATCGGTCGTCATCGCCGATGGCAAATGTCACGCGATGAATCAGGGCGGTGACGCGTTCGTGTTTCGCGCGAGCCCGAAGTTTGAGCTGCTCGCCACGAACTCCCTTGGCGAACACACCAACTCGTCATTCGCGATCTCCCACGGCGACATTTTCATCCGCACCGCGAAGCACCTCTGGTGCATCGGGACGCCGTAGCGTCAGGCTGCGGGCTTCGCTTTTCCTTCGCGGAAGGAGGCGATGAAGAAGAGACCGACGGCGATGCAGATGCAGCTATCGGCGACGTTGAAGGCCGGCCACGGATTGGCGAACCGCACGTGGAGGTCGAACAACAGGAAATCGACCACGTGGCCATGGATCAGGCGGTCGGTGAGATTGCCGAGGATCCCGGCCGTGACCAGCGCGCCGCCCCAGCGGCTAAGCGCATCTGGAAAGGCGCCGCGCATCGCAAAGAAGAGCAGACCGGCGAGCGCGGCGAAGGAGATGATGACGAAGAACCAGTTGTTGCCCGAGCCGATGCTGAACGCCGCGCCGGTGTTCATGAAGTAGCAGAGGTCGAAAAAGTTCGGGATCACGGTGCGCTGCTCGTGCTGCTCAAAGGTCGCGACGATCGCCCACTTCGTTGCCTGATCGAGCAAGTAGAGCGGCAGCGAAATGAAGGCAAGCGCGCGAAGCGTCTGCCGCACGGCGGTGCGAGGATCGCGCTCTTTCACCCCCGGCTCCGCGACGGTCATACCGCGCCGGCGCAAACTCCGGCGCAACGATCGCAGAGCTCCGGGTGGTCCGGGTTCGCGCCGACGGAGAGGCGATGGCGCCAGCAGCGGGAGCACTTGGCGTGAGTCGTCCGCACGAGGTGCGCGCGGGTCTCGGGCCCGGCGACGAGCGTCAGATCGCTGAGGATGATGAACTCCTCGATTTCCGCCTTGCGCTCTTGCAGCGCCGCCAGCTCGGTCGGCTCCGCGATCTCGAGCGTGACCGCGGATTCGAGCGCGTTGCCGATCAGCTTCTCCTGGCGCGCAGGCTCGACGGCGTGGGCGACGGCAGCCCGGAGCTTGAGCCACGTTTCGATTTCCTCCTCGAGCTCCGCATTGCGCAGCGCGGCGTCCACTTCCGGGAAGGTCTCGACGTGCACGCTGCGCGGATGTCCGGCGAACTCCCACGCTTCATCCGCGGTGTAGGCGAGGATCGGCGCGAGCAGCCGCGTCACGGAGTCGAAGACCCGCGCCATCACGGCCTGAGACGCGAGGCGGCGCGGGGAATTTGCGGCGTCGCAGTACATGCGGTCCTTCGTGATGTCCACGTAGAGCGCGCTGAGATCCACAGCGCAGAATTGATTGAGCGTCTCGAAGACGCGGCGGAAGTCGTACTCTTCGTATGCGGTGCGGCAGGTGGCGATGACGCCCTGAAGCCGCGACAGCATCCAGCGATCGATGGTCGTCGCACCGTCGAGCGCGTCGGCGCCGGTTTCGTGAGCCGCACCGGCATTTGCGAGCAGGATGCGGAGGATATTGCGGAAACTGCGATAGGCCTCGCCGATGCGGGCAAAGCTCTCCTCGCTGAACGGCACATCATCCGTGAACTGCACGCTCGCCGCCCAGAGGCGCACGATGTCGGCGCCGTATTTGTTGACGAAGTAGTCAGCCTCCATCGGCTTCTTGTAGCCGCCCTGCTCGGACTTCGAGATTTTCCGCCGGGTGTCCTTGTCCACCACGAAGCCGTGCGTGATCACCGTCTTGTAAGGCGCATGGCCCGTGATCGCGACGCTCGTCATGAGCGAGCTCTGGAACCAGCCGCGATGCTGATCGGTCGCTTCGAGATACACGTCGGCGACGCCATCGGTGCCCATGAGATCCGGGTGGCGCTTCGTCACCGCCTGATGCGAGACGCCAGAGTCGATCCAGACGTCGAGCGTGTCATTGCGGCGTGAAGTGCCGGCCGGCAAGCCCAGTTGCCCGGCCCACCAGGCGTCGTCTTTTTCAAACCAGAGATTCGTGCCGTGCGTTTCGACGAGATCCGCCACCTTCCGCGCGAGATCGGCGCGGACGATCGGCGTCCCATTCTCCTCGTAAAAAACGGCGAGCGGCACACCCCAGGTGCGCTGGCGCGAGATGCACCAGTCGGGCCGTGCTTCGACGGTGCCGGCGATGCGGTTGCGGCCCCAACTCGGGATCCATTTCGTCTTCTCGATCGCCGCGAGCGCTCCAGCGCGGAGGTCATCCACGCGGATGAAGAACTGCTCCACCGCGCGGAAGACGATCGGCGTCTTCGAACGCCAGCAGTGCGGATAGTCGTGGGAATACTTCTGCTCCGCGACCAGCACACCCTTCTCGCGCAGCAAGGCGACGATCGCAGGGTTTGCGTCGAAGACATACTTGCCGACCCACTGCGGCACGCCCACGTCCTCAGTGAACTTCCCGTAGTCATCGACCGGCGAGAGCACCGGCAGGCCATTCTGCTGGCCGGCGATGTAGTCGTCCTTGCCGTGACCGGGCGCGATGTGGACCTGGCCGGTGCCGGTGTCCATCGTCACGAAATCCGCGCCGATCACGCGCGATTCCCGGGGCAGGAAAGGATGCTGCGCGTGGTTGCCGACGAGCTGCTCGCCGCGCATTGAGGCGAGCTCACGAACGTGGATGAGCGTGGTCTCTTTGGCGAAATTCTCCAGCAGAGCGCGCGCGACGACCAGGGTGCCATAGATGTCCGGCTTGTGGTCGGGCCCCGCGTGCGGCGGCGGCTCGTGCGCCCACTCGGCGACCACGTATTCCGCTCGAGGATCGACGGCGATGGCGACGTTCGCGGGCAGCGTCCACGGCGTCGTCGTCCAGATCACCATGCTCGCATCGGCGAGTACTCCGGCGCCCTTGAGCACGGGGAATTTCACGTAGATCGCGGGGTCCGTGCGTCGCGTGTACTCCACCTCCGCCTCGGCCAGCGCGGTCTGCGCACCGGTGCTCCAATAAACCGGCTTCTTCGACTGATAGACGAGCCCCTTCTCCACGAAGGTCGCGAACGCACGAATGATGTCCGCCTCATACGCCGGCGCGAGCGTGAGATACGGATCCTCCCACGAGCCCAGTACGCCGAGCCGCTTGAACTGGCGGCGCTGGATGTCGATGTACTTGCGGGCGAATTCCTCCGCCCGCCGCCGAATCTCCGCCGGCGCCAGTCCGCGCTGTTCCTTCACCACCTTGAATTCGATCGGCAGTCCATGGCAGTCCCAACCTGGGACAAAAGGCGCGCGGAAGCCGAGCATTGAACGGGACTTCACGATCAGGTCTTTGAGAATCTTGTTCAGCGCCGTGCCCATGTGGACATCGCCATTGGCGAAGGGCGGGCCATCATGCAGGACGAAGAGTGGAGCCGCGTGCCGTGCTTCCTGAATCTGCGCGTAGAGCCCGGCCGCCTCCCACTTCGCGAGCCGCTCGGGCTCTCGTTTCACCAGGTCCGCCTTCATCGGAAAATCCGTCTTGGGCAGCAGCAGCGTGTCTTTGTAATTCTGGCTCATGTGGAAAAGGGATTGCGAGGCTAGGGGCCGCAACCGTGGGGGTCAACTATCCGGCATCCCGGAGATCGCACCCGGGATGCGGTGCTCCTCCGGCGCCGCGATCGGGCGGGACCTTTGCCATGCGACCGGGCGAACTGGCGATGAAATCTTCGCTTGCTCCTCCTTTCCGTCCGCGCAATCTCGCCGGCATGAAACTTACCCCTTCCCTCCGCGCCCTCGTCCTCGGTGGTCTGGTCACGCTCGCGCCCACGCTCCGTGCGCAAGAACCGGAGAAGCTCAATCTTCCCAACGCCATTGCCGGGTCGATGGACATCGACTTCAAGAGCCGGAAGTCGCTCGACGACAAAGGCCGCCCTACGAAAGGCGTGAGTGACATCTATTCGGTGAACCTCAACGTCGCGCAGACCACGGAATTCAAAGGCGGCATCCAGCGTCTGCCGACCGTGGGTGGATTGCTCGGTTCCGGACAGCGCGGGCAGATTCAATATTCCGTCGATCTCAGCGTGCTGAACCCGGCGAATCTCTCGCAGAAGAAGACCGTCGGAAAATGGGTGGGCACGGTGCCGATGGGCACCGATGGCGTGTATGCCGTGGACGGCGCCGCCGACAGCCAGCATCGCATCGCCGTGGACGCGATCGGCAAGGCTCCGGCGTTCACGGATAAATTTGGCGGACGTCTCGTCGGCAAAGGCAAGAAGCCTGCGAACGCTGTGACCTACGTGCGCCAGCTCGCCGGCAAGCAGGTGAAGGTGGAAGTGAAGAACACCGATCCGATGCGCTTCGAATCGCTCGCCCTCGCACAAGGTCCGGCTCAGAGCTACCCGCGCACCGTCGTGAACGGCAACCTCGACTACGACTACGAGACCGGAAACTACTACACCAACGGCATCCGCTTCATCTACCAGCAGAATGGCCAGGAAGTGGAAGATGTGGTGACCGGAAGCATCAAGTGGGTCGAAGACCCGAACCGCTCGAGCAACGGCAAAGGGCAGTATGAATTCAACCTGCGCTTCAACGAAGCGAAGGTGACGAAACCCACGACCGAGGCCGACGCCTTCGCCGGCAAGAGCGACGAAGAAGCCTTCTTCGCCGTGGACAACACCGTGCCCTCGCTCACCGGCACGATCGGCTATGTCGATCAGATGATCGGCAGCGGCGACAAGGCGACGGTCGGACAGAGCAAGGTGACCTACAGCCTGAATGCGAACCAGCTCACGAAGGTGCAAGTGATGAACTTCTTCAAGCTGTGGCTCGTCTGCGTCGGCCCGACGAACGACGAATAACCGCCACGCCGCACTCCAGCGGCCACTCGCTTCCCGCAGGATTTCCCCGCTTCTCACGCGCCGGGGAATGCCTTCTACTCCCGGCCCCATGAGCGCCCAATTCGACGTCCGCTACACTGCGCAGCTCGCGCGTTTGCATCTCTCCGAAGAGGAGATCGCCAAGTTCCAGACCCAGCTCTCGCAGGTGCTCGCCTACGTCGAGAAGCTCGAGCAGGTCGATGTCTCGGGTGTCGAGCCCACGGCGCATGCCAATGCGATCTTCAACGTCTTCCGCAGCGATGAGCCGCGCGACTGGTTCACTCCGCAGCAGGCGCTCGCGAATGCCCCGCGCGAAGCGAACCAGCTCTTCATCGTGCCGAAGGTGATCGAATAGCGCATGGAACTCCCCTCCCTCTCCGTCGCCGAACTCCAGGCGAAACTCCGCGCGCGAGAAATCTCTCCGGTGGAAGTCGTGCGCTCGCTCGAGGCGCGCATCGCCGCCGTCGATCCGCAGATTCATGGCTACCTTTCGCGCGACGTGAGCGCCGCTCTCGCCGAAGCGGAGCGCGCGGATGTCTCGCTGCCGCTGGGCGGCGTGCCGATCGCGATCAAGGACGTGATCAATGTCTTCGGCGAGCCCTGCACCGCGGCGTCGAAGATCCTCGAAGGTTACCGCTCCAACTACGACGCAACCGTCATCCGCAAGCTGCGCGCCGCTGGCGCGATTCCCTTCGGACGCTGCAACCTCGATGAGTTCGCCATGGGCAGCTCGACGGAAAACTCCGCCTACGGCCACACGCGCAACCCGTGGGACACCTCGCGCATTCCCGGCGGCTCCAGCGGCGGCTCGGCGGCCGTGGTCGCGGCGGACGAAGCGTTCGCTGCACTCGGCTCCGATACCGGCGGCTCGATTCGCCAACCGGCCGCGCTCTGCGGCTGCGTGGGCGTGAAGCCAACCTATGGCCGGGTTTCGCGCTTCGGCTTGATCGCGTTCGCGTCGTCGCTCGATCAGATCGGCCCTTTCACCAAAACCGTGCACGACGCGGCGCTGCTCCTCGATGCAATCTCCGGGCGCGATCCGCAGGATTCCACGAGCCTCGAAGAGCCCGTGCCCGCTCACACCGCACTCCTCGGCCGCGATCTCAAAGGCCTCCGCCTCGGCATGCCGCGCGAGTATTTCATCGAGGGCATCGACCCACAGGTGGACGCGGCCGTGCGCGCTGCGGTGCGCCACTACGAGTCGCTCGGCGCGGAGATCGTGGAAGTCTCGCTGCCGAACACCGAGCACGCGGTCGGGGTGTACTACATCATCGCCACGGCCGAGGCGTCGGCGAATCTGGCGCGCTTCGACGGCGTGCGTTACGGCCACCGCGCCGCGGACGCGGTGAACCTGCTCGAGCACTACGGACGCACCCGGGAGCAGGGCTTCGGCCCGGAGGTCAAACGGCGAATCATCCTCGGCACGTATGTGCTCAGCTCCGGCTATTACGACGCCTTTTACCTCCGCGCGCAAAAAGTCCGCACGCTCATCCGACGCGACTTCACGCAGGCGTTTGAAAAGGTGGACGCGATCGTCTGCCCCACATCGCCCGAGGTCGCCTTCAAAGCCGGCGATCGCAGCGATGATCCGCTGAAAATGTACCTCGCGGACATCTTCACCATCGCCGCCAATCTCGCCGGCATCTGCGGCCTCAGCGTCCCGTGCGGCTTTGCAGAGGTGGACGGTCGGCGGCTGCCGATCGGTCTCCAGCTCCTCGGCAAGCCTTTCCACGAACCGCAACTCCTCCAGATCGCGCACGCCTACGAGCAATCCACCGACTGGCACAAGGCCCGTCCGGTGATCGGCTAAAGAAACGCCAGCAGCCTGCGGAAATCACGGCACCCCACCTGCTCCCGTCATCGGCGGTGCCCGGAAAACCTGCCGGCTCCTCCGTTCCGATGCCCTGCCTGCGAATCAAAGTCCCCGGTCGTGGTGAAGAGACCCATCTCGTCTCGGGCGACCGCGTGACCATCGGTCGCCGCCCGGAGAATACGATTCAGATCCTCGATCCCAGCGTCTCCGCTTTTCACGCCGAGCTGATCTCCGCGCACGGGCACTACCGGCTGCGCGATTTGCAATCGACCAACCGGTGTTTCGTCGGCGGTCGCGAA
Organism: Chthoniobacteraceae bacterium; assembly: GCA_031425095.1. Lineage (GTDB taxonomy): Bacteria > Verrucomicrobiota > Verrucomicrobiia > Chthoniobacterales > Chthoniobacteraceae > JANNXQ01. The sequence goes on from JANPIS010000120.1 coordinate 20,327, forward strand.
GTCGTCGAATTTCACCTGCGCGACCGCTGCGGGATCGCCTTCGGCAACATTGAATGTGAATACGATCCCGCCCCGCTCGACGCGCCGCCCTCCATCCTGAGCCCGGCGCAGATGGAACAGGACCTCCTCTACTTGCGGTCGGAAAATGGTGAGCTGCGCGAGCGGATCCGCGCTCTGGAGCGCAGTATCGAGATCCTCGGCACCGCACAGCTTTTCAGCCAGCGGAGCAGCCAAAAGGCGGCTGCGCCTCCCTCCGATTTCCCACGCATCGCCGCCCTCGAGACCGAACTCGAGCAGACGCGCGAAGAACTCGCGGTCGCCTTGCGCGCCCGAGACGCTGCCCGCACCGCGGCCGGCATGCTTCACTCGGAGAAGGCCTCAATCCTCCGCGAGATCCGCTCCAGCGGAGAGCAGCGCCTCGCGGTGCCGCAGACATAAGCTGGAGCTTAACATCGCGTCTTGCCGGACGCTCATTGGCTGACTACACACGCGCGGACTTTCGCCCGTCCGCATGCGCACCCACCGTCTGCTTCTCCTTCCGATCTGCCTCTTCCTCGCAGGATGCACCGTCTTCCGGAGTTCCCGCACCTGGGAGACCGTCGTTCGCACGCGACCCGACCTCTCCGGTGCAGCCGATCCCTCCGCCGCTTACGCCGAGCATCTCCACCGCGTGCTCAAAGCCCGCGGCGTCGAGCACCGCGTCGTGACCTACGAGTTCCGCTACACCTCGCGCTTCCGCGAAGAAGCCATCGGCACGCGGACCGCCGTCCTGTATCGAGACGACACTCACCCGACCCACCCGTGGTGGCTCGCCGATGAAAGGCTCGCGCGGCCGAAGTGGCTGCCGAACGGCTCGGTCGAGGGTCAGGTTTCATTCGCCGCGCGGCATCATGCGGACGTCGTTTCGATCCGCGACTACGCCGGCAGTCGCGATGGGAAGAGCACGGTCGCTGCACAACGCAGCGCAACCGTCTTCCGCACGAGCCGTGTCGCCCCCCTGCGCACCGTGGCGCTCGGGCCGGACGAATCCGCGCGGCACGCAACCTGGGAGTCGCTCTTCCGCGCGCGCCACGGCACCACGTTCGACGCGGAGAGTGCGCTCGACCGGCGCAAGATGGCCGACCTCCAGCGCGTGCGCTGATTTTCACCCGGAAAGGCCGACGCGCGCTTGCCGCCGTCCGCGCCCATCCCCATCTTCCGCGCGATGCAGACGATTGTGATTGGACACCGGAATCCTGACATGGATTCCATTTGCTCGGCCCTCGCCTACGCCGAGCTGAAAAGACTGACCGGAGACTCGCAGGTGATCGCCGCGCGGGCGGGCACGACCAATCAGCGGATCGACTTCGTCCTGAAAAAATTTGGTCTCGAGGCGCCGGAACTCATCACGGATCTATCGCCGCGCGTCGCCGACGTCATGGAGTCTCATGTGCTCAGCGTGCGTGCGGATTCGCCCGTCTATGATGCGCTGCAACTCATCGATCAGAACCGGCTGCGGGGCCTTCCCGTCGTCGATGAGCATGGCCGCTGCCTCGGTCTCCTCAACGCTTTCATGATCGGCCACTACCTCTTCCCTTCGCGCGAAGAGGCCGCCAACGCCCGGATCATCAAGGCCTCGCTGGCCGACGTCGTGACCACTTTCGGCGGCGCGCTCATCACCGGTGCGCTCTCCGCGGAGCCCACCGAACTCCTGCTGCTCGTCGCCGCGATGGCACAGAATTCCTTCGAGCCGCGCCTCGAGCAGTACGCAGGGCGCAACGTCGTCGTCCTCGTCGGCGATCGCCCGCACATTCAGAAGCTCGCGATCCAGGCCCGCGTCCACGCCATCATCGTGACCGGCAATTTCCCGGTCGATGAGCAGATCCGCGCCGCGGCCCGGGCCGCGAATGTCACGATGATCCGCTCGCCGCACGACACCGCCACGAGCGTGCTTCTCGCCCGCGGCGCAGTGCGCGTCTCGCAGATGATCGAGGCGGATTTCCAGAGCTTCGACGAAGACACGCTGCTCGAAGACGCCCGGCGCCTCGCCGCGGACAGCGCCGCGTTCATCTTCCCCGTCCTGAATGATGAGGACCAACTCGTCGGCGTGCTCTCAAAGTCGGACTTTCTGAAAAAGATCCCGCGCCAGCTCATTCTTGTGGATCACAATGAACTCGCGCAGGCCGTGCGCGGCGCGGACCGCGTGCCGATCATCGAGATCCTCGATCACCACAAGCTCGGCGGTTTCTCCAGCTCCGAGCCGATCCTGCTCTGGAACAATCCCGTCGGATCGACGAGCACCATCGTCTCGCTCTGCTACCGCCAGCTCGGCATCCCGATTCCGCCGCCGATCGCCGGCCTGCTCATGTCCGGGCTCATCGCCGACACCTTGAATCTCACGTCGCCCACGACCACGCCGGTCGATTGCGACGCCCTCGACCGCCTGGCGAAGATCGCCGAGGTCGATCCCGATCAGCTCGCGACGGAAATCTTCAGCGTCGGCTCGCCGCTGCTCACGATGACGCCCGAACAGGCCATCACCGCGGACTCCAAGCCCTACGAGGAAAACGGCCATCGCTTCAATGTGGCGCAAGTCGAAGAGCTGACCTTCGCGCACTTCGATGAAAAGCGCGACGCCCTGCTCGCCGCGCTCGAGTCGAAGTGCCAGCGCGACGGACTGCTCTTCGCGGCGCTACTGGTCACGGATATCAACGATCAGAACAGCCTGCTCCTCGTCCGCGGCCATGATCGTTTCCTCGCCACCATTCACTACCCGCAGCATTCGCCCTTCATCTGGGAACTGGCCGGCGTCGTCTCTCGCAAGAAGCAACTGCTGCCGTATCTCCTGCAGTGCCTCGAGCACTTTGAATCCAGGCCCGCGTAGCCCGTCGCCAATCCTCACTCGTTCTTCTGCCAGTCCGCCGGCTCGCCGATTCCCGGGCGATCGGTGAGCAGTTCATGCGGACCGAACTGCGACTTGTAAGCCGTGGAAGGACACGCCGCGATGCGATAGCCGAGGTACACATAGTCGCGACCGCGCTGACGCGCCCACTCCACCTCGAAGAGCACACTCGCCACCCCGAGCGAGAGTGGAGCGACATCCGGATGGTAGTAGAAATACACGGAGCTCACGGCTGTCGGAGTTTCGTCCACGAGCCCGACCGCGACGAGCCGGTCACCTTCGTAGTAGTCGAGCTCGCGGGCGCACGGATGCGGGATGCAGTAAGCGCGATGGTATTGCTCGAGCGTGAGATCATTCGACTGCCAGCCGCGCGCGCGCTCCCGCATCGCGTGCCAGGCCCGGTAGAGGTTCAGCCGCTCGGCGTCGGCAATCGGTGAGCGCGTCACGACACGCAGGCGTGCGCACTTTTTCCACGCCCGCCGCTGGCTCTTCGTGTGCGCAAATTCCTTCACCGGAATGCGCAGCGAAACGCACTCCATGCACTGCATGCACACCGGACGGAAATACGCCGCACCGAATCGCCGCCAGCCGCGCTCCAGCAGATGCTCCATCTCGGCCGCCGACACATCCGTCATGAAGCGATACTCCGTCGTGGCGTGCAGGCCCGGCAAATAGGCGCATGGCTCAGACTCCGCGGGCAGATGGAGATGTAGCTCGGCCATGTTTCCCGAAACGTGGTCTGGTCCGGCGTGGGCTCAAGTCGGAATTTATCGCGACCCGGCGATCGTCCGCGCTACCGCAGCGCCGGCTCGCTCACATTCCCAGCGCGATCCACGGCGCGAAGCGCGAAGCTGTCGCACTCCGGGCGCTTCATCTGCAACATCGCGGCGGGCAGCAGGCGGCTGCTCCACTTGCCATCCACCCTCCACTGCGCGAGCCACCACCGCGGAGCCACCTTGCCCTGGGTCGCCCATTCGAGCGTGGTGCCTGCTTTCTGGAGGATTGGGCGCTCCGGCGGCGTTGCATCGAGCCAGGGACTCGACGGCACGAGCGCCGTCTCCTTGTAAGCGGCGGACCGGAGCAACTTCGAGATCCCACCGCGGTCGCTGAAAATGTTCTTTCCGCTCCAATAGATCTGCCCTGGCCCCGGCCCCGCCCGCCTCGTGAACGCGAGTTGATTCACGATTTCCTGCGCGCCGCGATCTTTCCCAATGCGAGCCACCGCCAGCCCGGGCCACACGTGGCGTCCAGTGCGGTTTTCGCTCCTCCACCAATTCAAGAGCACTGGGAAGCTTTGCTTTGCCGGCTCGATCGGCCAGTAGAGCTGCGGCGCCATGTAGTCGCACCAGCCTTCGCGCAGCCACCGCCGCGCGTCGGCGTAAAGATGCGCGTAACTGTCGAGATCCGCCTCGATGCTTTCCGGCACCCCGGGGCGCCAGATCCCGAAGGGGCTGATGCCAAACTTCACGCTCCGTTTCTCCTCTTTGATGCTGCGGTAGAGCTGCTCGACAAAGCCATCGATGCCCGCGCGTCGCCAATCGTCGCGCGTCAATCCACCACCGTAGCGCCGGTAGGCGCTTTCGTCCGGGAAGGAGATCGCGGTGGCACCTTCCTTGATCGGATAAGGGTAAAAGTAGTCGTCGATGTGGATGCCATCGACGTCGTAGCGACGGACGACATCCATGATGATGCCCATGGAATAGGCGCGCGCGGCGGGTTCACCGGGATCGAGCCAGAGCTGTGAGCCGTAGCGGCGGACCCACTCCGGATGGCGCTTCGTCACGTGCCGGCTGCTCGTCTCGACGGTGGTGCTGGAGAGCGCACGGAAGGGATTGAACCACGCGTGGAGTTCGAGGCCGCGCGCGTGCGCCTCGCGGATCGCGAACTCGAGCGGATCGTAGCCCGGCGACTCGCCCATCGTGCCAGAGAGGAAGCGCGACCACGGTTCGGACGACTGGTAGAAAGCGTCGCACTGCGGACGCACCTGAAAGATCACCGCATTCAGCTTCAGATCCGCAGCGCGCTGCATGATCGCCCGGAGTTCGCCCTGCTGCGTCTCGACAGAGAGGCCGGGCTTCGAAGGCCAGTCGATATTGTGCACGGTCGCAATCCACGTCGCTCGAAACTCCCGCGGCGGCATCGGTGGAGCTTGCGCGTGCAGCGCGGCGACGCTGAGGATCAAGAGGACGGCGAGGAGTGATTTCATGAAGGGCGGCGATTGACTCCGGAAAGAGAGCGACGAATTAGCACGCGATGCCCACTGCCCGCAAACGATCCATCGTCCACGATTGGTTTGCGGCAAAATATGGCCGGCCGACTCCAGCACAGCGCGCCGCGTGGCCGCGCATCCGCCGCGGGGAGAATGTCCTCATCGCTTCGCCCACCGGCACCGGCAAGACCTTCGCCGCGTTCCTCTCCGTGCTCGATGGCCTCGCGAAGATGCACGCCGCCGGAAAACTCACGGACACGATCCACTGCATCTACGTCTCGCCGCTCCGCGCGCTCGGCTATGACCTTGAGAAGAATCTCAACGAGCCGCTGCGCGAGATCTTCGGGGACCACTCACCCATCCGCGTCGAGCTCCGCAGCGGCGACACCACGCAACATCAGCGCGCGCGGCAGTTCACCAAACCGCCGCACATCCTGCTCACCACGCCGGAGAGTCTGTGCGTGATGCTGAGCCAGGAGAAATGGCTGCCGCGCCTCGCGACCGTGCGCTGGCTGATCATCGACGAGATCCACGCGCTCGCGGACAACAAGCGCGGCGCGCACCTCGCCCTGAGCGTCGAACGACTGGCGAAAGTCGGCACGGGGCTTCAGCGCATCGGCCTCTCCGCCACGGTCGCACCACTGGCCGAAGTCGCGCAGTATCTCGCCGGCACCCAAGGCCAGTGCGCGGTGATCGACGCCTCTTCGCGTAAAAAGATCGAGCTGCGCGTCCACACCCCGCTGCGGAAGAATCCCTACCCCGCTGCGGGCTTCACCGGACAGCGACTGGTGCGAGAGCTTGGGAATCTCATCCGCAAACACCAGACGACTCTCGTCTTTTGCAACACCCGCTCCGGCGCGGAAGGCACGACCTTCTGGTTGCGCGAAAGTTTCCCCGATCTCGCCCACGTCATCGAGTGCCACCACGCGTCGCTCGAGCGCGACGTGCGCCGCGAGGTGGAAGATCGCCTGAAGCGCGGTGAACTTCGCGCCGTGGTTTGCTCCACGAGCCTGGAACTCGGCATCGATATCGGCTCGGTGGAGATGGTGGTGATGATGTCCACGCCAAAGGGCGTGAGCAAAGCGCTCCAGCGCGCCGGCCGCGCCGGACACAACATCCACTCCGTGAGCCGGGGTGTGCTCATGGCCACGAATGTGAGCGACCTCGTCGAGTCGTGCGCCACGGTGCTGCTCGCGCGCCGCCGCCATCTCGATGACCTCCGCATTCCCTTCGCGCCGCTGGACGTGCTGGCGCAGCATCTCGTCTCCATGGGCTGCACACAGCGCTGGACGCGCAACGAAGCGCTCGCCCTCGTGCGCCGCGCCTATCCATTTCGCGAGCTGAGCGAAACGGACTTCAACGACGTGCTCGACTACCTCGCGGGCGGTGGCGCTTCGCTGCGCCAGCGCTACAGCGAAGTCTTCGGCAAGATCGAACTCGATGACGACGGCTTCCAAACGCGTCTGGGCCGAGTGCAGCGCGACTTCCTGCAAAATATCGGCACGATTCCAAACGTCGGGCAGGTGCGTGTGCGCGCGAGCAACCGCGTGCTCGGCAGCGTCGAGGAGTCATTCATCCGGCAGATCAAGGTGGGCGATGTCTTTGTGCTGGCCGGGCGGCCCGTGCGACTCGACAAGGTCTCGCAGATGGACGCGTGGGTGACTCCGGCGCCCGGCGCGTTGCCGACGGTGCCGCGCTGGAACGCCTCGAAGTTCCCGCTCTCGAATCGCGTCTGCCAGGAGATCGTCGCCTTCCGCAGTGAGCTACGCCCGCGAGTCCAGGACGCCGAGCTAGCTCAGTGGATCGGACCTCGCCTCGATTGCGGAATTGCAAACGCGGAGATCATCGCCCGCATCCACATCGCGCAGGCAGAGCTTTCCGAAATCCCCACTGC
>JANPIS010000121.1:0-26031 GCA_031425095.1 Chthoniobacteraceae bacterium
CCTTTAACGATGCTGCCCTCACGGAAATCGCGAAGAGATTTCGCGATCAATTCCTGCATTTCTATCATGGATGTGCTCATAAGCTGACCACGGGTTTCCAGTTGTTCTTTTCACCTCCGGGCAGACCGTTGTGGCCCACCAATGACGGGGGAAAAGGGACCGGAACGTAGCGCCGGGACGGTCGAAGGCAAGGTCCATTTTCCGGGCGAAAGTGGAAACGGGAGATGGGGATCGGAAAGAACCAGTTGGCGAAAGCAGGCATCTGCCGCATTCATCGTGGAAATGTCTGCCATTCACTACACCTGCCAGCGCTGCACGGCGTGCTGTCGGTGGCCAGGCTTTGTGAAGGTGACGGAGGCGGAGATCGCAGCGATTGCACAGCATCTCCGAGTAGGCGAGGACGACTTCATTCAGCACTACACGCGTCTGCGTCCACAGCGGGATGGACTCGCCTTGCTCGACAAGCCGAACGGGGAGTGCGCCTTCCTCGACGGCAGCGACTGTGTCATCCAGGACGTGAAGCCTGGGCAATGTCGTGGTTTCCCGAACACGTGGAATTTTCCCGGCTGGCGGGAGTCGTGCGAGGCGGTGCCGAGCCTCGTGAAGCCCTGAGCCCGGCGACTCCGGTGCCGGTGGAAAGTGGTGGAGGTAAGGGGATTCGAACCCCTGGCCTCTTCATTGCGAACGAAGCGCTCTACCAACTGAGCTATACCCCCACTTTCTCCGCACCGCAGACGGTGCGACGGGCGAAATGTGTAATCGAAAAACCAAAGGCGTCCATCACTTTGTCCGCCACGCGATGGGCGCACTCGCCGGTTAGCCCGCAATCCAGCCCTCGATCGATGCGGCGTCTTTCGACGGGCCGACAACGGCCACACCGAGGCGGCCGCGATTCAAGCAGTGGCAGGCGACGGCCTGGATCTCTTCGGCGGTCACGGCGTGGATGGCGCGTTCGCATTCCGCGGGATCGAGGATCTTGCCGTAGCCGAGCATGGATTCACCCATCCACATGATCTGATTCGTCGTGGACTCCAGGCCCATGAGAGTGATGCCGATCGCGTAGTCGCGGGCTTTGCGAAGCTCGTCGGGCTTCGGCTTCTTTGCGCAGATCGTCTGGAGTTCCTTCAAGATCAGCGTGAGAGCGCTCTTGAGCTTCGACATGTCGAGTCCGGCGGAAATGCAGATCGCACCCGCGTCGGCGAGGGCGACCATGTTCGTGCTCACGTGGTAGCAGTAGCCGCGTTGCTCGCGCAGCTTCTGGAAAAGGCGCGAGCTCATGTTTTCGCCGAGGATCACGGAGAGCAGCTTGAGCGCGTAGCGCCGCGAGTCGCTGCGCCCAAAGGCGTGGAAGCCCATCGCGAGGTGCGTCTGCTCGGTGTCCTGCGTGTGAAGGGTGACGCGCGCGGGCTGCTGGGGCAGGCGGGCGCGGGTGTAGCGCGGGGCCCGGCCTGCGGGGAGCTGGCGAAGTTGTTTGGTGAGTTCCGCGACGACGCGTTCGTGGGGCAGGGGACCTGCCACGGTGACGATCGTGTTCCGCGCATTGTAGTGCGCACGGCGGTAGTCCACGAAATGCGAGCGATCCAGCGCGGCGATGGTCTCGAGCGTGCCGGTGAGCGGGCGGCCGAGCGGGTGGGAGGGCCACATCGTCTGGGTGAGCAGCTCCTGGGCGTGCTGCGACGGCTGGTCGCGATACATCAGGATCTCCTCGCGGATGACTTCGCGCTCACGCTCGATCTCCGATTTCGGAAACTGGCTCCGGAGATACATGTCGGAGAGCACTTCACACAGCTCGCCAAAGTGCGCCACGGCCGCCTTCGCGTAATAGCACGTGTGGTCCTCGGTCGTGAACGCATTCAGGTATCCGCCGATGCCCTCGATCCCCTCGGTGATCTGCCGGGCGTTCCGCGCTTTGGTGCCCTTGAAAAGCAGATGCTCGAGAAAGTGCGAGATGCCGTTCTGCGCCGCCGACTCGTGCCGCCCACCGACTCCGGCCCAGAACCCCACGGCGACCGAGCGCATGTGCGGCATCTCGACGGACGCGATGCGAGCGCCATTCGGCAGGGTGGTGAGACGGTAGAGGTGGTCCATCGACGAACTGTCGCAGACGCTCAGCGTGCCTGCTTCGGTTTCTTTTTCTTTTCCCGCAAGGCAAGCACGTGTTCGGCCAGTTCGAGGTCGTGGGGAAAGGTAATTTTGAAATTCCAGTCCTCGCTCTTCAGCAGGGCGATCTTCTTGCCGAGCTTCTGGACCGCCGACACCTCGTCGGTGACCATCTCGTGCCGCGCCATGAGCTGGGCGTAAGCCTGGAGGATGAGGCTCGTGCTGAAGGCCTGCGGCGTCTGCATGGCCCAGAGTCCGGTGCGCTCCACACTCTCCTTCACCATGTGGTCGAGCGAGGCGCGTTTCACAGTATCGGGGATGGGCGAAGCACAACACGCGGCGCCGTGCTCGCGGGCCATCTCGATGCAGGCGCGGATCAACTTGGGCGTCGTCAGCGGGCGAGCACCGTCGTGAATCGCCACGTACTCGGCACCTTCGTCCTGAAGGACTTGCAGTCCATTCCATACGGAGATGTGCCGCTCCGTGCCCCCACTGATGATGCGCGAGACTTTGGTGAATTTCCCCGTTGAGACGAGCGCCTCCACTTCATCCATGCGGTCTTCGCGCGCCACGATCACGATCCGATCCACCTCTGTGCAGTCCTGGAACGCCTTAATCGAGTGCCAGAGCACCGGATGCCCGGCGAGCTCGGCGAAGAGCTTGTCAAAGCCCATGCGGCGGCTGCTGCCGGCGGCGACGATGATGGCACTGACCATTGCGCTGGATTATTTCAGAGCGGCGCCCACGGCGGCGCTCAGGGCTTTCCCATCGGCGCGGCCCGCGGCCCTCTCGACAGCCAGCTTCATCACGGCGCCCATCTGGGCCTTCGAAGTCGCTCCGGACTCGGCGATACAAGCTGCGACGAGTTGTTCAAGCTCCGCCGCGGAAAGTGATTGCGGCAGGTATTCCGCGAGCATTGCCGCCTCGGCGGTCTCCTTCTCCGCAAGCTCCGGGCGTCCGCCTTTGGTGAAGCTTTCCACGGAGTCCTGCCGCTTCTTGAGCTCTTTGCGCACGACGGCAGCGGCATCCACGTCGCTGAGTTCGAAGCTCATTCCGCCCTTCTCGATCGACGCGTTTTTCAATGCTGCCTTGAGCATGCGAAGCACCCCGAGCCGATCGGCCTGGCGTGCCTTCATTGCCGCCTTGAGGTCATCATCGATGCGGGCTTGGAAAGACATGGGCGGGCAGATTAGCGGGATCGCCCGGTGTCGCAAATTCTTTCGTGCCGGCTTGCCTGAGGCCGACCGAGTGCCCTACAAGCTGTCCTACAGCCACACCGGCAACCACATAACAAACACAGCAGTAACCAAACACTCGAAAGGAAAACCATACTATGAGCATGATGCAAGAATTCAAAGAGTTCGCCCTTAAAGGAAACGTCGTCGACCTCGCCGTCGGCGTCATTATCGGCGGCGCATTCGGCAAGATCGTCAACTCCGTCATCGAAGATCTGATTATGCCGGTCGTCGGAAAAGCGATCGGCAACGTTGACTTCAGCAACCTCTACTTCCCGCTCTCCGATAAAATCACCGCCGGGATGGCGCTCGCAGACGCCAAGAAGCTCGGACCGGTTTTCGCCTACGGAAACTTCCTCACCATCGCGATCAACTTTGCGATTCTCGCCTTCTGCATCTTCATGCTCGTGAAGGCCATGAACAACATGAAGAAGGAGGAAGAAGCGAAGCCCGCACCGGTCGCGGAGGTTCCTGCCGACGTGAAGCTCCTGACGGAGATTCGCGACGTCCTGAAGAGCGCGCGGACGGCCTGATTCGGCGTCGATCTCAACAGACAGGTTCATCTAGCATAGCGCCACTCGCCGCGAGGTGAGTGGCGCTTTTGGTGTCTGGTAATCGCGCTTGCGCCAGCAACCGCGAGTCAGCGGTGATTCTTGCGCCAATGAGCCGTGATGCGTCGCGCGAGTTCGCCTTCTGCATCGGTCAGGAGGTGACGAAGATTGTCCGTCGAGACGACGTCGGCTCCGAAGGTGATCGCCGTCTGACGCTCGAGCGAATCGTCCGTCGCCACGAGCAGTTCGTGTTTTTTGGCGTACTTCGCCACGAGCCGCTCGACGATGTCGTCCGCCGTCTGGCCGGCGCTGCTGTAGAAGATTTGAATGCCGCCGGGTTCGCCGTCGCCGCTGGCCTTTTCTCCGCGTCCGTCAAAGACGACCACGACCCGCACTCCGCTCGAGTCCTGATAGGCCGTGAGCATGCGGACCAGCGTCTCTCGAGCAACCACTCCCCGACGCGAGTGCATGGCGCGCAGCTCCGGCCACGCGAAGATCACGCTGTGCCCGTCAACGATCAGAAAGCGCACGTTGCGAGATGCGCATCGTGATCGGTGACTGGTGGATGGGCAGGCGCCATCCACCACAGATCACGAGTCACCATTCACCTCCACGCCCGCCGTGGCGCTATTCCGCCGCTGGAGCGGCCTCGGCGGCAGGAGCCGCTTCCGCCTTCTTCCGAGCCGGCGCCTTTTTCTTCACGGGCTTGATCGCCGCGACCTTGGCTTTCGCCTTTTTGCGTTCGAGGTAGGCGAGACGGCGGCGCTTTTTTTGGATTTTGTTCGTTTGCTGGCCCATGAGTTTTTGGAGTTGGAGGGGGGAGTGAGTAGGGGAAGCACTCCGGGCGGTCAAGCGTCGCAATGGCGACGGCAACCCGCGGCGCACTCCATTGACCAGATCGCGCGCGGTCCACTAGTCTGCGCCTCCATGTTTTTCTGCGCCCTGCGATGAACCCAGAAGCTGATACTCTTCTGGGCCTTCGCGGCTTTCTCATCGATACACCCGCGCCCGGTCGAGTCCGCGCGCGGAGCGACGGCGCCATCATCCTCGAAGGCACCCAGATCGCCGAGGTGGGCGACTACCGCGAGCTTTCGCAGCATCCGCGGTCGCAGCCGGTGCGCTGGTCGCATTCGCAGAGCGCTGCAATTTTTCCCGGCCTCATCGATCTGCACACGCATCTGCCGCAATACCCGGCCGTGGCCCGCGGCGATCTCGAGTTATTGCCCTGGCTCCGGCGCCACATCTTTCCCCTAGAGCGCGAATTCAAGGGCGCGCGCGTCGGACCGGAAGCTGCCGCCTTTTTTGCCGAACTCGCGCGGCATGGCACCACCACGGCGATGGTCTATTCGGCGATCTTTGAAGATTCGACGGAAGCCGCTTTTCACGCCGCTCTGTCGAGTGGACTGCGCGTGATCATGGGCAAGATGATGATGGACGTGGGCAGCTACGGAAATCTGCAGCCGACGAAGGTTTCTTCGATCTCGCTCCACGAATCCGAGCGGCTCTGCCGGACCTGGCACGGCGCGGGGCAGGGGCTCATCGAGTACGCCGTGAGCCCGCGCTTCGCCGCCTCCTGCAGCGAGAAGCTCATGCGCGGCGCGGCGGAACTGGCCGCCAAGTACGGCGTGTACATCCAGTCGCATCTCGCCGAGAATCTCGAGGAGATCGAAAAGGTGCGGCATCAATTTCCCGGCGCGCAGGATTATACCGACGTGTACGATCAGTGCGGCCTGCTCACCGAGCGCACCGTCCTCGGGCACTGCATTCATCTCAGCGATCGCGAGCGTGAGGCGCTGGCGGCGAAAGGCGCTAGAGTCGCGCATTGCCCGACCGCGAATCTTTTCCTCACGAGCGGGATCATGCCACTTGATCGGATGCGCGCCGCGGGGTTGCTCATCGGCCTCGGTTCGGACGTCGGCGCGGGTCCCGAACTGAACCTCTGGCAGGTGATGCGCTCCGCGATCGAAACGCAGAAAGCGCGCTCCATGTACGAGCCCGATGTGCAGATCCCGACGCCTGGCGAGGCCCTGCACCTCGCAACCCAGGGCGCGGCCGAGGTGCTCGGCAAAGGCGACATCATCGGCACCTTCGACATCGGCAAGGAGGCCGATCTCACGATCATGGACCTCGGCGCAATGCTGCCCTACCGGCAGTGCAAGGGCGTCAATGATCTGACGGCGGATGACGTCCTCAATCTTTGCATCTATCGCGGCGGACCGGCGGCCGTGCTGGAGACATTTGTCCGCGGGCAGAGCGTCTTCCGGGCGCCGGAGCCGGAGCTGTTTTGAATTCGGAGGATGAGTGATCCGATCGACATCGCGCTGGCCGAAGACATCGGGGCCGGGGATCTCACGTCGCGATACTTCGTGGCCGACGTGGCGCGCGCGGCGCGAATTTTTGCCAAGGAGCCCGCGGTCGCCGCGGGCGTGGAAACTTCGGTCGAGGTATTTCGGCGTGTCGATCCATCGCTCGAAGTCCACGTTGCGGCTGGCACCGGGAGCACGCTCGGCATCGGCGACACCGTACTCGAAGTGCGCGGCTCCGTGCGTTCCATCCTGACCGCGGAGCGCGTCGCATTGAACTTTCTCCAGCGGCTGTCCGGCGTCGCCACACTCACCCGGCGCTACGTCGATGCGGTCGCTCCGCATCGCGCCCGCATCCTCGACACCCGCAAGACGACTCCGGGACTGCGCGCTTTGGAAAAAGCGGCCGTGGTTGCCGGTGGCGGAGTGAATCATCGGATGGGCCTCTACGACATGGTCATGGTGAAGGACAACCACCTCGCGGCGCAGGCGACACTCGCGGATCTGCAGGCGGCGATCGCGCGTTTTCGCGCGGAGCGTCCCGGCGTGCGCGTCGAGATCGAAGCGGATCGCATCGCCCAAGTTCGCGACTTTCTCACGCTCTCCGGCGTCGATGTGATCCTGCTCGACAACATGTCCTGCACGCAGCTCCGCGAAGCCGTGCAACTCGTCGCGGGGCGCATTCCGCTCGAAGCCAGTGGCGGTGTCTCACTGGACACTGTGAACGCCATCGCGGCCACTGGCGTGGACTTGATCTCCGTGGGCGCGCTCACGCACTCCGCGCGCGCGATCGACTTCTCTCTCGAACTCCTCGGATGAGCACGCTGGACGTGGAACTCCTCCGACTTCTGCGCACGGCTCCGCTCCATCTCCCCGGCGCTGATCTCGCCGCGCAACTCCGCGTGCCGCTCGCCACCGTCGAGACCCGTCTCGCGGGATTGCGCGCTGCGGGTTTCGAGATTGAGCAGCATCCAGGACTCGGTTACCGACTCCTCGCCGCGGCAGATCGCCTCGTGGCCGACGATCTCCTCGCGCGACTTGGTAAGTGCGCAATGATTCGCGAGATCACCGTCTTTGAGGAAACGGATTCGACCAATGAGCGCGCCGCGCAACTCGGGCGGAATGAAGTTTCGTCCGGGATCGCTATTTTTGCCGAGCGCCAGACGGCGGGGCGCGGGAGATTCGGCCGGCGCTGGGAATCGCGTGGGCACCGCGGCTTGTGGTTTTCGCTCCTGCTGCGCCCGGAGCTGCCGGTCGAGCATTGGGCTCGTCTCACGACATGGGCCGCCGTCGGCGTCGCGACGGCAATCGAGCGGAGCGTTGGATTAAAAGTCGGGATCAAGTGGCCGAACGATCTGCAGATTCGCGGCGGAAAGATCGCCGGCATCCTCACCGAGACGATCTTTGACGCCGGCAAAAAGCCATTCGCCATCGTCGGCATCGGCGTGAATGTGAATCACGAGCTGGCGGACTTTCCGCCCGAGCTCATCGGGAAGGCGAGCTCGCTCCGAATCGCTGCCGCACGCGTGATGGACCGGTCCGCGCTCGCAGTGGAAATCCTGCGCGCCCTCGACGAGCGCTTCGGCACTCTGAACTCACACTTTCCTTCGCTCGTCGAAGAAGCCGCGCAGCGCAGCGTGCTGCTCGGGGAGTGGATCGCGGTGCGCGCCGGGGCGTCGCTCGTCGAAGGGGTAGCGACGGGACTCGATCGCGAAGGTCAACTCCTCCTCCGCGTCGGCGACGGCGAGATCCGCACGCTCACCGCCGGCGAAGTCTCGCTCAGCGCAGCGACTCGAGATACTGCAGGCTCACCGGGATCTGCTCGAGCACGGTCGGTGACTCGTCCTCGATGAAGTAGTGCTTCACGCCGGTCTTCGCCGCGGTGCGGAGCAGCGTCGGCCAATCGACCAAACCCGTGCCGAGCGCGACGTCGTCGGTCAGCGGGGCCTTTCCCGTGAAGACGCCCGTCCGCGCGCCTTTGCGGATGTCCTTCAAATGCATGAGCGGCCAGCGATTCGGATACTTCTCGAGGAGCTTCACGGGATCCGCGCCCGGTTGCACGACCCAGAAGACATCCATCTCAAACGCGACCAGGTCGGGATTCGTCGCGGCCGCGAGCTGATCGAAGTACGTCTCCGTCGCGCCCTCCGCGATCGGGCGGAATTCGTAGCCATGCACATGGTAGAAGAATTGGATGCCCGCCTTCTTGAACGCTTCGCCGAACGCATTGAAGTCAGCCGCCGCGCGTTGCACATCGCCCGTCCCAAAATTCCCGACCTCATGAGGAATCCACGCCACGCCCGCGTATTTCACCCCGACCGTCTGCGCTGCCTTCACCACTTCGTTCACATCCTTCTTCATCGCATCATAGCCGAAGTGTCCGCTCACCACCGAGATCCCGCGTTCCGCGAGCATCGGCTTCAACTGCTCCGGCGATAGCGGAAGGCTGCTGTAGAGTTCCGCGGTCGTGAAGCCAAACGCCTTCGCTTTGTCGAGTGCCGCGGCCGGGTCGGTCTTGAAAGTCTCGCGCAGGCTGTAGAGCTGCAGGCCGGCGGTCCCCGCGAAGTCGCCAGCCAGGGCGCACGTCGCGGTGAAAAAGAGGAGAGGGAGGAGGCGTTTCATGAAGAGGACGAAGATCCGACAACGACCGCCACGGATACAATCCTCAAAGTGTCGCTTCAGGCCGAAACGCGCAGTACGCCGTCCGTCAGGATCTTCGCCCGCAAGCCGCCGCGACCCTGCAGCGCTTCCTCCGTTCCCGGTGCGAAGGCCTGGTCCTGCCACGCACACGGCGAGCACTCGGCCATGCCGCGAAAGCGCACTCCCTGGATCTCGAACTCCTGACCGATCAGCGAATTCAAATCGACGCCCGAAGTGATGATGTTGCGCCGGAAGACCGACGGCGGCTTATCCTTAACGTCGAAACGCGCGCACAGTTCCTCGTAGATTTCCTTCGCGAAGAAAGTGATCTGGCCTTTGTAGTCGGCTTTGAAATCGAAGAAGCGGTCGCCCTCGATTCCGCGCCCAGCGAGGCAGCGAATCTCTTCCACTTCCACCGCCGCATGCGTGCCTGCGGGCTGGCCATGATGCCCGAAGAAGTTGTGCCCGGGCGAGATGAAGAGGTGCTCAATGCGGATGGTCGGCGCCATGAGGGAGCGTTGTGTCTGAATGGCCCAGCGTCAAATCGCGACGCCTGTCTCACGTCACGGCTTCCGCGCGAGGACGAACCCGCGCGCGACCGCCGTCGTCTGCTGGTCGAGCCAGTCGAAGCCGAGTGCATTCAAATACGTCCGCATCTCGGCGACCGAGTAGCATTTCCCTTCCGTGATCTGCATGAGGAGCGCGGAATACTCGGCGACATGGAGCGGTCCGGTCTTCTCCGCATTGATGAAGGCATCGTGAATGAGGAGCAGTCCGCCCGACGGCAGCGCCGCGAGCGACTTTGCCAGCAGGTCGCGCACGACGGGCTCCTCCCAATCGTGCAGCACATTCGAGATGAGATGCACATCGAAGCCCGCCGGCCACTCGTCCTTGAACATGTCCCCGGCGATCACACTCACACGCTCACTGCATTCCTGGCGTGCGATGGATTCGCGGGCGATACGATCCACCGGCGGCTTCTCGAAGACCGCGGCGCGCAGATGCGGGTGCTGGACGACCAGCGAGCAAGCGTAGATCCCGGAGCCGCCGGCCACGTCGAGCAGCGCGGAGCTGTCGGCGAGGTCCACCTTGCGCGCCAGCGCCGGCCCGAGCAGCACGCCGCGGCAATCCATCGCCGCCGTGAACTGCGTCGCGAAATCCTCGCGTTCCATGGCCTGCGCCCAGGCTTGCGGATCGTAGCTGCCCCAGTTCGCCGGCTTGCCGGTGCGCAGCACCTTCAGCATGTCGAGCGTCTGCGGCCGGTCCTTCATCGAGGCAAAGTAGGGCGCGAGATTCCACGCCGAGGTCTTCACCAGATGCTCGCGGGCGCGCAGCGTCACGTGGAAGCAACCCCCGGCGGTCGTCACGAGTTTCATCGCCGTGAAGAGCGTCATCATCACATCCGCCGGGCGCGGCTGGATTTCGAAATGCGCGCAGATCGCGCCGAGCGTCGAGGCGTGATCCGAGAGCCAGGTGAAAAAGTCGAGGTGCGCCACGGCGGCAGCGAGGAGATCGACCGCCGCGATTCCGTCGCGATAGCGGTAGATGTCTGTCGGGTCGGTGGTGGGGAGATCGGTGAAGTGGCGGTGGGGCATGGAGCGCGGAGAATGAACGCCAAACTTCAAACGCCAAACTTCAAACGCCAAACGATCTCGTTGGGAGATCTCCCACATTTGATGTTTGGAGTTTGAAGTTTGGCGTTTGGTGTTCCTCTGCTTTCATCCCGACCCGCACCATGAAGCCTCTCCTGACCTTCCTCACGCTCGCCATGCTCACCGCCTCCTCCCTCGCCGCCGACGGCCCGATCCGGCACGTCGTTCACTTCAAATTCAAAGCCGACGCCACACCCACGCAGATCGACCACGTGGTGAAAGAGTTCGCCGCCCTGAAGACCAGGATCGACGTCGTCGAATCGCTGGAGTGGGGCACCGACGTCAGCCCCGAGGGCCTGAGTAAGGACTTCAAGCACTGCTGGCTCGTGACCTTCAAGGACGCCGCCGCGCGCGACATCTATCTCAAGCACAAGGATCACGAAGCCTTCGTCGCCATCGTGAAGCCTTTGCTCGAAGACGTCCTCGTAGTGGACTTCGTGCCGCAGAAGTAGCGCGGGCTACTTCGCGAGGTCGTAGCAGAGCAGCCAGCTTTCGTCGCGGAGGTAAATCCGCTTCTCGGCAAGCACGGGCGCAGCCCAGCAGGGATAGCTGAGTTTCGGCACCTGCCAGCGCGCGACTTCTTCGAGCTTCTCGGGGTCCGCTTTGAAGAGGCCGAGCAGTCCGGCTTCGCCGAGGGCGATCAACTTTCCATCCGCGAGGATGGCGCTGCCGCGGCCGAACACTTTCGGCTCATTGCCCGGCTCGACTTTGCCGTGGCCGCCATTCGGCCAACCCTCGTCGCGTTCCCACTTCAGTTTGCCGGTGGCCAGTTCCACGCAGCGGAAGCGGGCGTCGGGTTCATTGCGTCCGGAGAAGGAGTACAGATGGCCGCCGGTGAGCACCGGGCGAGTCCAGTGGATCTCGAGCTGCGTGCCAGCCCAGACTTCGTCGAAGGATTTCCCGTCCGGCTTCACCCGCAGCAGGATGGAGCCGCCACGGTAGTAGGCCGTGGAGAGAAAGATCGTGTCGCCATCGACCACGGGCGTCATGGCATTCACCGACGAGTCCTGCCGCGCGCGGAACCAGCGTGAGAAATTGTGGCGGCCGGTTTTCGGATCGAGCGAGACTAGGCCCTGGCGCGTGACGGTGAGCAGATGGCGCTGGCCGTGGAAGGTGGCGAGGACCGGGGTGCAGTAGCTGGCCATGCGTTCGAACGCGGGATCGGCGCGGCTCCATTTGACGAGCCGTTCGCCCGGCCAGCCGAGCATCGGCAGCCCGGTCCACGTGCGCTCTCCGCCATTCATCCAAAGCGTCCGACCCGACTCCGCGTCGAAAGCAACGATGCCTGCATTCGGCTGTCCGCCGACCTGCACAAAGAGCGTTCCGTTTTCCAGGATCGGCGAACTGCCCGCGCCGAAGAAGGCCTCCGGCACTTCGAATTCGCGTCCTGTGTCGCGCCGCCACAATTGCTTTCCCGTGGCGAAGTCGAGACAGAGCAGCACGCCCTCGGCGCCCATCGTGTAGCAACGATCCGCGGTGAGCAGGGGAGTGCAGCGCGGGCCGTTGTTGTACCCAAATGGATCGCGATAGGACGACGGATACGCATGCGACCATTTCGGCGCGCCGGTCGCCGCGTCACAGGCTTGCACGATCTCATCCTCTCCGACCCGGTGATGCACGACCATCACGCCGTCCCTCACCGATGGCGCGCTGTAGCCGGTACCAATCTTCCGGGCGAAAACGAACTTTGGGCCGTCGGCGGGAAAGGTATCGAGGAGGGCGGTCTCGGTGGAGACCTGATCGCGGGTGGGCCCCATGAACTCCGGCCAATCTGCGGCATGAAGGAGGGTCGGTCCGATCAGGGCAAGGAGAGCGAGACAGCGCATAGTAGCGATTGTGAATACTCGCGGGACGGCTGGCAACGGTCTCCGGATCTACCTCCCCGGCGGCGGTGTGCTCGTGCGAAATTGCGGCACGCCCGCGGCCTGCGTCGGCGCGCCGGCCATCTTGCTCGCGAGTTGCAGCCGCGCCTTGGCGACGGGCAGCATCTGACCAACGAAACTCTTGATGTCCGGATCTTGCGAATTGGTCCCGGATTCGTAGGCGCTGACGGCAAGCCGGTTCACCGCGAGAAATTGATCGAGCACCGCCTTGTCGAACTTCAGTCCCTCGAGCGCTTCCAGCTCGCCCGCAAGTTTCGCCCGCACCGCTGCCACGTCGGACGGCACCGCGACGCCTTTGCGCGCCGCAAGTTTTCCCAGCTGTTCATTTTCTTCGGCCTGCGTGGATGCGAGTGTGGCGCCAAGTTTCCGCACGTGGTCGGTCTGGCCTCTGGTTTCCGCGAGTGCGCCGAGATACGCCTGAAGCAGGCCTGCCTCACACGCATTCCGGATGAAGCGCAGGTCGAGCCCGCCAATTTCGCTGGAGATCAGTTTGCCGGCCTCGACCGCCGGTGCACCAGTCGGCGGCTGCATCTGAATGATTCCCGGGTAGCGGTTTTTTTGGGGAGCAGCCTTCTTCGGAACCCCGAGTCCGCGATTCGACATCGCGCACATAGCGGTGAGGAGAAGCGGGAGGATTTTCATGACCGACGTGGGGAGAGACGCGGGGATGAAAACACAATCAGCCGCACATGGATACGGATTAGTCCGCCAGCAGCCGCCCGAGGATTTCGCTCACGACCGTCGGGTTGGCTTTGCCTTGGGAGAGCTTCATCACCTGACCTTTGACCGCATTGATCGCCTGCGCCTTGCCGGCTTTATATTCGGCCACCGCTTTCGGATTCGCGGCGATAGCCTGCGCGCAGAGCGCTTCGAGCGCACCGACATCGCTTTCTTGGGCGAGTCCCTTTTCCGCCACGATCTGCGCGGCCGGAGCACCTGTTGCAAACATCTCCGCGAAGACCGTCTTGCCTTGCGAGGTGTTGATCTTGCCGTCGTCGATCAAGTTCACGAGTTCATCGAGAGCGTGCGCAGAGATGGGACAATCCGCGATCGTTTTGCCCGCGGCAGTGAGCGCGCTGAGCAGATCGTTGATCACCCAGTTCGCCACGGTCTTCGGCTTGCGCGCGCCCTTCGCCGCGGCGTCGAAATATTCCGCCAGCGCCTTTTCGCTCGCGAGCACGGCGGCATCGTAAGCCGTCACTCCGAATTCGCGCACGAAGCGATCGCGCTTCTCCCCCGGCAGTTCCGGCCGTCGCGAGCGCACCTCGGGCATGAAGACAGTCGTCTTTACCGGGATGAGATCCGGGTCGGGAAAGTAACGGTAGTCGTGCGACGATTCCTTGATCCGCATCTGAAAGGTCTGCCCGCTCGCGTCGTCCCAGCGGCGCGTGGATTGGATGAGCGTCTCCCCGCGCTCCGCCGCCGCGGTTTGCCGCTCAATTTCATACGCCAGCGCGCGCCGCACACCGCTCATCGAGTTCATGTTCTTGATCTCGATCTTCACGCCGAGCTCCGTCGTGCCTTCGGCCCGGACGCTGACGTTGCAGTCGCAACGCAGCTGGCCCTTCTCCATGTCCGCATCGCTCACGCCGCCGTAGATGAGGATCTGCTGGAGCGAAGTGAGATACGCAAAGGCTTCCTCCGGCGTCTCGATCTCCGGCTCGCTCACAATTTCCATGAGCGGCGTGCCGGCGCGGTTGAAGTCGATGCCTGTGCAGGTCTCGAAGTGCTGTGACTTTGCTACGTCCTCCTCGAGATGGATGCGCGTGAGCCGCACGTTCTTTCCCGGATGGGCGATGCTCTTCTGCGCGTCCTTCGGATACGCAAAGTCGTGCAGCGGCACGGCGCCACCGACGCAGATCGGGCGGTCGAACTGCGTGATCTGGTAGTTTTTCGGCATGTCCGGATAGAAGTAATTTTTCCGGTCGAATTTGCAGACCTCCGGGATGTCGCAGCCGAGCATCAGTCCTGCGAGCGCGCTCATCTTCAGCGCCTCTTCGTTCATCACCGGCAGCGCGCCGGGGAAGCCAAGACACACCGGGCAGGTGTGTGAATTGGGTGCCGCTCCGAACTCCACCGGACACCCGCAAAACATCTTGCTGCGGGTCTTGAGCTGGACGTGGACTTCGAGGCCTATCGTGGGGATGAAGGTCATAGCAGAGGAAAGCCCACGGAATACACGAACGCCCACGAAAGGGAAGAAGGTCGGAGTCCGACAAACGTCCTCCCGCTGCGGATGGCAGGTCTCCGAGCGGTTTCAGCAGCCGCGCCGCGCTGCTATTCCTTGCGCGTGAAAAGCGCCTGCACGTTCGTCGCGTCGAGATCGCTCAGATCGAGACTCAGCGCACCGTCACGGGCGGCGGCGACCTGAATGCGCTCGTTGAGGGCGCGCGCTGCAGGCGTGGCAAAGTACTTCATCGAGCCAACCGTAACGTGGGTTGGGAAGACCAGCACGAGCAGGGAGTTCTCGTCCACGTTCAGCATCAGCGTGGAAAAATTCTCACCCTGCTGGTACATGCTCGCGAAATTCGACTCACCGACGAGCGAGGCCATGAACTGGACGGCGTTGTAGGCGTTGGAGCCGAGCGTGGCGAATGTCGTGGTGTCCACCTGCCGATTGCCTCCGGCCTCGTGAATGAGGTAGCCGGCTTTTTCCACGAGCAATGCGAGACTCGCTTCACTGCGTTCGAGCACCTCGCGCAGCAGCGCATCGACGTGATCTACGTCTTCCTGATTGAGTTGAGGAAACTGGCCCATGATGGCTCGAGGTTACTTCCGGACGCCGTCGTTCAGGAATTTGTTGAGAAGCATTCGGGTGATCATATTGAGCGTCTCAAAGACGCCCTCCGTCTTACTGGCCGCAGCTTCAAAGGAAGGCATCTGCACCTCGCGGTTGTTGAGCACGTATTCGAGATACTCCACAGGCGCGACGTCCGGCAGGTCGCGCTTGTTGTATTGCATCACGCAGGGGATGTCGTCGAAGTTAAGGTTCAGCGACTTCAGATTGTCCTGCAGATGCTGGAAGGTCTCGATGTTCTCCTCCATCTTCTCGTAGCGGCTGTCGGCGACGAAGACGATGCCATCCACTCCGCGGAGCACGATCTGGCGCGTTGCGTTGTAGATCACCTGACCCGGCACGGTGAAGAGCGCGAACTTGGTCTTGAAACCCTTGATCGCGACTGCCTCGAGTGGGAAGAAGTCGAAGAAGAGCGTGCGATCACTCGAAGTGGCAAGGGAAGTAAGTTTGCCTTTGGCATCCTGATTCGGCACCTGCACATTGGCATGCACTTGTTCGAGGTTCGTCGTCTTGCCGCTTTTGGCAGGACCGTAATAGACGATCTTTACCTGAAGCTCTTTGGTGGCTTGGTTGATAATGGCCATGGGCGTATGGATTACTTTTTGACTTGGCGGGAGAGTTCCGCTGCGGCGAGGCGCAGGGCATTCCAAGGGAGGGATTCGCCGGGCTTTCCAAGCACGGCGAGATAGACCGTCCCGAGGCGGTAGATGAGGCAGTGCGCGCCGCGCGTGGTGAAGAGAAGGTCGTCCACTTCGCCGAGCTTCATCTCACCAGCATATTGATTCAGCCGGGTGAAAATCTGCGGCAGGAAGGCGGAAACCGTCTCAGCGTTCACGCCGTCGGGCAGCGCGTGTGCGACTTGGAAGCCCTCTTGTAGCGCCACGATGGCGCCGGCGACGCCGTTAAGTTTCACGATGGCGTTGACGAGCGCGGAAGGCGTCCATTCCGTGCGGTCAGGTTCGCCGAGGATTTCGCTGATCGTTTGAGCCGGCGCAGGCGAGCTCGGGGCCTCTGCGGCAGCCGGGGGCTCTTCGGCCGCGGGTGTTTCGACGGTTTCGGCCGTTGCGGCAGGAGGAGTCTCAGCTGGTTCTTCCCCTTTGCTCTCCGAGCTTTCTGGAGCAGCCGTAGTTGGTGCTTCCGCGGTCGCAGAAGCTTCGGCGGACTGCGGCGTGGCAAGCGTTGGTTCTTCAGCGGGAGCTTCCGCTGCTGGCGCATCATTCGCCTCCGACTTCTCCGCGGGAATGGCACCTGCGGGAGCGACTGACTCGGGCTCGGCCGGCGGTTTCGCAGGAGCTTGGGTCGCTTTCGCCTCGGGCGAATGAGGACGCCCACCTGAAAAGAGCGCCGGAATCGTCTCGTCAACGGCAACGCTCTTGCGCTGGGCGCCGGGAGTTTTGGTCGATGCGAGAAAGGCCGGCGCGATGAGCTTCAATGGAAGAACGAGCACGGTCTCTGGATCGAGGGTGACGTTCTTCGGAGCGGGAGGCGTGAGCCAGCCTTGGAGCTGTTTCCAAGAGAAGGAAATTTTGCCGCGGGCGAGTCCAGGAGCGATGCAGCTGTGCGGAATGGCGACGTTTGCGGCGGCATCGAGTGCCTGGAGTGCGCCGGTGATCTCCTCGGTCCACGATTCAGAGATTTTCGCAAAAGGCAGGACTAGGGTGGGCTCATTCGATGCCGCAGCTGCGCTTGGTGCCGCTTTGGCTGGTGTCGCTTTTGCCAGAGCGGCCTTCGCCTTTGCTGCCTTGGCGACTGGCGGAGCCTTCGGAGCAGCGGCCATACTCAATTCACTCGGCGGTGCCACAACGCGCATGGCATTCGGTGCGGGCTCGGCCACAGCGTTCTCTTCGACCTCGTCGATATCTTCGATCTCCACGACCGATTCGACGGCGGCAGCGGTCGGCGCAGGTTCCTTGCGATTGTTGAAGACGGGAAGCTCGAGTTCTTCGTCGATGACCTGGACACTGCGCTGATCGTTCCGCCGTTTGAATGCCGTGGGCCTCACGTGCTTGAAAACCTCGGCGAGCGGCACCTCGACCATCCGTTTGTCGCCAGCCTGCATCGGCTTGAAGAGACCTTGCGGAGCCTGGCGGTGCAGCGACGCGAGCGACATGCGAACGATGCCCTGTGGCAGTTGCTTGAGAATGGTCTGGATGGGCAGCGCCACGGTCGCGGTGTCATCCGGTGCACTGTTCAAGAGACCGCGGACATCCTCCGGAAACTTGGCGACGATCGCCTTGAGCGACAATTTCGCGACCTCGACCTTCGCCATCTGGATGGCGGATTCGAATTGCATCTGTGTCGCCGTCGGCGTTGTCGTCGGCGGGATGAGCGGACCGACAGTTTTCTTGGCGGACTTGCCAAAGAGTTTTTTGAAGAGGGTAAGCATGCTGGCGCGGTTTGAGCGCCGTGACTAGCAGTCGCGATGCCATCGAAAGGTCCGCGGAAATTCTCCCGGTGCGGCACCACGCTGGCCTGTGTCGTGCTCTTGCATTTGCGCATTCCAAGATGTCGGAAAAAGCCGACCCGCCCGCGAACCCTCTCGTATTCAAGACTCACAGCCCATGCCAGCCCGCCACAAAATCCTGATCCTCGATGATGAGCACGACATCCTCGAGATCTACCAGGAGATCCTCGCCCGCATCCCGAGCCAGCCGGAGATTCACACGGCCGACTCCGGTCCGCGGGCTCTGGCACTGCTCGAAAGCGAGGCATTCAATCTCCTGCTCGTCGATCTGCGCATGCCGACGATGGATGGATTCCAGGTCCTGACGATCGTCCGGCGGCGCTTTCCGACCTTGCGCGTCGTCGTCATGACCTCTGCGCAGGACGAACAGTTTCGCGCTCGCGCCTACGCCATGGGCATCGACCTGTACATGGAGAAGCCGAAGACCGGAAAGGAGATCATCAACTTCGTGGATTGCATTGAGTCGATGCTCGAGCGCGAAGTGCATGGCGGCTTCCGCGGCGTGCAGAGCAAGACGCTCATGGATATCATCCAGCTCGAGTGCCTCACGCAGAGTTCATCCATCCTGAAAATCGCGAGTGGGCCGGGAGAAGGCTGCATCTGGTTCCAGAAAGGCGAGATCATCGACGCGGCTGTCGGTGACCTGCTCGGCCGCGAGGCCTTTCTCGAAATGCTGCGTTGGAAAGCGGGAGCATTTGAGATTCTGCCGTGCGACATGCCGCGGCCGCGGACGATCTTTGTGAGCTACGAAAGTCTGCTCATGGAAACGGCTCAGACGATCGACGAGAGCACGGTGGAAGACCCAGCGGTCCCCGAGGCTGACCCCAAGGCGCTGGCCAGTTTTTCCCGATACAAAGGCGTGCAATTCGTCGTCGCCGTGGAGGGGACGGGAGAAATTAACTTCGACCACTGGGCGGCGGAAAACCCCGACCAGACTGCCGCGTGGATCCGCGAAACCTCACGCTCATTCCAAGACCTCGGCGATCGACTCGAAGCCGGACAACTCGAGCGTGTGGAGGGACTCGGGATGCAGCGTCACGTCGGCCTCGTGTGCGCCGATGACAAAGCACTCGGGATCGGCTTCACCCGCTCCGCCACCCTCACACACATCCGCGAAACCATGAAGCAAATCGAGGCCAAATGGGTATCCTAAAGCCGCTCGCCCGCACCACCCCACATCCGGGCAAGCTCGAGCGCCTACCGAGCGGTTGCTTCACCCTCCATCGCGGCGGCACCGTCACGGCCTCCACGCTGCCTTCGACTTTTCCGCAGCAAAAGATGATCGAGATCGGACGCGCCGTCCTCGCAGCGTTCAAAGGCGCGGAAGCGATCGATCTCCCGCTCACCGATCTGCACCTCCATTTCAGCGGCATGCTCGTGACCGCACGCGAACTGCGCGGCGGCACTCTCATCTTTATCCAACCCGTCACACTTCAGCTCCCATCCACCCTCAAGCCACCTGCCATGCATTACAAGAACCTCGATGAATTCGTCCTGCATCTCGAGAACTACATCGAGTGCTGGAAGCAGTTTAACCACTATCTCGGGCTCGCCCGGGAAAAGAAGCACACTCGCGATGACGAGGCTCAGTTCCTCGAGGTCAAGAGCATCATCGCGCAGGGTCTGGAGGCGATCAGCGCTTCGGTGGACAAAGGCGGCCCGCGCAAGGAGGAAGTGCACACGCTCTTCGCGAATGCGCCGAGCCTCCGCCATCTCGCGGAAGTGGAGGAAGCGATGTCCACCGTCGAGTCGCAGTGGCACAAGGTGTATCTCACGCTGCAATCGCTGCTCGGCCAATTGAAGGTGCAGCAGAGCAAGTCCGACCGCGGCGGCTGGAGCCTTTTCGCGAAGCGCTAGGCCACGCGGGGCGGCGCGGAAAGTCGGGGCTTGGTTCGCACTCGGCGCGCTGCTTCACTGCGCGGCCATGTCGAAAAAACCTGTTGTTCTGATCATCCGTGACGGTTGGGGGATCAATCCCGGCGGGAGCGCCCACGCGTCGGAAAACGGCGATGCGACACTCCTCGCGCGCACTCCTTTCCACGATGCGCTCTACGCGAACTACCCGCAGGCCACCCTGAGCGCGAGTGGGATGGACGTGGGCCTGCCGGAGGGCCAGATGGGAAACAGCGAAGTCGGCCACCTCAATCTCGGCGCGGGGCGGATCGTTTATCAGGATCTCACGCGCATCAACAAAGCGATCCGGGACGGCGAACTGGCGACGAATCCGGTGCTGCAGGAAGCATTCGCGAAAGCGCGCGGGAATCGGCTGCATCTGCTCGGTCTCCTGTCGGATGGCGGCGTGCATTCGCACCAGCTTCATCTCGTCGCACTGGCCCAGGCGGCGAAAGACGCCGGGGTGGGGGACATCTTGGTGCATGCGATCACCGATGGGCGTGACACTTCGCCGACTGGTGGTGCGGATTATCTGGCCCAGGTCCAGGCCGGACTCGCTCCCACCGGAGCGAAGATCGCGACGGTGATCGGTCGCTACTTCGCAATGGATCGCGACCAGCGCTGGGACCGCAACAAGCTCGCGTGGGACGCCATCGTGCTTGGACGGGGAGCACTCTCGGATGACACGCCGAGCGCTGCGGTCAGTGCGGCTTACACGAAGGAACCGCGCGGTGATGAATTCCTCCAGCCGATCATCTTCAACCACGCGAACGAGCAGCGCGTGCGCGACGGCGACGTGGTGCTGTGGTTCAACTTCCGCGCCGACCGCGCCCGGCAGCTCTCTGTCGCATTCCTGCAAAAGGACTTCACCGAATTTGATCGGGAAGTGGTGCCGGCGGTCCACTACGTGACCCTCACTGAGTATGACGAAACCTACGGCGTCCCCGTGGTCTTCGGGCCGCAATCGCTGAAAAACATTCTCGGCGGAGCCGTCTCCGGCGCCGGGCGCCGACAACTCCGGATCGCGGAGACGGAGAAGTATCCGCACGTCACTTTCTTCTTCAATGGCGGCGTCGAACAGCCCTTCCCTGGCGAGGATCGCATCATCGTGCCGTCCCCGAAGGACGTGCCCACCTATGACTTCAAGCCACAGATGAGCGCGCCCGAGGTCACGGCGAAAGTGGTCGCTGCGTTGCCGGACTACGACATGGTGATCCTCAATTTCGCGAATCCGGATATGGTCGGTCATACGGGCGTCGTGGAAGCGGGCATCGAGGCCGTGGAAACGATTGACGACTGCGTGCGCCAGGTCGTCGAACGCACGCTCTCGCTGGGCGGGCGCCTGCTGATCACCGCCGATCACGGCAATTGCGAGCAGATGCGGAATGCGGACGGATCGCCGAACACCGCACACACCACGAATCTCGTGCACTTTCTCTACGTTGCCGACGACGCGGCACAGCACACCCTCGAGAGCGGCATCCTCGCCGACGTCGCTCCGACGCTGCTGCACCTCCTCGGCATCCCGCAACCTGCGGAGATGACGGGTCGGTGCCTGCTCCGCTGAGCGCGCGCTACTTCCGCAGGTCCTTTTGGCATCCGGGATCCGGCGCCACGGCCTCTCCGACGTTGTCCACCGGGTGGGTGAAAAGGTAGCGCCACACGGCTTCGTGAGCGTATTCGCCCGCGGCGTTCTTCACCGACGCCTTGCCCGGCGTCACGGAACTGTGGGCCCGCTTCGCGTCGTTGTTCACGTCGCCATCGGTGATCAGCCGCCGGCTGTTTCCAAACGGAGCCGCCGTCTGGTCCACATTCACGATCGGCCCAAAGCGGTGCAGACCGAGCAGCTCCCACGAACGACAGTAATGATCACCCGTCCAGCCACCATCGAGCACGTGGCTGAAGCCAAAGTAGCGATTCTCCGGCGTGGCCGACGGCAGTCCCTGCCACGTCTCATACTGATCGCGTGGACCGCAAAACATCACCACGCGGTCCACCTCTTGGTGCTTCGCAAAGCGCGCTGCCGTTGTCGAACCATGCGAACTGCCCGAAATGATCACGCGATCCCAGCGAAGGCTCGCGCCATCCGGCGTCAGGAAATACTCCCAGCGACCCCGCGGATTCTCTTTCGCCAGCCATTTCACGAATTGCAACGAACGCTCCGTCATCCCATCCGGATTGGGAATCGTCACCGCGTCACTGAAGTCCTCGCCCGTCGCCGCCTCGAGCCGGATCTTGCCGAGGAATTTGTCATCAGCAGGCGGCGGCTCCTTGCCGAACTTTCCGAACCAGCCATTCGCGTAATGCACGCGGATCGCATGCAGGCCGTAGCTATTCACTCGCTCGAAGAGCCCCGCACTGTGCCCCATGAGCCAGATGACGAGTTTCCCCTGCGGAGCCACGCGCGTGTCCACCGAAGCGTTCTGCACGTCCTGCGGTTTGCCGTCTTTTTCGAAAAGGAACTCGATTTCCGGATGTGGGCGCGCCCGCGGATCGATGACGCTCGCACGAGCCGTGAGTTCGTAGCGTTGCGGAGCTGGATCGGAAAAGCTGAGCGGAGCTTCGGCGGCGAAGAGCGCCAGCGGTGCGAAGAACAGGGGAAGCAGGTGTTTCATACAGGGTGCAGTCAACTCGCGAACGCGGATTCCAATTGCCGCAAATATCCGGCACCGTCCGCCGATCCTTCCCGCGGCGCCCATGCGGCAAAGGTTTTGTCCGTCGCGGCGTTGTAAGGCCCGCGCTTGATTTCGAGCACGAGGGTATCCGGGGCGAGCGGAATGACCGTGTGCCAAACGCCCGGCTCGATATCCACCAGGCACGAACCAGCCACGCCCGGCACAAGTCGATGCACCGCACGGATCGCGCCTGCTTCGTCAAAGACGAGAAAGCCGACCACGCCCTGCAGCGCGACGACCACTTCGCAGTTCTCCGGCGCCGGATGGCAATGCGGCTGCGCGTAACTGCCGGGCTGCATGAAGTTCAGCAACCGCTGCACACCCTCCGTGTCCGAACGATGCAACTGCATCATGATCCGCTGACGGTCGCTCGCCCGCGCAGCCGCCGCCCCGCTCGTCACGGTGGCGGTATCCAAGGTAAAGGCCGAACCCTTGGCGCGAGGAAGATTCTTGGGAGTGCTCATGGCGTTACTTCAGGCGCAGTCCGTGCCGCTGCCAGAAGTTTTGCAGGGTTGCGAGGGAGCCGTTGAAGACGTTTCGCTCCAAAGGGCGATCGACATTGCCGAAATAGAGCGGGAAGCGATGTGAGCCGTGGCTATACACCTTCGGCCGGGAGCGGCCGCGCTCCCAGTCGACCCCACCATACTGCCACAGTGTCCAGTCGGACCAGACGCGGTATTGTTTCACCAGTCCACTCGGACTTCCGGGGGCAGGATACTGAGGGCTTTCGCCGCTCTCGTGGGAGTAAAGTGCGAGCCAGTAAGGCATGCGGCGGAGCCTGGCTTTCGTGGCCGAGTCGGCGCCACCCAGCAGTTGTTTCAGATGCGTGCTGTTTTCCAGATACGCCACAGGCACGACGCCGGTCCGGCTCTCGACGCGGTCCATGAACCGCAGGATGTCGGACAGCCGCGACTTCGCATCGAAATCCCCACACAGCAGGAGCGACTGCGCGTTCCAGGAACGACTGCGGGCCAGGGATTGGGCGCGGGAGACGAATTGATCTGCCTGAGCTCCGGCATCGACGTGCGTCTGCAACCGGTAGTACATCCCCGGCAGCATTCCCGCACGATCCGCCGAAGCAAGGAAAGAGGCGCACTTCTCATCGAGGTTTCCACCTTTGCCGGCTCGCGCGATGAGCCCGCTCGCTCCGCTCGACCGCAGCGCGGTGACGTTGTGCTCCGAATAGCTGGCTCCCGACCGCTGCTTCTCCTTTGGATCGTAGGCGGAGACATTGATGATCTCGGGCATCGCGCCAAAACTGCTGGCAGCGCCGAAGCAGAGGCAGAGGATGAGCAGGGAAGTGATCGGAAGAAGACGGAGACGATTCATTGTGGAGTTGGTGCGGGCGCTATTTGCAGTCTTTCCGCCCCGCTGTCCGGCCCTTTTTTCCGGAATCGTGCGTGACGCCACGTCCGAGCATCCCACTCGCCGGCTAGTACACGCGGAGGCGCAGAAAACACCGTGCGCCTTCGATGGGAACTGCCTGGCATACCGGAAGGACTTCGCTCACGACTCCGGGATCGGTCACGACATGCGTCCAAGTGACGAGGTCCGAAGATGACTCGACGGTGTAGCTCAAGTCAGCCCGGGCCCGGTGAAAGCAAAAAAGGAGCGAGGCACCGTCTGCCTCCACGAAGGTCGCAGGCATTTCGAAAACCGGCCGTGCACCGACGGCGAATAGCGTTCCCTGGGTGATCCCGTACACGGTTCCGTCGGGACCGATCAGCGTGGGCGTGTAGGGCTGCCCGCCCGGCCCCGCCAACTGGATGCGCGAGTAACTCCCGTCGGCAAGATCCCATCGGTAAAGGTGACCGTCTTCGTTGTTGGCAAAGATGGCTCGCGAGGAGAGATCGACGGTCGAGGTATTGATGCACCATTCGTAGTCGTTCGGCTCCGGACTGACGAGCGTGCGGACTTCGAGCATATCGCGCTGGCCGGTGAGCGGATCAGTCTGCTCCACGTTCGGATCAAGGATGGCGATTTTATTCAGACCATCGTTGTAGCCGTAGCTGTTATACTTCGTGAAGAGGAGATAGGTAGAGCCGGCTGCGGAGGTGTAATCCGGCAGGAGGCTCGCAGGCACAATTGCGACGGTCGTATCCCAGCCGAACGAGCCGGGCAGCTTGACCGTCTGGAGATCGGCGGAGAAATGGAGGAGGGTGCCGCGAAAGCCAGAGCCAGAGCCGCTGCCATAGTAAACGTCACCGTCGGGGCCGACTGTGGGCGATGCAGTGGAAAGGTTATACACGCCTGCGATGGGTCCGGAGCGGTGCAGCGCCGTTAGCGTGCTGGTCTGAATCTGGACAAGCTTTCCGCTGTCGAAGTCGCCGCCGTTGTTGAAAGCAGCATAGAGCGCAGAACCATCAGCCGTGAGCGCGGGTGCGGAATTGAGTGCAGGCTGCGTGTAACCCGGTGCGAGGCTGCTGGCGTTCGCAAAGGTGCCGACGCCAGCGGCCGAAATCCGCGCGATCCCGCCACCCTGCGAAAGCACGCCGACATTGGCCGTCACTTGAAAGCCAAAGTAAAGAGTCCCCGCGGCATCCACGGTGATCGGCGTGTTAATCTTCACCGCCGCATCATAGCCAGTCTTATTCGCAAGATAGTTGGTCAGCCCGGGAGAGTTATCGAAGAAGGCCAGCTTGCCAGTGGAGCCTGTGGCGTGATCGACATCATCTCGCCAGTCGAGCGTCCCACCGGCGGCGGGTATGTAGACCCGATAAGAGCCAGGCGAAGTCCGAATAACGACGGGCGAGAAACTGGGCCGCCACCAGGACGGAGGCGCGATGTAGTCGGTCGCTTGCGTCCAGAGCAGGGAACCATCGCGACCGGCACGCCCCTCGACCACAAAATCCGCACCGATCCCCGTGGTGACTGGGACGATGACGGTATTGCCGGCGGTAATCGTCGGGGAGCCGTAGTGCGTAAAGGTTCCCGGGTTCAAATCCACCGGCGTCTGCCACAAGATTGTGGTGAGCGGGCGGCCGCGGACGCTGGAGTTGCCAGTGTGTTGCGCGTTGCCGCCAAACATCGGCCAATCGGCCAGCGCCGGCGGCGAAAGAGTGAGCAGGACCGCAAGGAAAGCTCTTCGAAGGGGGATCAAGCACACGGTCACATCGCGAGGACGCTGGAGAATCACCCGAATCCAGCGCATGGAAAGCGGAATTGCCGTTCTTCAACTGATCAGCAGCAACCGCGACGGTTCGTCGGGCGTGGTCTCCGGAGCGCGATGGATGCACGGCGGCACCAAACTCCCGGGCCAGTCCACGGCGATGCGCCAAAGATGGCCCACCCCAAAGGAAAATGGCCGCGCGTGCGGAATCTCCTCGTAGTGCAAGTCGTAGCTGTGTTCGCTCAGGAATTCGCGGAACTCCTCGTTATCTTCGCCGCCAAACAGCTGAAGCAGCGCAGCGCGCGTTTCGGGAATGTCGATACGCCGCAGTGCCTCATCGTTGCGTAAGCCTTCGCTCGGCCGCCCGAAATAAGTGCAGAGCCACGTGTCCGTTTCGACGGGCGCACTGTCGGCGTGAAAGGAAAACACATCCGTCCGGACCGGCCCCGGCTCGTCGTCACGAGGGTAGGCATGAATGCAGTTCAGAATCGGATCGCGGCCGTGGGCGCGGAGCAGTCGCTGGTCCTCGAGGAGCACCTCGATCGCGGCCCGACCGCCGGCACTGATCGATAGCCCCATGAGCCGTGCCTCATCGAGTGTGATGACGCCCTCACCGCTGCCCAGATGCGCCACCACTTCGTCAAAACCGGCTGGCAGCCGGCGCGGCCAACAGAGTGCGTTGATGCCCTCGGAGAACGGAGTGGCGACCAGTGCATGAAAACTGTCCAC
>JANPIS010000122.1:0-9390 GCA_031425095.1 Chthoniobacteraceae bacterium
GTGAGGGCCATCGCCGCGAACGTCGGCCCGAGATCGGGGCGGTAGTAGTCAAACACGCGGCGATAGATGGACATCTGCCGTCGATGGAATACCGGGCGTGCCGCCGATGGCAAGGTCCCGCGCCGTCAGTCGCGTCCGCGAAATGTGTGGCGGGCGACTGGCAGCTTTTGAAAGGTTGAGGAAACCCGCTCCCATGAAATCGATCCGCGTCGCGCAATTTGGTGAACCTGAAGAGATGCAGTTGCAGGAAGTTCCGAAGCCGGTGCCGGCGCCGGGGCAGATCCTGATCCACGTGAAAGCGGCAGGCGTAAACCCGGTCGAGACGTATATCCGCTCTGGGAACTACGCTCGGCTCCCGGTGTTGCCCTACACGCCAGGCTCGGACGCCGCGGGCTTGGTTGACGCGGTTGGCGAAGGTGTGCGGGAGTTCGAGATCGGTGAGCGCGTGTACACCTCCGGCTCGCTGAGCGGCACGTATGCGGAGTTCGCGCTGTGCGATGTCGCGCAGGTCCACCGGCTGCCGGAGCGCATCCCTTTTCCACAAGGCGCTGCGCTCGGTGTGCCCTATGCGACCGCCTACCGTGGGCTGGTACAGCGTGGAAGCGCGGTCGCTGGCGAGACGGTGCTGATCCATGGCGCGAGCGGTGGAGTCGGGACTGCCGCCGTGCAAATGGCGCGCGCGCACGGACTCACGGTCTTCGGCACCGCCGGCACCGAACAGGGCCGGCAACTGGTGCGTGATCAGGGCGCGCACGCGACTTTCGACCACCACGCGCCGGATTACATGACACAGATCCTCAGCCGCACCGGCGGTCGCGGCGTGGACCTGATCATCGAGCTCCTCGCGAATCAGAACCTCGGCCAGGATTTGAAAGCGCTCGCGCCTGGCGGCCGGGTCGTGATCATCGGGAGCCGCGGCAAAGTGGAGATCGATCCACGCGACGCGATGGCTCGGGAAGCCGACATTCGCGGGATGGTCCTCGCCAACGCCCCGGCATCGGAAAGAGCCGCGATTCACGTGGCGCTCGGTCTTGGACTGGAAGGGGGAAGCCTCCGCCCGATCATCGCGCAGGAGATCCCGCTCGCCGAAGCCGCACGTGCTCACCGCGCCGTGATGTCTGCCGGGGCGCTCGGGAAGATCGTGCTGATTCCGTAGGCAGCCGGATCGATTCCGGCGGTTTCAGTCTAGCGTCGGAGCGCTTCGTACTCGTCGTCGGGATCGCTCCGCGAGGTGTAGCGACGGGACTTTTGCTGCTGAGCTCGGCGGGCGTGGCGGGTGCCGGTCAGCTCGCGCTTTTTGCGGCTGGCGCGGAGCTTTTCGATCTCCACTTCGAGCTTCAGGAAGCCCTCAAATCGGGCGGGGTCCATCTTCCCGGCAGCCATGGCGGCGCGGATCGCACAACCGGCGTCGGTGCCGTGTTTGCAGTCGTGGTATTTGCACCGCGTGGCGAGCTCCTCGATGTCGGCGAAACGTTCGCGCAAGGTGGTCTCGTCGGTCCACATGTGGACCTCACGGATGCCCGGATTGTCGATGAGGATGCCACCACCGGGCAGCACGATAAGCTCGCGCGCGGTGGTGCTGTGCCGGCCTTTGCCGGTGATTTCATTGACCTCGTCGGTCCACTGAAAGTCTTCGCCGAGGAGCGCATTGACCACGGAGGATTTCCCGACGCCGCTGGAGCCCACGAGGGTCATGGCGACGCCACGCGAGAGATACTGCCGGAGCACCTTGAGGCTCGCTGGTTTCTCGGCGCTGGTGATGTGCACGTCGGCTTGCGGATTTAGCGCACGGATCGCTTCGGCGGCCTGCTGATTCTGTGTCTCTGGAAAAAGGTCGGACTTGTTCACGAGGACCACGGCTCGTGCGCCGCTCTTCCCGATGATCGCAAAGAACCGCTCCATGCGCCGCAGGCTCAGATCCGGGCCCGCATCGGTGACCACCACCACGACGCCGACATTCGCGGCAATCACTTGTTCTTCGGTGCTGCGGCCGGACATCTTGCGCGAGAGGCACGTCTGCCGCCGCAGCCGGGCGCGGATCATCGTCTCACCATCCGGCCCGCCGAGTTCCAGAGCGACCCAGTCGCCGACCGCCGGAAGTTCGGCGTCCGTCTCGGCGTCGTGAAACACCTTGCCGCTCATCGTCACCTCAAGTTCCTCACCGTCGCCGAGCAAGGCGCCATAAGTGATCTTGTTGTCCCGGATCAGCCGCGCCGGCTGCCAGCCTTCCTGCCGATACGGTGCGAACTCCTCTTCGAGCGCCGCATTCCACCCGATGTCCTCCAATGTCATCGCCGCGGTGTTCAAGCAGGGATCATGGGATTGGTGAGTCGGCGAGTTGGTGGCATCCCAGAGTTTTCCCGATGAAGTCGAGCAACTCGGGCCGACCAGCGCGCGTCTCGGACGAGCAGGTGAAGACGAGCGGCAGACCGAAGCCCATCGCACTGATCCGTTCCTCGAAGAGAGCGATGTTCTTTTTCAGATGGCTCGGCTTGGTCACATCGATCTTGGTGAAGACGAGTGCCATCGGCGTCCCGGCGTCGAGCAGCCACTGGACGAAATCGACGTCGATCTGCTGCGGGGTGTGCCGCGAATCAATGAGCACAAAGACGCACGAGAGATTCGGTCGCGAGCTGAGATAGCTAGCGATCATGTGCTGGAACCGGTCGCGATCCCCCTTGCTGGTTTTGGCAAACCCGTAGCCGGGCAGATCCACGAGGGTCCAGGTTCTGTCCACCGCGAAGAAGTTGATCAGCTGCGTATGCCCCGGCACGGGCGAGACCTTGGCCAGCTCCTTCCATCCGGCGAGCATGTTGAGCAGGGAGGACTTGCCGACATTCGATCTTCCGATGAAGGCGAACTCCGGCAGGTCCGACACCGGGCAGGAGGCGAGGTCGGGGGCGCTGGTTTGGAAGGTCGCGGAACGGATGAGCATGCGGGCGGGGAAGGAGGAGCTTAGCGGTGAAACGGGCGTTTGGAAACCTGCCGTTTCGGCGGATGAAATTTACGGCACTTTGCATCATCGCCGTGCGGCCCAACCCGCACCGCGCGAGTTTCTCCTTGCTTCGAGGGTGAGCGATCTCAAACAGAGGAGTCATGGCGGCTTTCCCATTTCTTTCTCGATCGCGATTCTCCGATCGGCCGGACCGCTTTGCGTGGTCATGATCCCACGGAGTCAGGAGGAGGCACCGGAAGTCAGCGGCGGATCTTCGCTGCGAGCCTGGCTTTTCGGAGTCCTGCTCGTCGTGGCTACCGTCGTCACTTATTTGCCTTGCTTGGACGGTGGAATCGTCTGGGACGACGACGCGTGGACGGTCCACTTGCGCCCGCTCTTCGAATCCCGCTCGGCTCTCTGGCAGATCTGGACGAATCCAACCGCGCTGCAGCAGTACTACCCAGTAACCGGCACGACTTTCTGGCTCGATCACCATCTCTGGGGCGACTGGACGCTGCCGTATCACATCCAAAACGTTTTGCTCCATGCCGTCGCGGCGCTGCTCTTTTGGAAGGTGCTGCGGCTTTTGGACGTGCCTGGAGCCTGGCTGGCGGCAGCGCTCTTCGCGCTGCATCCGATGATGGTCGAATCGGTCGCGTGGCTCGCCGAGCGCAAGAATGTTCTCTCGCTCGCCTTCTTCCTCGGAGCGGTCGTCTCGTATCTGCACTACGTGTCAGTGTGGAAGGCCTGGGTGCCAACGCGTTCACAGTGGTGGTATGCCGCGGCTTTGGTCCTTTTCTTAGTGGCGCTGTTGGCGAAGGTCACGGCTTACGTATTTCCGCCGACGATCCTGCTGCTTTGCTGGTGGAAATGTGGGCGGATTCGGCGGTCCGAGATCGTTCGGCTCGCTCCGTTCTTCGTTTTCTCGATTGGCGTCGGATGGTTCGTCGGGTGGGTGGAAAAGCACCACGTCGGTGCGGAAGGCGCGGATTGGGAGGCGACGTTTGCGGAGCGCCTACTACTGGCGGGACGGGCGATTTGGTTCTATCCGGGCAAGTTGCTCTGGCCGGCGGATCTTCGTTTCATGTATCCCCGGTGGCGGCCCGATGCGGGAGCGCCGGAGGAATGGATTCTTCCGTTGCTGGTGGTGGGCGCGGCGATTGCCTTGTGGCACTTCCGAGCCCGGATCGGACGCGGCGTTTTTATCGCTGTGTTCTTCTTTCTCGGGACGATCTTTCCGGTGCTGGGCTTCCTGAATGTTTACGGAATGCGCTTCGCTTCCGTCGCCGATCACTGGGTGTACATGTCGAGCCTGGCCGTCTTTGCGCTCGTGGCGGGTGGAGTCGCGCGGCTGGCAGATCGTCTGCAATCCCCGCGAGTCTTGCCGACCTTCGCGGCGGTCGTCCTGCCGGTGCTGGCCCTGCTGAGTTGGCGCGCAGCGGGTCAGTATCGGGATGTCGAGACGCTCTGGCTATCGACGAGCGCGAAGGATCCGGAACACTGGATGCCGCAGTACCATCTCGGCCTGCACTACATGCAGCAAGGCCGCGTGGAAGAGGCGCTGGCTCGGTATCAGCAATC
This sequence comes from Chthoniobacteraceae bacterium, assembly GCA_031425095.1. Classification (GTDB taxonomy): domain Bacteria; phylum Verrucomicrobiota; class Verrucomicrobiia; order Chthoniobacterales; family Chthoniobacteraceae; genus JANNXQ01. The sequence continues at coordinate 4,517 of JANPIS010000122.1, forward strand.
CGTGAAGCGGAACCCCACTCACGCCATCGCCTACAGCAACATCGGCGTCGCCCTGCTCAACCTCGGGCGAGATGCCGAAGCGATCAGCGCCTTCCGCAAGGCGCTGGACCTCGGAGCAAAGATCACGGAGGTGCGCTATAATCTCGCGCTCGCTTTGCTCCGGAGGGGACATCTCGATGAAGGCATCGTGGCCCTCCGGCAAGCGATCGCTGCGGATCCCGAGCGGGCGGTCTATCACTTCACCCTCGCTGGCGCATGGCTGCGGCAGAACCTGCCTGACGAAGCGGCGGCGAGCTTCCGGGAGGCCATCCGCATCGACCCCGCATACGGTGCGGCGCATGTATCCCTCGGAAATCTGCTCTTCAAGTCTGGCCGCGCGGAGGAGGCACTGGAGCACTATCGGCGGGCCGTCGAGATCAATCCCGGCGAGGCCGTGGCGAAGGCAAATGTCGGGGCTGTGCTGCTTCAGCTCGGAAGGCTGGAGGAAGCGGCTGAGGCTTTCCGGAGTGCCATCGGGATCAATCCCGGGCTGGCCGATGTGCATGCGAACCTCGGGCTGGCGCTGCTCCGACTCGCCCGCTACGGCGAAGCTGCGGATGCCTTTGCTGCCGCGTTGCGCGTGAATCCGTCGCACCCAGCCGCGCTCATGAACGCTGCGCTCCTCATGTCGGCGAATCCTGACAAGTCCGAGCGGAATGCGCCCCGGGCGCTGGAATTTGCCCTCCGTGCAGAGCAGTTCGCGAAAGGGCGGGACTTACAGACGCTCCGGACACTCGCGGCCGCACATGCGGAAAATGGGCAGTTCCCGAACGCTGAGCAGACGATCCAGCGTGCCCTTTCGCTCATTCGTGAGGCGAACAACGCGGAACTGAATTCTGTGCTTCAGCGAGAATTGGAGCTGTATCGGGCAGGCCAGCCACTTCGACTTCCGGTGCGGCCGTAGGTGAGCCGGCGGACAACTGGGTTCGCGGAGTTTCGGCTACAGAGTCCGCCCCGCTGCCGCCGCGAAAGGCTGCAGCTCCTTCATCAGTTGCGCAAAGGCCGCGAAATCCACCTGTTGCTGCCCGTCACTCATCGCCTTTGCCGGATTCGGATGCACCTCGATCAGCAGCCCATCCGCACCCATCGCCGTCGCCCCGCGACAGAGCATCTTCACCAGATCCGCGCGGCCCGCGCCCTGGCTCGGATCGATGATGATCGGCAGATGCGACTCCTGCTTGATGATCGCCACCGCCGCGAGATCCAGCGTGTTGCGCGTGTAGGTCTCGAAAGTGCGGATGCCGCGCTCGCAGAACATCACCTTCGGGTTTCCGTGCGCCAAGATGTACTCCGCCGCGAGCAGCCACTCATCGATCCGCTGACTCAGGCCGCGCTTGAGCAGGATCGGTTTGCCGGTTTTCGCCGCAGCGATCAGGAGCTGAAAGTTCTGCGCATTGCGCGCCCCGATTTGCAGGATGTCGGCATGCTCCGCCACCTCATCCACGTGCGCTTCCGCCAGCAGCTCCGTGATAATTTTGAGCCCCGTCTCCTTCTTCGCCAGCGAGAGTAAACGCAGCCCCTCCGAGCCGAGTCCTTGGAATTCATAAGGCGAAGTCCGCGGCTTGAAGGCCCCGCCGCGCAGAATCGTCGCGCCCGCCGCCTTCACCGCGTGCGCGGTGGTCAGCAGTTGCTCCTCACTTTCCACCGAGCACGGCCCGGCCATGACGGTGAAGCGCCCGCCGCCCACCGGCAGCCCATCCACATCGATCACCGAATCCCGCGGATGCGACTCCCGGCTCACCAGCTTGTAGCGCTTCTGCACCGGCATCACCTTCTCCACCTGCGGCATGGCGAGCAGCGACTCGAGGGTGTGGTGCGTGCGCTCATCGCCAATCGCTGCGACGATGGATTGCTCCGTGCCGAAGATCGGGCGCGGGTCGTAGCCGAGTTTGCGGACCTCCTCGATGACTTCATCGACCTTGTCGCGGGGGGTATTGGGACGGATGACGACGATCATTTGGGGGAAGTTGCGGATTCGGAGTTGAGTGGCGTGGGCTGGAGGGGCGATGCTTCTATCGCTTGCGGCAACCTCTCTCAATGAAAAGAAGGCCTGCGCGTGGAACGGCGCGTGATTCGTAGTCGATCCTCCGCTTAAAACTCAACGATCAACCCTCAACGTCCCCCACATGCAGGATTTCAACGCCAGTGGCCCCGAGCCGACGCCGCGCCGACACACGGCTCATAGCAGCTTTGACGAGCGCATCCGCCAGCTCGTCGCGGACTGGGGCTGCGGGAAGTCGTGCGAGATTATCGAGGAGATGATCATGACGGCGCTGAAGCTCGGCCGGGATCAGACGACGGTGGCGGACTTGAAGCTCTTCAATCGCACGCTGAAGGAGCTGCGCTATGCCGCGCGGGTTTTCGCCCCGTATCGTCACCTGCGGAAGTGTGTGGTCTTTGGCAGCGCGCGCACGCCGGCGGACGCTCCGGAGTCGCTGCTGGCGGAGGAATTTTCGCGGCGGATCGTGGAGCGCGGGTTCATGGTCATCACGGGTGGCGGGGACGGCATCATGGGCGCGGCGCAGAAGGGTGCGGGGCGGCAGCACAGCTTCGGGTTGAATATCCGGCTGCCATTTGAGCAGCAGTCGAACCCGACGATCCACGGCGATCCGAAGCTGATCTACTTCAACTATTTCTTCACCCGGAAGCTGAACTTCGTGAAGGAGACGCATGCGGTGGTGCTCTTTCCCGGTGGCTTCGGGACGATGGATGAGGGCTTCGAGGTACTCACCTTGCTGCAGACGGGGAAGGGAAGGCTCGTGCCGATCGTACTCGTGGATACGCCGGAGGGGACGTTTTGGAAAAAGTGGCGCGCTTTCATCGAGGACGATCTGCTCCGCAAGGGGCTGGTGTCGCGCGATGACTTTCACCTTTTCAAGATCACCGCGGATCTCGACGAGGCGGTGGAGGAGGTCGTGCGATTCTACCGGACCTTCCGAAGCTACCGCTGGGTGGGCAATCGGCTCGCGATCCGCCTCCAGCAGAAGATCACGCCGGAGTCGGTGGTGAAGCTGAACACGGACTTTCGCGACCTCCTCGATGGCGGGGAGATCGTGCAGACGACGGCGCTGCCGCAGGAAAGCAATGAGCCCGAGATTGCTGATCTGCCACGGCTCGTGCTGACGCCGTTCCGGCGGAATTTCGGGCGGCTGCGGCAGCTCTTCGACGCGATCAACCGCTCGGAGATTGCGCCCTAAAGCAAAAACTCCTGCCCGCTGGATTGGCGGACAGGAGTTTTGCGAAGCGGGCGCCGTGCGGGGCGCGATGGGCTAGAAGCTCATCTGCGCGCCCACATACACGTTGTGGGAGTCGTAGTTCGAGGTTCCGAATTCGCCAAAGTAGAAGGCGTGCATGCCGAAGGTCTGCGTGAGTTGCAGGGTGAAGCCTGCATTGAGCGCGAAGGTGTCGCGGCCGATCTCCGGGGAGTGCACCGAGAAGTCCGGCCCACCGAAACCGAACTGGGCGGTGGTCGCGTGCGAACGATCGCCGAATTCATGCTGCCAAGTGGCGCGGACTTGCGGCGTCAGGATGGCGGCGCCCATGGGGATTTCGTAGGCGAGCCGGAAGCCGAGGTTCGTGCGGCTGGACTGGCTGTCCTCCGAGCGGATATCGAGCGGCGCAAGCGAGCCGCGCTCGCGGAAGCCGTCTACCTGGGAGTAGGTGTATTGCCAGGTCGCGATCGGGCCGACGGTGAGCCCGCCGAAGTGGGCATCGTAGCCCGCCGCGATGAGGGCGTTGAACTCCGCGCCTTCTGGGCTGCCTTTGGCCTTGCCCTGCAAACCGTCGCGCTTCGTGTCGAAGTCGTTATAGCCGCCACCGACATAGGCCGAGAGGTAGCCGCCCGCGCCGAAGACGCTGGCATACACGCCGCCACGGATGGAGTCGGCTTCGATGCGGCCGTCGCCACTGAGTTCGACTCGCGAGCGGGTGTAGTTCACGAGGAAGCCGGTCACGAAATTTTCCGTGACTTTGTAGTCCACGCCAAAGGTCACGCCGCCGGCATCGAAGTCATAACCGCGAGCGGTGGCTGAGTTGCCGACATTCACGAACTCGCCGTTGCCTTGGGCGAAGACGCCCCAGCGCGGGCCGCTCTCGGGCAGGATCGCCTTCCCGTCCTTGGGATCGACGAAGGCCTTCGAGTCCTTGCCGCCGTCGCTGACGAACATATTCCGGCGGCTGGCCGCGCGGACTTCTTCGAGGCGGTTCAGGACGGTAAAGGCCTGGGTATTCGCCGCCGAACGGGTGATGGAAAAGAGTGCGCCGAGTTCCTCGGGCGAGAGACGCTGGAATGCAGCGGGCAGCGCCTCCAGAGGGAGAGTATCGAGGAAGGCGAGGAGCTCTGCTGAATCCGGACCGAGCACGGCTCCGTCGAGAGCGCGAGCAACCGCTCCCTGATTTGGCGTTTCCGCGATCTCCTCGAAGGCGGTGCGGACGAGGCTCAGCACGACTTCATCCGAGAGGTACTGCAACCTACCTTCGACCAGGGCGGCCGAAGTCTCAACGGTCTGAAATTCCCCGTTCACGCTGCCCGCCTTCACGACGGCGATCCGATCGCCGTTCTGGATGACGTAGCCATTGATCGCGTCGAGCTTCAGCCGCCCGCCGAGGTTTGCGTCTCCGACGACGGTGAGACGGTCGAATTGCCCGTCTCCCGCGCCGCCGATGCGCAGCTGGAGTTCGCCGCCAGTCTGCGTGTAGTTGCCGCCGACCCGGATCTCCTTGTTGCTGCCACCGGTCCGCAGGACACCGTCGGAGAGTCTGACGTTCCCGAGTCCGAGGGCCTGGGAATTCTCCACCACGATGGTGCCGAGCAGGAGATCGGTGCCGCCGGTGTA
>JANPIS010000123.1:0-5343 GCA_031425095.1 Chthoniobacteraceae bacterium
CGTCTGCGGTGGCTGCTGCCACGACTACACGACGCAGAAGAAAATCCTCAGCGAAGGCATCAGCGCCCGGGCGAATGTCGAGTGGACGATCGTACACGAAGAGGCGCCGGACAAAGCCAACGAGCGCAATCATCGCGTCTCGATCTACGAGAAGCCCGACTGGTGGAAGGGCTACGATGTCGTGCTGCACAATGAGTGCTTCGGCCAGATCGCGGACAATGCCTTCATCGAAAATATCACCGCCGCGCATCGCGAAGGTGTCGCCGCGGTGATGCTCCACTGCTCGTCGCACAGCTACCGCGCAGGGTCGACGGACGAGTGGCGGAAGTGCGTCGGCATTACTTCCCGCAGTCACGAAAAGAATCGTGATCTGCTGATCAAGACCATCGCCGCGGATCATCCGGTGATGAAGGGCTTCCCCGCCGAATGGCTGAATCCGAAGGACGAGCTCTACAAGAACGAGTTCGTGTGGCCGACCACGACGTCGCTCGCGAAATCCTACGGCGAAGACACCAAGCAGGATCACGTGGTGATCTGGGTGAATACGTATGGCAAGGGCAAGGTCTTCACCACGACGCTCGGGCACAACAACTCGACGATGGAGACGCCGGAATATCTCGGGCTCGTCACGCGCGGCCTGCTCTGGGCGACGGGCCACTTGAACGACGACGGCACGCCCGCCGCGGGCTACGGTCCAGCTGGAAGGTAAGGCGCGCGCGAGCTAGCGCGAGCCTTTGCCGCCTTTGCTTGGGCGACCCGCCGCGGCCCACGCATCGTAGAGCTGCCAGCCGCGGCGCAGGAGATCGGAGGCCTCGTTGAAGCGATCCTCGGAGCCAAGGATGACGATATTCAAACGCCGCGGCGTGATGATGTGGCGCTCACCTTCCTGGCGGGATTCGGGTGGCTTGGCCGCGGAAATGATGAGGCACTGTCCGGCGCGGCGCGTGGTGCCAGTTTTCACGCCGTCGATGTCGTTCACGCCGACGAGGGTATTCGTATTGCGCAGGAGATAGGAGGACGCCTCGCCCACCGCATTTACGTAGCTGATCTTTCGCTCTTTTTGCGACACATAGAAACGGAACGCGCTATTCGTCATCGCGTAGCTCGTGAGCTTCGCGAGATCCTCGGCGGTGGAGTAGGGGAGTGAACGCTCGAGCGTGTCGAGGCCGTGGGCATTGAGAAAACGGGTGCGAGTCATGCCGAGCTTTCGGGCGAGCGCATTCATCTGCTTCACGAACTCATCCGCCGGCGACAGCTCGCCATTGCCGAGCGCGCGGCCGACGTGATCCGCGAGGGTCTCGGCGGCCTGATTGTCGGACTGCATCATCGCCGCGTAGAGCAGCTCGCGCAGCGAGCAGCGATCGCCCGGCTGGAAGCCGATGCCGGCCGGTGTCGCGAGATTGGCGGCGGAATTCGGGACGGTCGCCATCTGGCCGAGGTCCGCGCCTTTCGCTTCCGACCAGTCGAGCACGACCATGGCGCTGGCGATCTTCGTGAGGCTGCCGATCTGCAGTTTCTTGGTCGCTGCGGCGCCTTCGAGGATGTGGCCGGTGGTGTTGTCGGAGATGACGTAGGCCGATTCGGCGACGGCGCTCGACGTGAGCAGCGAGAGACACAGGCAGAATTTGAGGGCAGACAGGATCAGCTTCATGGCAAGGGTCGCGGAGTGTACAGCGCGATGCGTCGCGTGCAATGGGGAAGGCCAGCCCGCTACTGCCCCGGCAGCGAGATGCCGCGCACTTTCTTATACAAGGAGACCGCGTAGCTGTCGGTCATCCCGCTCACGAAGTCGGTCATCCGGAGAAGGCGCTCGTAAGGCGACGCGAGTGGTTCGCGCCCGGGGCCGAGGGTTTCCGGGGGGACGAGCTGGAGGAGTTTCTTCGAGCGGCGCGGGTGCTCGGCGAACTCATTGAGCGCGGAGACGAAGACATCGAGCAAGCCGCCGAGCACTTCGAAGCCGGCGGCCTCGATCTCCACGCCGCGAGGTGTGTTGTAGATGCGCTCGCGCGAGACGCGGATGATTTCCTCCCAGGCCGCGGCATTCGGGAGCGCGTCGATCAGCGGCTCATCAAATGTGCCGGCGAGGATTTCGCCTTCGCGGGCGAGGAAAAGCTCGGCGCACGCGTCGATCGCGCTGCCGATGGCGCAGGTGCGGAGCAGTTGCACGCGATGGGTCTGCGTCGCGATGTCTTCGAGCCGCCGCGGCTGGTCACGCTCGGAGATCACGGCGAGGTAGAGCGCGCGCGCTTCCTCGTAGCTCACGTGGCCGAGCCGGCAGCCGTCTTCGAGATCGACGAGCCGATAGGAGATGTCGTCCGCCGCTTCGACGACGAAGGCGAGCGGATGCCGCGCCCAACAGGCGGCGTGCGGATCGCGACGCAGCAGGCCACATCGATCGGCGACCTCGGCGAAGTGCGCGGCTTCGCTCTGGAAGAAGCCGAACTTTTTCCCGCTCGCCCCGCGCCCGGACGTCGGGACGGCGCTGGCGCGTGGGTATTTCGTGAAGGCGCCGAGCGTGGCACAAGTGAGTTGCAGGCCGCCGGGATTGTCCGGCATTTGCAGACGGGTGATCAGCCGGAAACCCTGGGCGTTGCCTTCGTAGCGGGCGATGTCCGCGAGTTCGGCGACATTCAGCCCGGTCTTCGCGCGCTGGGCGTGTGGCGAGGTGCTGAACCAATGCCGGATGGCATCCTCCCCGGAGTGTCCGAACGGCGGATTGCCAAGATCGTGCGCCAGCGCCGCCGCCGAGGCGACTTCACCGAAATCACTGGGATGCAATTCGCGGAGCCCGTGCCGCCCGCAGATTTCGCCGCCGATGCGGGTGGCCAGCGAGCGCGCGACGCTCGCGACCTCCAGCGAATGCGTGAGCCGCGTCCGGACGTAGTCATTGTCGGCGAGTGGAAAGACCTGCGTCTTGTCCTGCAACCGCCGGAATGCGCTGGAGAAAGTGATCCGATCCGAATCGCGCCGGAACTCCGAGCGCGCCGGATCGTGGACCCGCGGCTTGCGTTCGCGGCCGAGGCGATCTGGCGAGAGGAGCGTGAGCCAGTCCATGGCTGGCGCGGGTGCGTGGGACACGCCGCCCTACTTCTTCTGCGCGCCGTATTCGCGCATGAAGTCGAGGCACTTCTTGGCCGCATCGAAATCATTTGAAAGCACGTTCTCCAGTTCCGCGGAGATCGGCCCCTCGAAGCCTTGCGCCCTGAATTCATCGAACAAGGCCGCGACATCGTTCACGCCCGTGCCCCACACGACGTCCTTGCCGCTCGGGAGTGGCGCGTTGCGATCCTTCATGTGGCTGCTCACGATGCGCCCTTTCAGCAGCTTCACGCAGTCGAGCGCGTTCAGCCCGCTCGTCACCCAGTGCCCGATATCCGCGCAGGAGCCGATGCGCGCGTCGCGATCCTTGGTGATCTCGAGGATGTAATTCGGATCCCACATGCGGTAGTCGGGATTGTCCGGGCGCTTGGGATGATCGTGAAAGCCGACCTTGATGTCGTACTCTTTCACCAGCGGCTCAAAGGTATCCATCGCGTCCACGGACTCCGTATTGAGCACGCGGATTCCGAAGTATTTCGCAAACTCAAAGACGCTCCGCGCCTCCGCCGGATCCTTTGAAATCGCCACGACGCCGTATGCGACTGGAGTGATGCCCTGCTCCTTGAGCTTCACCTTCACCTTGTCCCACACCTCCTTGGTCGCCGCGGCGTCGAGCTTGTCGGTCGCGTTCTTGCGATCTTCCCCGCGCATCGGCGCATGGCCGAAAAGAATCGTGGGCTCCTCTGTGGAAAGTTTCTGCCCTGGGAAAAATTCGATGACCTTCGCACCGGCTGCGGCCGTCTTCTCGATCGTCTCGAAGACCGTCAGTTTGTTGAAGGTCCACGCCTGAACACCGACAGCGAAGCCGCCCACTTTCAGATCATCGGGAAAGGTTCCGGCACTCGCGAGAGCCGCAGACGCGAGGAAGGCGAGTGAAGTGCAGAGGAGCTTGGGGAGCAATTTCATGAAGGCAACAGCATGTAAAACGGCGCGCCACAGAGGAAGCAGGAATTCTGGACGCCCGACGGGGTTCGCGGTCGGTTGACCGGCGGACGCATGTCCACTACCCACAATCATGCGCGCACTTGCCGTCTTGGTTGTTTCCGTGGTCACGATCCTAGGCCGCACCCTGGCGTTTGATGAGGCTGAGGGCGTGATCGGCTCCCGTCCGCCGGAGTGGACCGTGCGCGAATGGATCGGCGCAGAGCCGATGTCGCTCGCGAGCTTGCGCGGGAAAGTCGTCGTGGTGCGCTGGTGGACGGGACCGGACTGTCCGTATTGCGCGGGCTCCGTGCCGGTGCTCAGCAAGCTCTGGAAGGACTATCGGGAGCGCGGCGTGGTAGTGGCCGGCATGTATCACCACAAATCCAGCGAGCCGCTGACGCGCACGCATGTCGTCACGCAACGCGAGCGCCTCGGGATCGATTTCCCGGTCGCCATCGATGCGGATTGGAAGACGCTGCGACGCTGGTGGCTCGATGCGCGGGACCGCGCATTCACCTCCGTGACCTTCGTGCTCGATCGCAAAGGTATCGTGCGCCACGTGCATCGTGGTGGCGAAATCGCGGCGGGCTCCAAGGATGCGGTAGCTCTGTGCAAAGCCGTCGAGGCCTGTCTGTAGAGGTGCCCTTACAGATTCAGCGCCTTCTGTCGGTAGTGCTCGTCGCCGCGGTTGGCGATGCGGTCGATCTGCTCGGGTGACAAGCACACTGGGCCGCCGAGCGGGATTGCGGACGCAAAGATCATCGCCGCTTTCACCGTCATGTACGTCGCGGCTTCCACGCCAGCGGCGGTGGGCGCGATCGCGATCATGCCGTGATTCTGCAGGAGGATGACACGCGGCAATGAACCGTGCGTCTCGATGTAGGCGTTGGTCCGTTCGCGGATGGCTTGCGCAAGGGTCAGGCCCGGATCGCAATAAGGGACGTAAACGGATGCGGGACCACAGCAGACGATCTCGTCTGGGCACATCCGTCGCTTTGCGAATTCCTCCGCGAGCGGGGAGCAGAGGATCGCATTCACCGCGACGGGATGCGTGTGGCCGACGAAGCTGATCTCCGGCAAGGAGAGCAGCCAGGCATGGAAGAGCGCCTCGATCGACGGCTTCTTCGCGCCGCGATGCATGCGGCAGGCGAAGAGTGTTTCGTCGATGGCTGTGTCGGTCGCGGTCGGGAGCTCGATGAGCGGCAGGAGCGCATCGAAGCGGCACTCGACGGCGTCTTCCTCGCGCAAAGTTGCGAGGCTGCTCCCGCTCGCCTTGACGATGAAGGAATGATCGCTCAGTCGGACGGACGTGTTGCCTTC
>JANPIS010000124.1:0-36019 GCA_031425095.1 Chthoniobacteraceae bacterium
TCGAAGGTGCTGGGCGAGTTTGAATTCACCGAGGCGCCGGCCGTGATCGTGGAACTCCGCGGGAGTGCGCTGACGCTCGATGGCTGCACGGCGCGCGGCGAACTGCGCGTCGGCGAAGCGAGCTACCGCGGCATCGGGTGCGAGAGCCTGACGTCTGCCTTCCGCTACGAAAATCGCGTACTCACCTTCCCGCTCGCCCAGCTCCGGCGGGCGCAGGGCGGAGGCACCGGCGGCCTGGTCTTCGACTTCAACCGCGATGAAGTCCGCCTCGTGAATATCCGCGGCAGCGCCTTTCCGCCCGAGATTGCGACGTGGATCCACCCGAACCTCGTGCGCGACGTTTCACCGTATCGATTCAAGGCGCCCCCGAATCTTGTCGTCGATGGCCTGGTCCATACGAAGGGGGGGAAATCGACGAAGTTGACGGTCGAAGTCGATGCGCCGCTCGGCATGAACTACACGTTCCTCGGCCGTGAGCTGAGCGCCCCGCAGATCTCCGGCAAGCTGCGCTTCCTGTGGGACCGCATGTACATCGAAGGGCTCAGCGCGATGCTTTTCGGCGGCCGGTTGCGGGGCGACGCGGAGATTTCGCTCCGGCGCGAGAAGCCCAGTCATACCGTTCGGATGCAGGCGGAGAACATCGACTTCGCGAGCCTCACGAAGCTCTATTTCAAGTACGATGACTCCCAGGGCCGCCTCAATGGTCGCTACGATTTTACCGGACGCGGCGACGACGCCCGCACCATGCGCGGCAGCGGGGAACTCACGGTCACCGACGGCAACGTCTTCGCCATTCCGTTTCTCGGACCGTTTTCCGGAATCCTGAACACGATCGTGCCCGGTATGGGTTACAACCTTGCGCGCCGCGCCTACGCTCCCTTCACGGTCAATTCGGGAATCATCGAGACGCCTCAACTCGTGATCGAAGGGGCCGGCTTCAGCATGATCGGCAATGGCCAGCTCTTCTTCCTCGATGACCGCATGGACTTCGACATGCGCATCAATGCGCAAGGCCTGCCCGGCGTGCTGCTCTTCCCAGTCAGCAAGCTTTTCGAATACACGAGCGACGACACCCTCTCGAAGCCAAACTGGCGTCCGAAGGTCGTGCCGAAGATGCAGCCCGCAAACTGAGGCGGCCGCTACAGCGGCTCGATCGTCAGCAGCCCCGTCGTGATCGTCCACGCCACGTCCACAGGCATCCGCTTCAGCTCGTGCCCTGCGCCCCAGGAGTCCGAGAAGAGAATCTCCTGCGTCTTCGGATTGTAGCCGATGATCAGCCGCATGTGGCCGCCCCCGCTTTGCGGCACTCCCTTTTCGGGAAACATGCCGAGCTGAACGGACCAGAGGAGCGGCACTCCTTTGTCGATCTCGCCCTGCACTCCACGAAAAAAGCGACCCAGGTCCGCCTTGTTACGCGTGCGCAGTTCTTTCAGCACCTCCGGCTTCATCGCGGTGTACATCACGCCGAGGTCGATGACGTTGCCCATGTCGGGGATGGCCGGGGCGTTCGCTTTCTTCGCCACGCGATTGTACTCCGCCATGAGCTTCAGGTAGTCGCGCACGTCTGTCTTCTCGAGGTCCCGGACCTTCACGCGCAGCCGCTGGGAAAGTTTGCGCAGTGCGTCATACATCGCCTGTGGGCTGGTGCCGCCGCCGGTGTTGGTGTTCGCGATTTGCGCCAGTTCGTTTTGGTCCACATCGCTCCCGTAGAAGCGCATCACCCGCTCCGCGCTCGCGACGACGCAGTAGCCTTTCTGGCCTTGATCGACCATCGGCACGTCGGCAATCCAGACATCGCCGGAGCCTGCGTCACGCTTGAGATGGAGCGCTCCGGAGAACTTGATCTTGGGCGGATTCGTCGCGCTGCTGAGCAGGCCGGCGGAGCTCTGCGGCGGCGTGATATCGAGCCGGATGAATTCGGCGCGAAACGGAATGCCGCGCGACTTCACTTCGCGAGTGAAGCTGTACTCAAGGAGGTAGTGCGCCTGCGCCGTCTTCCAATACGCACCCTCCGCCTTCACCGCGCTCGTCGCGTCCTTGCCGCGCGGGGTGAACTTCACCTTGGTGAAGGTATCCAGAGCCGTGAATGACCGCCGGAGGAGCGATTCGAAATCCTCGCGGGCGATTTCCCCGGCGTCGCCGCGGGCGTAAAGCACGGCAGTCAGTTGCGCGACTTTTCCGGCATCGAAGCGCGTGATCAACTCGACCAGCGGCAGGCCCAGCAGCGTGAGATCCGCCCCTGCTGCACGAGCCGAGTCGCGGGCCGCTGAGTTCCAGCGGAAGGGAAGGCGATGGGGCGCGGTGACCGACTGGAATTCGTCCGGGGTCAGCGTCCACAACCGGTCCAACGAGAGCACTGGGTCGAGAGCCGCGGCGGCCAGGCTGCGGGGAGTGATAAGTATGACCAGGCAGAGGAGGAAGGGGAGCAGCGACATTAGGCGTGGAAGGCGTGAGCCATCTTATCGTCGCGTTGCCAGGCATCGGCAACCTCGTGACGGCTGCCGCTGATCGTCCGGAACCGCGGCCCGGCTTGCGTCGCGCATCCGTTGTCTCGCATCCTTCGGGCATGACTCCTGGATTCAAAGAATGGACGCTGATCTGTGAGGCGCTTGGGCGCGGGGAGCAGAGCATCATCCTGCGCAAAGGTGGGATCGCCGAAGGGCGCGCGGGCTTCCGCTTTCAGCACGAGGAGTTCCTGCTCTTTCCGACGCTCTTCCACGAGCAGGCCGCGAAGCTGAAAGTCCCAGCGGATACGCCGCTGCCCGGTCCGCGCACGGACGGTCAGCTCGAGGTGCGGCTGCAATGCCGCGTCGAGTGGACCAAAGACCTCACCGACTGGCCGACCGTCCAGCGGCTCGCGCCGGTGCATCTGTGGCAGGAGTTCGAGATCGAGAAGCGCTTCCGGCAGGAAGAAAAGCCAGGCGTGAGTCTGGCCTTCGTCCGCGTTTCGCGGCTGTCGGAACCGATTGTCTTTCCCGATTCTCCACGCTACGGCGGCTGCCGTTCGTGGATTCAACTCCCGGATGTTCCGCCCAATATCGCGGTGGCCCCCGTGCTCGCGAGTTCGGAGCACGAAGCGGTGGGAAAACGGATCAAACACATCCTCGGGAAATCCGAGTCATGAATCCTCTCGAGCCGCGAATTGCTGGCTCGGCCGATCCAGCGCCAGTTCAGCGGCGAACTGGAGAGACTTTCAGTTCCGGATGGGATGCTGCGGACTCGTCAGTCGCCACCGGCCGCGCGACCGCACGAACGCCGACGAGAAGAGCCCGGCAAACCACGACAAATCCGAGGATCAACCCGGCGCAAGTGAGGAGTAGCGACATATGAGTTCGAGGGGGAAGCAACGTTTATTCCGCAAACGCCTGCTTGTTGGCAGCCATTCCTCCATGGAGTCCGTGAGGCGGCAAGGATTTTTTCGCCCCCACTGCGATTTCGCCCCCGAGCGCCAGACGGTGATGGACACACCGTCTTATTTTCTATAACTAGAACGCCTTGTGATCCGGTCTCCGCACTGCTCGCAATGCAGCCTTGCTTGGTCTCCGCCGCTCTCCGGCTCACGCGCCAGTCTCCCCGTCGACCGCCCTTCTTCGTCCCGGCCTCCGTTCGGAGGGTCGCACAGTTCGCTGACGACTGAGCGACTATTCGCCGCGCCGAGAGCTTTTCATGGGTCCAAAGGGTAAGAAGTACCAGTTCCTCAGCCGCGAAGCGTCCGGACTCACCGGCGCCACTTTCCTCCCAAGATCCTCCGCTTGTTCGTCTTTCTGCGAACAGACGGCGTTGCCGCAGGCGCGCCTTCTCGCGCTGGCGGCCAAACCTCAGGGAGAAAGTTGCCAACCATGACCATGGCCTTCAAACCACCGCAGAGCGCATCCAGAGACGGCTTCGAGATCGACCTGCGGGCCGTCTTTTTCCACCTGCGAGAGCGACTTTGGGTCATCTTGCTCTGCATCCTCCTCGCCGTCGGGGCTGGAGTGGCTTACCTCTCGCGGACGCCGAAGTCTTACGTTGCTTACGCGACAGTGGAGATCGATCGGGAGGTCCCGCCGATCATTGATGTGAAGGCCGCGGATTCAGGTCCGGTTGATTCGGTCGAGGCCGTAAAGACGATTGAGGCAAAACTGAATACAAGCACGCTCATGCGCCGCTTGTCGCGTGATCCGGCGCTCGGCATCACTGCGGAGAAGCTGGGGTTTCCGGGCGGAGTCGCGACGCCGGAGGCGATCACGTATCGGCTCCGAGAGATGCTTTCCGTCGGTCTGGTGCGCGGCACGCGGCTCATCGGAATCACCGCGACGCACACCGACCCGGCATTCGCTGCCAAAGTCGCAAATGGCGTGGTGGAAGGCTATGTGAAACAACTCGCCGATGAACGGGCGGAGATCGCGCAGCAGGCAAATTCCTACCTCAACGACGAAGTCGCCCGGCTGAAGGAGAAGCTGCGGCAGTCGGAACGTGCGCTGCAAAATTACCGCGAACAGGCACAGTCCACCTCGCTCGAGGAAAAGCAGAACATCGTCGTCGCGCAGTTGCAGGAGTTGAATGCGAAGGTGACCGAGGCGCGCACGGAACGGATGAAGCTCGAGGCTGCCGTGGAGCATGGCAACGCGTGGAAGGAGAAAGCACCGGATCAGCTGCTCTCGGTGGTCTCCGTGGCGGGTTCGCCGGGCGTCGTGGAGCAGCAGAAACGTCTCGCGGAGATGAATGCGGACTTCGCGAATCTGAAGGAGCGTTACCTTGAGGAACATCCGCGGCTGATCCAGGCGCGGAGTCAGATCGAACAGGGCAAGGCAGAGCTGAACCGTGCGATCGTTTATGCCGTCGAGGGTGTCGAGGTGGCGCTCGGCATCGCGAAGAAAACCGAGGAGAGCTATGCGGCCGCGCTGACGGAGCAGGAAAAGAAGGCGCTCGCCCTGAACAAGGCTGCGATCGAATACAAGGCCCTCGATCGGGAAGTGGAAGCGGATCGCACGATGCTGGTCACGGTGCTTCAGCGCTTGCAGGAGTCCGATGTGACGAAGCGCCTCAACCAGGGCGTCGTTCGCCTCGTGGAAGCAGCGGTTCCGCCGGAGCGCCCGGCGAAGCCGCGCACGAAGTTGATCCTCGCCGCAGCGGCGGTGGCTGGGCTGCTGGCGGGCATCCTTCTCGCGCTGGTTCTGAACGCCTTGGACCCGAGCCTGAAGACTGTTGACCAGACGGAACGCGCGCTCGGCGCCCACGTCCTCGCGGCGGTCCCGCGTGCGTTCCGCCGCGACGGCGAGCGCGCGCTCGTCGATGCCGATGAAGGTCTGCTCGCGGAAGCATTCCGGACGCTGCGCACGTCGCTCGCGCTCCGCGAAGATGGCTCGCGCACGATCCTTTTCACGAGCGCGACGGAGAATGACGGGAAGACTTTCTGCGCGATCAACTGTGCCGCCGCTCTCGCTCGCGCCGGTTCGCGCACGCTGCTCGTGGACGCTGATCTCCGCAAACCGTCCATCGGCGAAGCGCTCTTTCCGGGCGAGTCGAAGCCGGGTCTCACCGAAGTCCTCCAATCTCGTGCGACCCTGCAGAAAGCAGCCCGGGAGACATCCGTGCCGAATCTCTTCGCCGTGACCGCCGGACGCACCATCTTCAACCCTGCGGAGCTGCTGCACGGCCGCGTCTTTTCCGACTTTGTGGCCGCTGCTGCGAAGGAATACGACTACGTGGTCGTCGATAGCGCGCCGCTGCAGGCCGTGAGCGATACGTTGCTTCTGGTCAAGGCGATCAAGACTGTGTGCTTCGTGCTCCGGGCTGGTGAGACGGATCGCCGCGCTGCGTTAAAGTCCTGTCAGAGTTTGATGGAAGCGGGAGTGACAATCGCGGGCATCGTGCTCAACCGCGTCTCCCGCCACAGCCGCGGATATTACTACCACTACCAGGCCGGGGCTTACGGGAACGATGTGTACGGCGAGGGCGAAAAGCGCGCCGCCCTGCTCAGGGACGGGAAAGAGGTGTAGGCTCGGCGGACGTTGCGGGTGAACCGGCGCACAAGCGCGCGTACATCCGGCAGACCTGGCCGAAGCATTTTTCCTCGGACAGCGTGCTGATCGTCACTTCACGATGATTCGGTCTCGGGCCGGTGGTGCTCCGCGCATGCCACTCTCGGACCGCCCTTGCGACGGATGCCGGGTTCCCGGCCTCCGCCCAAGTGATGTGCGTGAGGCCGAGCTCCGCGAACTGCTCGCTGCCTGGCGAGCGGGTGAGGATGAGCGGGAGATCGAGAGCCAGCGCTTCGAGCAACGCATAGGACATCCCTTCGTAAAGTGACGTGAGGATGAAGCCGTCGAGGCAGCGGTAGAAGGCGAGGGGATCGGCGAGATACGGAAGCCGCTGCACGCGCGAGCCGAGGTTGTTCTCGAAGATCACTTGCTCTACTTCCACTTCCAACTCGCCCTTCCCGACGTGGAGGAAGAACAGGTCCGGCATCTCTTTCGTCGCGATCGCAAGGGCGCGGTAAAGCGTCACCGGATCCTTCTGCACAGAGAGTCGCCCGAGCGTGCCGAGCACGCGTGCGCCCGGCGGAATGCCGAAGCCTTCCCGCAAGCGTGCGACTTCCGCCGGAGGGCCAGGTGTGAAGTGGGCGGGATCGACGCCATTCTGGATGCGCAGGAGGCGTTCCGGCGAAAGGCGCAGGCGCTCAAGCGCAAACTGTTCTTCCGAAGGCGACAGGCTCGCCGTCCAGCCGACTTGTCCGAGCAGCGCCTCGATGAGATGCAGCACGTGGGTCTTCAGCCCGCGGGAGTCGTGCATCTTGTAATAAGCATGGGGCGTGTAGACGATCTTCGCCTCGATCCCGAGCAGTGGCAGCAGCCGGGCAAGCCCGCCGGCTTTGGAGCTGTGCGCGTGGATGATTTCCGGCCGGTGCTTGCGCGTGAATGCCGCGAGCCGCCACAGCGCCGGAAGATCTCCAGGAGCGGGCGAATTCCCGACGCTCAGGCGCAACGTCTTGCCACCGCGTTTCTCGACTTCCTCGACCAGCGTGAAGAGCCGGTCGCTCGTGCGCCGATCGCTCCACGCGAAGAAGACCTCGTGGCCACGATCGAGCAAGTAGCGGAGCAGCGCCTCCACGTGGCGGAAGACGCCGTCGAGGCCCGGCTCTGAAACCACGAGCACTTTCATGATCGGCCTCCTCTCCGTTCATCGAGAATGCGCGCGTAGAGTCCGAGCAAACCATCGACGTGATGCTCGAGCGTCCAGGGATCGGACCAGTACCAGTCGTAGGCGCGGCGGCCGAGCGCGCTTGCTGTCGCGGGATTTTGGAGGCGCTTCAATTGCGCACCGAGCGCATCGACAGATCCATGTTCGAAGAGCACGCCATTTTCCCCGTCGCGAATGAAATCCGTGGCCGCACAACGACTCGCGACGATGGCCGGCACCCCATTCGCCGCCGCCTCCACGACGACGAGCCCGAGCGTCTCATACCAGAGCGGTGGAAAGACCAGCGCGCGCGCCTTGCGCATCCATTCGCGCACTTCCCCGGCCGGCAGCCAGCCAGTGAAGCGCGCATTGGGGCAAAGCCGTTCCGCTTCCGCGCGGAGTTCACCATCGCCGACGAAGACCGCTGGCACGCCTGATTTCCGAACGGCCTCGGCAAAAAGCAGCACGCCCTTTTCGTGCGAAAAGCGTCCGATGAAAACGAATGGCGCGTCGGCGGGCGGCGACGCGGGGCCGAGGTCGCTGCAATCGACCGGATTGCGCAGGACCGTGACGGGCGCTCTCGCCGGGAGATACGGCTGCATCACGCGCACGCTGTGGTCTGAGACGCCGACGAAGTGCGTGATCCGTCGATCCAGGTGCAGCACGCGGTTCTGCAGGAAAGTGCGAGCGACGCGCCAGACCTTGTGGCCATAGTTACGCCGGTCGCAGTTGCAGCTCACGCAATCTACCGAGAGCGGGCGCTTTTCACAGAGCCGCGCCTCGCGATGGAGGAAGAAACCACCCGTCGGGCAGACGATGAAAAAGTCGTGCAGCGTGAGCACCGAGGGGAAGCCGCGATCGAGCGCTGCCGCGAGCACGGAAGACGAAAGAGCCTTGGTGAAGGTGTGCATGTGCACGACCGTCCGCGCTGGGTCGCGATCCTTGAGCTCCGCGGTGAAGGCGCGCGCGGCGGAGACGTTGTGCAGCCCATGCCCCATGGCCCGAAGCCGGCTCCGATCCTTGACGATCTCCTCCTGCCCGAGACACACCCGCCGGACACCCTCCGGCACGACCGCGTCGCCTTCCGCCGCGGTGAAAAGCGTGGTCTTGCACCCACGCTTCGCCAGCCCGCGCACTGACGCCAGAGCGACGACGGAGGACCCGCCGTTGGCATTTGCGAAGTCGTTGACGACGATGACCTCGGGCAGCTTCGTGCTAAGTGCTACCACTCAAAACCTCCTCGCTCGTTTTCCACCCCACGCGCCGCAGCCGCGTGAGATAACGCGGGAGATTCAAGAGGCGATAACGCAGGCGGGCGAAACGCAGTTCTTTGCTGCTCGGCGGCGAGTTGAGATTGCGCCGCACCACGTAGGAGAACTCGAGCCGGGTGAGTCCCACGTCACCGGAGAGCTGCCCGGGCCGAACGCGAAACTGTCCGACTTCCATCGGGTAGTAACGAAACTCCCGGCCTGCCGCATAGGCGCGCACCCAGAAGTCGAGATCCGCGCACAGCTTGTATCGCAGATCGAAGGCCCCCAGCTGCTCGAGCACTTTGTGGTTAAAGAGCATGCCCTGCTGGTTTAGCGGGCTGATGTATTGATGCAGGATTTGCGGAAGGTAACGTGGGTTGCGCTCCGTAGTCACGTAACCGAACGGCACAGACTTATCGTCGATCAATCGCACGTTTCCGTAGGTCACATCCTCGGGCTTCGGCTGGCCGACGTGCAGGCGCAGCATGGCACCAAAGTCTGGCCCGAGCGTGTCGTCATCATTGATGTACGTGAACCAATCCCAGCCACTCGGAAACGCCGCGAGTCCGGCATTCAGGGCGCCGTAGATGCCACCTTCGCGTCCGGCGTCAGCGACAACGTGGCACTCGGGGTAGCGCTTTTGCAGATCTTCGATTCGGTCCTTCGGGCAGACCATCACGTGCAGGACGTCGCCGCACAGCCGCGCGACCGATGCACGAGTTTCATCGAGAAACTCGGACCGACCGAGCGTGGGAGTAAGGACGAGAAGTGTGTATTTCATGCGCGAGCGATGTCAGGTGCCTGCGGGGGAAGTTCTTTGGAAGCTCCGAGCCAGCGTCTGCGCTCCTCGGCGTCGAGGCTGAAAGCGATGCGCGTTCCGGTGAGCACCCCGCGCAGGTAGGCAGACCAGATCGCCATCCGGTTGCGCCCGTAGCTGCTGAAAATCGCACGCGGAATCTCCCGCACGACATACCAGCTCAGCACCAGCATGCGACCGCCGATCAGGAGCATCCAAACCGGAAAGGATTCCTGCCGGCTAAGCCCGCGCAGAACCGGTTCCGCGACGCCGAATCCGAAGTGTAGCCGTGCGAGGTAAGCCAGCGTGATGCGGCGCGAGACGATGAAGTGATTCAGGACGCACGCAGGATTGTACCAGACCTCCCAGCCTTCACGGGCCGCACGTGCGAGCAACTCGGTGTCTTCCCCGGCGATGCCACCATCCTGCTTCGAGCGACCGACGCAGAGCATCCAATCGAGGCATCCCGCCTGCACCAATGGCCGGCGTCGGATAACCATTCCCGCGCCGCGCAAGGTCCAGCGTTTCAATCCGGTGAGATGTCGCGGTGATGGTCCGAGGTCCAGAGCTGCATAGGCGTAGCCGCATTCCGTAATCAATCGCGTGGGCGGTGGAGTCTCCCAAACGACCACATTCCGTCCGCCGAAGGCGCCGCAACGCGGATGCGTGGCGATAAACTCACGCGCCGCGGTGACCCAGTCCAGTGCGAGGTAGTTGTCATCGTCGATGAAGGCGAGCCAGTCGGTCGAGCACTCCGCGATCGAGCGCTGCCGCGCAAACGCGACGCCCTGCCGTAGCTCCTTGACGTAAAGAAGATTGGGCAGCTGCCACGCGAAGCTGTTCACGACCGTCGCCGTGTCGTCGGTGCTGTTGTTGTCCACCACCATCACCGGCACGAATTCTCCACCGCCGGATTGCTGCGCGATGTGCCGGAGTGTTTCCCGGAGACAAGTCGCATTGTTGTAAGTGCAGATGACGATGGTCAGTTCGGCCCGGTCGGCATTGACGAATCCGTTTGGGCGGGCGGGCGCCTCCGCAGGGGGCGGCGGCGGCGCTTCATCGCCGCCCTGACTCCGGAGAAAGCGGAGTGCCTCAAACATGCATGCGAGCATGTTGAAGGGCAGCGAGCCCGCGATCAGGGCGATAACTACGCCTTCCTGCCGCCACGGCTGGACAAGGATCAGGATGAGCGGCACGGTCGTCAGCGTGCTGAGCAGGGAATACCACGTCAGTCGTCGCACGGCTGAAACTCCGGCAAGTAAGTACCCGAAGGGTTGTTGGAGGAAGATCAGCGCATTCCACGCGAAGAGCAGCCAGAGCAGAGTGGGTGAAGGCAGCACCGCATCCTGAGTGTGCCCGACCCACAGGCGAATGATGTCGTTCGCGAACGAGGCGCCGACCGCCATGGGTAGAATCGTGAGGGTGAGGGTCGCGAAGAGCGAGCGACTCAGCGTGCGGCGGATCCACGCGATTTCGCCGCGCGCATTCGCTTCCGCATAGGCTGGCCAGAGCGGAAGCATGAAGGCGTTCTGCACGACACCGAAGAGATTGAAGAGCCGCTGGGCGAGATTGTAAGGCGTCACGGCAGCGGCACCCAGGAAGCCGGAGATGACCAGTGAGGGCAGCGCAAAGAGCACGGTTGCGGACACCTGCTGCACGCAGAAAAGCACACCGAGCTTGAGCAGGCCTTGCAGCGCATCGAAGCGAAACTCAAGGCCGCGCGGCGTCAGCCATTTGAACTGGAAGAGAAGCCCGGCAAGCAGGCCGACGTTCGCGAGCAGGCTCGGATAAACCGCGGCGACGAGCATACCGCCGAGGCTGAGCTTGAATTGCGCGGCAAGAGCAAGGCCGCAGAGTGCGAGAACACTGCCAGCGGCCTGGCTGACGTTGTGCATCCAGCCGCGCTGCGCCCCGTAGGCGAGGCGTTGAGCGAGACCGAGCGGCAGGTTCAGGCAGAACCAGAGTAGCATCACGATGACCGCGTCATGGGCCTGCGCGATGACAGGTGCTTCCTTCAGCCCGAAGAGACGTTCGGGCGTGAGGAGAAAGGAGACCGGGATGAGTAGAAGGGCCAGGCCGATCCCGACCGCGGAGAGAAATGCGAACGCGCTGTTGAAGAGCGTGCGGGCCTTGCGCTCGTCATTGAGGCCCAGCGTCTCGGCGAGCTTATTCTGCACCCCGACTCCGACGCCGAGGTCCGCAAAGTTGAGCAGATAGGTGAAACTCGAAAGTGTCATCCAGAGCCCAAATGCTTCCGGACCCATCGCCTTCAGCGCGATCGGGACTTGGAGCAACTGGCAGGCAATGCCGACGCCGCGCGAACCGATCGACGAAACGAAGAAGAGTCCGAACTTCCTTCCGCGACCAGAGAGCCGGCTGATCATCTGGAGTCCGAGCGCGATCATGCGCGGCTCGCCGTCTGCGGCGCTTGGAAGGTGAGGGTGCTTGCGTCCACAAATGGAGTTGCCAGGCAGGCGGCCCTGCGTCGCTCACGACCTTCGCGCGCGAGGAGCAGGATCACTCCGGTCGCTGCCGCGATTTCCACGCGGGCGGAGCCGGAGAAGGGCGAAAAGCACAGCGCCATCGACGAGCAAACGAGGATCAGCATGTAACCGAGAGAGAAGTAATCCCACGAGCGGACCACGGTGCAGACATAGAGGCCCCACAAGAGGCCGCAGCCGTACACGAGGAAGAAGGCGCCGCCGAGAATTCCGCCCTCCGCCATGCTCACGAGGATCTGCGAGTGGATGGCCATCTCTTCGCCGTTTTTCTCATCGAAGCCACCCACGCCCGCGAGCCGGGCATTCTCGGTGCGAATCTCGACGAACTCTTCCATCACATTGGTCCGGCTGAACCACGAGCCATGGCCGAAGAATGGCGATGCGACGATGGCTTCGGCGGCGGCGGTAATCATCGCCGAGCGCTCGGCGTTGGAACGTCCGTGACGCGCGCTTTCGCTCGCGGTGGTCACCTTCGCCCCGATCGGAATCCCGAGGATCAGCGCCAGCGCGCCGATGATGGCGAGCCAGCGACGCCAAAGCGGAGGAAACTGATTGACGAGCGCCAGTAATGCGACCAGCCAGCAGGCAATCGCCAGGCTCCGGTAATCCATCAAGTAGTGCACCAGGCCAATGCCGAGGATACCCGAGATCGCGCCGAACGAACCCAGCGCCGGAGCGGCGACGAGCACGAGAAGCGTCAGCGGAAAGCCAACGCCGAATTTCCAGTAGTCGCCGAAGAGCGGATCGTTCACGAGGACGCTGCCGGCGGAGAGTGCGACCCCGAAGAGATAGGACGCGAAGACACTCGGCGACTTTCCAAAGAGTACGCCTATCGCAAAGATGTCGATCGCGAGAAAGATCATGCGGGCCCAACCGCGGAAGGCATCGTCGGGCGCACTGGAGCGGTGGTAATCGGCGATCAGGTAACCCGTGAGCGCGATGGCCTGGCAGAGCAGCAGCGCTCCAAAGAGACGATTGAAGACGAGCGGCGCCGTAAGGTGGCCATTGATCAACAGGCAAAGGCCCGCGTAAGCCGCGACCGTGAGCAGGACGATCTCGCTGAGTGGCATCAGGCCAACGAGTCGGATGGTAAAGGCATTCCCCAGACCGACAAGCACCGCCAGCGCGCAGAAGATCATCCCGGTACGGTCTGTCTGAAAGCAGAGCGAACTTCCGGCCTGTGGTACGGGCGCGGTCAATCGCGGTTCGGGTAAGTGAAGCAACATGCGTGGAACAGACCGCGAGTTACCGCCGCCCGATGACCTCCGGACGGGTTTGATGCTCCGCGACCACCTTTTCCAAAAGTGTCTTGAGCCGGCGCGCACTGGCAGTCCAGTTCAAGCGCTCGCGCGAGATCCGCAACGCTTCGGCCATCATCGTTGCGTAACGTTCCCGGTCACTCGCGCGGTCGATGATGAAACGTGTGAAAGCGGAAGCGGGCGCGTTGAGCGGAAAGAGTTGGCCGTTGCGGTCCGGCTCAACGATGGAGCCGACGCCACCGGTATCGAAGGCGAGGCACGGAACGGCGTGGCTGCTCGCTTCGCAGAAGACGATACCGTAGGCCTCCGCTCGCGAAGGCATGACGTAAAAGAGTGCGGAACGGTAGAGTTCGGACAAACGCACCTGACCCTCCCGCGTGTGCTGAGAGACGAAGCCTTCCTTGCGCACCCATTCCGGCAGTGGCTCATGGCTCTTTGGAATCTTGCACCCGACCACGATCAACTCTGTGGGATGGCCAGCTTCGTTGAGTTGACGTGTGACTTCGAGCGCGATGTCGCCACCTTTCCGCTCCCACTCGACGCCGACGAAAAGCAAACGCCACGGCTTCTGCAGACGCGTGTCCAATAGCTTGGGCAGGTCTGCCTCGGCGACGTTGCTCGGAAGGTTCGCGCCGAAGGGAATGACTGCCACTTTGCCGGGATCGATGCCATGATGCATCACCGCCGCTGACGCCGCCCAATGGGAGCTGTAACACGCGGCAGCGCATTGCTTGAGCGCGCGGTCATCGCAGTCGAGTCCGTGCTGGGTGGAGCGGAAACTGACGCGGCTATACCAAGGATAGTAATTCAGCATCGCGGCGAACGGTGCGTCGGTCCAAAAGACGATCGGGAGATCCGTTTTCAGGTGCGAGATCGGGTGGGTGCCGGGGCTCAGCACCACGTCGCAATCTTTGTCCCGGAGAAGCTTTGCAACCTGCCGGGCGTACTTGCGCAAGAGCTTGGGCTCGACGGTCCAGATCGACTGCCGCCTCAGCACGACGCGGCTCGCGAGGCTCAGGGCGCGCGCGGGTTTGGTCCAGCCACTGACCAGTGGGCCGATCGGCACGAAGGTGACACCGAGCGCTTCGAGCGACTTGCGGATCGCGAAGTTAATCCCCGACCAGGCGTAAGGGTCCGATGGGTCTGAGCTGGTTACGTAAGCAACGCGCAGAGGGCGTTCAGCTGCGGGACTCGCGGTATGCGTATAGGAGTCGAGGTCGATCGGTCTCGAAGGCCCCATCGCAGGTGGTGCGTTCAGGCGATCCTGGAGATGGCTGAGCAAACGTTCGCAGTGCATTGGCCAATTCAGGCGGGTGGCAAACTCCTCGAAAGATCCGGCCGCGAGCTGGGCATATATTTCTGGAGCGAAAGCATCGGCAATGGTCTGGCCATACTCGGCGCCGGTCGCTCCGATGGGGAGCGCGTAGCCATTGGCGCCCGCGCGGACGATCTCCGAGATGCCGCCGGTGGCGGTGGTGATTGCGGGCAAGCCAAAGGCATTGGCCTCGCAGAAGACCATGCCGTAGGCCTCGGCACGGGAGGGCACGAAGAGAAAGTGCGACTGCCGGAAGAGTGTGCTGAGTGTTGTGGCTTCCTGGGAATTGTTCGCGCGCAACGGGCCATGCACATGCACCGTCGTGCTGTTCTGCAGCGGAGCGTTGCCGACGATATCCAGATGCACACGGAATCCGCGCTTTTCCAGCCACTGTATGGCTTCGAGCACGATCGGTCCGCCTTTGCGCTCCCACTCGAGCCCGACGAAGAGCAACCGCAGTTCATCGCGGGGGCGCTCGGCGATCCAGCGATGGACGATCTCGCGCTGATTGCCTCGTCCCGCGTTCGCGCCGAAGGGGATCACCGCGACCTTCTCCGGCGGGAGCCCGTAGTGATGGATCGCCGACTGGGCGGCCCACTTTGACGGATAGATCGCAAGGCTGGCGCGCTCGAGGACGCGTTTTTCGAGCCGTTCCGCCAGCTCCACCTGCTTTGGCCCGAGTCGCGAGAAGGAGGCGTAATATTCGCGCATCGCGCTGAATGGAGCATCGGCGCAAATGCACGTCGGGGTGTCAGTCTCGAGATAACTCAGCGGCAGGGTGCTCGGGCTGAAGATTACGTCCGGGCATTGTCCGCGCAGGTTGTTCTCGATCTCGGTGGAAAAGCTGCGCAGGAGTTTTTCGTGGCGATCAAGCAGGTACTCGCGATTGAACAGCCGATTCACGACCTTCCGACCGAGACGCTCCATGCGCGCCCTTTCGATGAGCGGGAAGATCGTCTGGATCGAAACGCCGAGTGCCCGCAGGTGAGTGAGTAACGAATGTGGCCGGCCGGATTGCACGCGCGGCGACGCAGCATCGAGATGGTACGCAAAGGCCATCGTCATCGCCGGGGGGAGCGGTGCGGGAAACGGTGACGGTGGCTCCATCCTCAAGCGGCGTTCTTATTGCTCACGACGGTCATGGCGAGAATCTGGAGGTCGAGGAAGAAGTTCCAATTTTCGAGGTAGAAAAGGTCGCAACGAATGCGCTCCGTGAGATCGGTGTCGCCCCGAAAGCCCTTCACCTGCGCCCAGCCCGTGATGCCGGGCTTCACGTTGTGCCGCGCGTTGTAGTGCGGGATGTCTTCCTTGAAGTCGGCGATCAATTCCGGCCGCTCGGGACGGGGTCCCACAAGGCTCATCTCGCCAGTCAGCACGTTCCAAAACTGCGGCAGCTCGTCGATATTGTACTTCCGCATGAACGATCCGATCTTCAGCCGGCGCGCGTCGACCTTGGTGGACCAGCCGACCTTGCCGCCAGCCTCCGCGTCGAGACGCATGCTACGGATCTTGTAAATGTCGAAGGGCACGCCATTGCGGCCAAGGCGGCGCTGGCGGTAGAAGATCGGGCCCGGCGATTCCCGCCACACGAGGATGCCAAAGAGCGCGACGAGCGGTGCGGCGATGATGAGGCCGGCGATCGACCCGACGATGTCGAGCAGACGCTTGATGAGCACATTCACCTGGCGATCGAGCGGGAGTTGCGAGACTCCGAGGATCGGGATGCCGCTGACGGTCTCGAGGTGCAGCCCCGAGACGAGAATCTGGAAGTATGACGGCACGATCTTGAACTGCACCATCTCCCGCTCGCAGAGGTTCGCGAGGCCGACGATCTCGCCCTTCAGACCGTCCACATCACTGAGGATGACGATGTCGATCTCGTGCTGGTGGAAAAGTTCGCGCAGGTCCTGCACCTGCCCGAGTGCGCGGACGCCGTTCGGCTCCTTTTGAAACCGTCCCTGAGCCGGGGTCACGCAGCCGACGACGCGATAAGCCGCCGCCGGATCGCTCGCGAAGCTGTCCGCGAGATGCTGGGCGGCGTCGTTCCAGCCGACGATGATGATTCGCTGCTGGAGATCCGCCGCGACCGCGGACCGCTGCAGGAACGTGTGAAAGAGTCGCCGCCAGACGAGGAGGGCGACCGGCGTGGTGACTGTGCAGATGCCAACGAACAGCCGCGATATTGGCGGTTGGAACTTGAAGATCAGGACAAAGCCGAGGAACCCTGCCGCCCAAAACATCGATACCTTCGCGATCTTCACGGCCACGAAGCGGTAGCGCAGGAGTGCATTGGGCTCGTACACCTTCGCGCCGGCAAGTCCGAGCAAAAGCGAGAACGCGCCGATGGCGATATAAGCAGCGTAATCGGAGATGCTTAAGTCCGCCGGAACGCCCACGGTCCGGAGCGGGGTGCAAAACCGCAGCCAGTAACTCGAGAGCAGGGCGTAAACGATCACGACCGCATCGCAGACGATACTCATGCCGACAAGACGTTCGCAGAGGGCGGCATGGCCCCTCTTGCGGCTGTGAACCACTCGAGCCCCGAGTGGCCGAGCAGGCGCATGGTCAATCAATTCCATGGCAACGACTAGTGTTTCAATCCTCCTGTTCCATTAGTCCAATTTATCATAATTATTGGATAACTAGCGACTGCCGTTGTCGCGTTCAACGGCAAAATTGTGGTTATTCCGAGTGCGATGCAGCGGCGCGTAAGCAAGTGCCAAGCCCGTGGTTTATAGATTTCTGATAAAGAACACTAAACACTGAAAATAAGAGCTTTAGATTTGTATCAATCCGGAGACTTTTGGCGCCGGAACGCTCGCATGGGTGATTATCACCAAGACAGATCGCCGGAGTGGGCAAACATATCCAAGCCATCTCGGGCGCTGCCCAGAGGGTGGGGAAATTCCAGCAAGGATAGTGAACGCGGAGGCGTAAAAGAGCGTTTTTCGCGCACCGATTAGCTGAAGTCGCTGTCAGACGCGAACGCGACTTCGAGATTTTCGATTAGTAATCCTACTTTATTCCAGTCGCGAGTAGGACTTGGAACTGGGGGTTCTGCGGGTCTCTCGCGACCACGGCGACGTCGATCTGCTTAAACCCCGCTTCCGCAAGCCACTCGTGGAGATGAGCTTCTGTGAAGCCCAGCCAGGTGTCTGCATACAGCTCCCGCGCTTTTTCGAACTGGTGAGCGAGCAGATCCAGGATTGCCACCCGTCCGC
Source organism: Chthoniobacteraceae bacterium (assembly GCA_031425095.1). Taxonomy (GTDB): domain Bacteria; phylum Verrucomicrobiota; class Verrucomicrobiia; order Chthoniobacterales; family Chthoniobacteraceae; genus JANNXQ01. Next base: position 17,504 of record JANPIS010000124.1, read on the forward strand.
CGGGTTTCAGGATCCGGTACGCCGCAGCCACCGCCCGGGCCGGATTCGCCGCATGGTGGAGCGCCTGGCTGAGCAGCGCGAGATCGACGGTGCCGGCGGGGATCGGCGGGTCTTCGAGATCGCCGCGGCGGAATTCCAGATTGTCGAAGCCGTGCTTCACCGCGAGGTCCGCGCCGAATTCGACCATCTTCTCGGAGTTATCCACGGCGATCACCTTCTTCGCCCGCTTGGCGAGGAGCTGCGAGAGCGTGCCTTCGCCCGCTCCGAGGTCGGCGATGACGAGGGGCGGGGTGAGTGCAAAGAGCAGATGCGCCACTCCTTCCCAAGTGCGCCCCGGGCAGTATGCGCGGCCAAATTTTCCGGCGAGCTGATTGAAATACTCGCGCGCCGTGTCCTGGCGCTTCTTCAACACGAGCGTCAGAGCTCGCTGATCGCGCGCCGCGTCGGGCAGCTCCTTCGCGCTCGTGGCGATCACCGAGGTGAGCTGCTCGTGCGCCGGATCGGCGTTCAGCATGTAGTAGATGTTCTTCCCGGCGCGTCGATCGCGCACCAGCCCGGCTTTGCGGAGCTGGCCGAGATGCATCGAGATCCGCGATTGCCCCATGCCCAGCACTTCCTGCAGCTCCGCCACGGAGAGCTCTTCCTTCTGCAGCAGCAGGAGCAACCGCAGTCGCGTTTCATCCGCGAGCAGGCGCAGGGCTTTGACGATGGAGGACATGGCGCGCAGTAGATACGCGCCCCCCGCCGTCGCAGCAACGCCCGAGCGCAGCGAGAGGCGAGTGCGGGTGCGGATTGAGCGCGGAAAGAATTGCCGGGGGCGATTCTGGGCGGCCATTTCTGCCGGGTCCTTCGGGGTGGCGAGGCGGTGAAAAATTAAACCTGCTCTGGCATCCCCGGCGAGGCGCGTGGTGGCACTCGCGTTGCTATGCCTACCACTCGTGATCGAGCAGTTATTTTCCAGCGCAAACTATCAGGCGACCAAACAGCTACTCGATGTGGCGGTGCGCCGGCATCAGGCGTTGTCCACGAATATCGCGAACGTCGAGACCCCGGGGTTCAAGCGCGTCGATTTTCCGAAGGAATTTTCTCAGGAGCTCGCGTCGCGGATTCGTGCCGGCGACGCCAAGTCCATCACCATTCCGGAACTCGTCGAGGACCCTTCCGCAACGGGCCATGGGAAGGACGGGAACAACGTGGACATCGACAAGGAGATGATGGCGCTGAGCAAGAACTCCGCGGAATTCGACGCGCTGGCAGACTTCGCCAGTGGCTCGCTCAAGCAACTCCGTTTGGCCATCTCCGGCCGCAACCTCTGACCCTCATGAACTTCCTCTCCGGCATCCAGGCTACCGCCAGCGCGCTCAATGCGGAAAAAGTCCGCATGGACGTGGTGGCCCAGAATATCGCGAACGCTTACACGACGCGCGACATCAACGGTGAAGCTTACAAGCGCAAGGTCGTCGCCTTTGAGTCGATGCTCGACGAGGGCGGCAGGGCAGGAGCCGAAGGTGGCGTAAAGATCGAAGGCATCACCTCCGACAAAAAGCCGGGCGAGCTCATCTACCAGCCGCAGCATCCGCACGCGAATGCGGAGGGCTATGTGCAGATGCCGAACGTCAACGTCGCCGTGGAAATGGTGGACTTGCTCACCGCGTCTCGCGCTTACGAGGCGAATCTCGCCGTCGCCCGCAACGCCCGCCAGATGGCGGCCAAGGCCCTCACGATTGGCCGCTGATTTTGTGACTCATGAAGATCGGATCGCTCCCCGTCCCGCAACCCCGCGAGCTCCAGCAGCTCTACGATTCCGCGCGCGGCATTGGCGCGGGGCAAGCGGGAGCTCTCAATCCCGCGGAAGGCATCGGCGGTATTCCGCTCACGGATGCGGTGAGCAAGCCGCAGTTCGACAATGTCTTCGAGCGCGCCGTCTCCGAGGTGAATGCCAAGATGCAGGTGGCGGATGCCGAGAAGACCAAAGTCTTTACCGGAGAAACGAACAACCTTCACCAGGCGATGATCGCGATGCAGGAGGCCAGCGTGGCCTTCTCCCTCATGGTCGAAGTGCGCAACAAACTGGTCGAAGGCTATCAGGAGATCATGCGGATGCAGGTCTGAGGCGCGGCGGACCAGCCAGCATTGAGCGACGCGCATGAAGCAATTCATCACCCAACTGACCCAGCTGTGGAAGCAGCTCGGACTCAACCAGCGTGTGACCATCGTGGTCGCGACGGTGGGCGTGATCGCGGGCCTCGTTGGGCTCATCGTCTGGTCACACCGGCCCGACATGCAGCTCCTCTACGGAAAGCTCACGGAAAAGGACGCGGCCGAGGTCGCCGCAGCCGTGCAGGCCGCCGGCGTGAAGTACGAACTGCGCGGCAGCGGCTCGGCGATCTACGTCCCGGCGGATCAAGTCCACACCTTGCGTCTGCAGATGGCGACGAAAGGGGTGCCGGCAGGCGAGGGAGTCGGTTTCGAGATCTTCGATCGCGCAAATTTCGGCATCAGCGACTTCGTCCAGCGCACGAACTACTCGCGCGCTCTGCAGGGCGAGCTCTCGCGCACGATCTCGCAGCTTCAGGGCGTCAATTCAGCCCGCGTCCTGATTGTCGTTCCGGAGAACCGACTACTCTTCACCGACGTGAAAGCGAAGCCGACGGCGTCGGTCTTCATTGAGGGGAATATCACCACACCCTCGGTGAATTCGATCCGCTTCCTCGTCGCCAATGCCGTCGAGGGTCTGCGCGCCGACGATGTCGCGGTCATCGATCATCGCGGCAATGTGCTCACGGAAGGGCTGAAGGAAGACCCGCAGTTCGGCGCTGCTTCGAGCCAGATGAAGGCGCGCAAGAGCGTGGAGGACTACCTTTCCAACAAGGTCGAAACGATGCTCGCCACGGTGCTCGGCCCGGGCGCCGCCGTCGTGCGCGTGTCCGCCGATCTTGATCTGGAGAGCACGACGCGCACGGAGGAAAAGTATGATCCGGATGGTCAGGTGATCCGCAACGAAACCGTGGACGAGGACAGCACGGTGACGAAGGAGACCGACACGGCTCCGGACTCGGGTGCGACCGGCGCGGCCGGTGCGTCGAGTGGCGAACCCAGCGGCAAAAGCGTCAGTGGCAAGAACAGCGACCAGATCCGCAAGAACAAGACAATGACCTATGAGATCAATCGCGTGATCACCAACGCGGTGCGTGCTCCAGGCACGGTGTCGCGCCTGTCCGCCGCCGTCTTCATCTCTGCCAAGGCCGAACCGCGGCCGCCTGCCGAACTCGAGTCGCTGCGGAAGATGGTGGTGAACGCGCTCGGCGTGAAAGCCACGGATGAAAAGGAACTGGCGAAGATCGTGACCGTCGAGGAGGTCGCCTTTCAGAGCACGCCGGTGGAGAAAAAAGGCGCGATGGACTTCGTCGTCAGCAATGCGGACCTGGTCAAGAATGGCCTCGCCGGGCTCGTCGCCGTGGGGCTCGTCGTCTTCTTCCTCCGCATGGTGAAGAAGGCGAAGCCCGATGAGATTCCGATCGAGATCCTCGACCCGAACAAGGCCGCCGCGGACCAGGCACCAGGGCGCCCGGTGTCGGTCGAGTTGCTCAATGAAATGATCCGCCAGAAACCGAGCAACGTCGGCGCGGCGTTGCGCGAGTGGATGGCCGGAGGAGGTCCGAACTGACATGCCCCTCGAGTACATCAAACTCAGCAAAGCGCAGAAGATTGCGGCACTGCTCATCACGATCGGCCCGGATGCGGCCGCTGAAGTGCTCGGCAGCTTCGAACTTACCTTGCTCGAACAGATTTGTCGCGAGATCGCGGCGATGCCGATGATCGACGCGAACCTGCGCGAGGAGCTCATGAAGGAGTTCACCGACGTGATCTGCACCGGACTCGATGCCGAACTCGGCGGCGTTTCCTTTGCGCAGAATGTCCTGTCGAAGGCGAAGGGTGACTTCGCGGCGACCGCCATCCTGAGTCGCTGCGGGAGCGACGGCCCGAATCAGGCGGGCGAGGAAATCCGCCAGATGGATGGCCGGCAGCTGGTGAACCTGTTGAAGACCGAGCAGCCGCAGACGGTCGCCTTTGTGGTCTCCTGCATGGATACGACCAAGGCGGCGGAGGTGCTGCGCATGCTCCCGGAGCTGCTGCGCGAGCAGGTCGTCGAGCGGCTCGGCGAGATGGAGCCGACTTCCACCGACAGCATTCACAAGATCGCCAGCAAGCTGAACAGCCGCATCGATCGCCGCGCCATGCAGCAGGGTCTGCATCGCGGCGGCGGCGTGAAGACCTGCGCCGAAATCCTGAACGCTCTCGACAAGGAGCTGCGCAAGACGCTGCTGACCAAGATCGAGGAGCGCAACGCCCCTCTCGGAGCCGCGATCCGACGCAAGGTTTTCAGCTTCGAAGACATCGTGCGCATTTCCTCGAAGGATCTCGCGCGGGTCATGCGCGAGGTCGATTCCGCGGATTTGCCCACGGCCTTGAAGTCGATGAAGCCGCCGGTCATCGCGGCAATTCTCGGCACCATGTCGAAGCGGGCCGCCGAGACGCTCAAGGAGGAGATCGAGCTCCTCTCGCCGCCGCGCCAGAAAGATGTCGAAGCCGCGCAGGATCGCATCATCGCGATCGTGCGCCGGCTCGAGGAAGCCGAGGAAATCACCATCGACGGAGGAGCCGCTGAGCCCAATGCCGGTACTTAAACCCATCCAGTTGCACGCCTCTCCGAAGGCCGTCTTCCTCGCCGGAAAAAAGCCGGTGCGGATGTTCACCGAAGCGGAGTTCGAAGCGATGAAACGCGAAGCCTATCACGCTGGCCAGGAAGAGACCGCGCGACTCATGGAGCGGCAGATGCTGGAGCAGCGCACGGAACTCGTGCGGCTGTCGTCGGAGACCCTGGCCGCGCTGACCGCGCAGCACGCGTCACTGGTCCGGCAGATCCAGGAAGCGCTCCCGCATCTCGCCATCGAAGCGACCGCCCGGGTCCTGGCGAACACCAAGATCGATCGCGAAGCGGTGCTGCGCATCGTCGAGGACCTGCTTGCCGAGATCGCGCCGGGGCCGGAGCAGGTGGAAGTACAACTCGCCCCGCACGACCTCGAGGCGCTGGCGAATTGCGACGATCGCTTCCGCGAAAAATTCCCCGCCATCGTCTTCCGTCCCAATGCGGACTTGCGGCCGGGTGACTGCCAGGTGCGCACACGCTTCGGCGTCATCGACGGCCGGCTCGGCACGAAACTGCGCGCCTTGGAGGGCTTCTTCCAATGACTGCCGCGTTTGAGAGCGATGCGATCGTCGAGCGTTTTCGCACGCGGCTGCGCGCCGAGCGCCCGATCCTCCGCGTCGGCAAAGTCGTGCGCGTGACGGGCCTGATCATCGAATCCGAAGGCCCGAACCTCGCGCTCGGCGAAGTCTGCCGCATCTCGACCGGCCGCAGTGAGGCTCCGATTCACGCGGAGGTCGTCGGCTTTCGCGACCATCGCCTGCTGCTCATGCCCCTTGGGCCGACCGATCAACTGCGCACCGGGAGCGAAGTGACGGCTTCGACCTTCGGCTCGAGCATTCCTGTCGGGAAGGGTCTGCTCGGCCGCGTCATCGACGGGCTCGGTCAGCCGATCGACGGACGTGGACCGCTCGTCTGCGAACGTTCGCACGATCTTCACCACGCGCCGCCGAACCCGCTCACGCGCCGCCGCATCAGCGAAGCTTTGTCCACCGGAGTGCGCGCGATCGACACTTTCGCTCCCGTGGGCTGTGGGCAGCGCATGGGCATCTTTGCCGGCAGCGGCGTCGGCAAATCGACGCTGCTCGGGATGATGGCCCGCGGGGCATCGAGTGAAGTGAATGTGATCGCGCTGATCGGTGAGCGCGGGCGGGAACTGCGCGAATTCGTGGAGAAGGATCTCGGTGAAGAGGGGATGGCGCGCAGCGTCATCGTCTGCTCGACCTCCGATCAACCGGCGCTGGTGCGGCTGCGGGCGGCGTTGCTGGCCACGGCGGTGGCCGAGCGTTTTCGCGATGATGGAGCGAACGTGCTTTTCCTCCTCGATTCCGTGACGCGTTTTGCGATGGCGCAGCGCGAGATCGGCCTCGCGGTGGGCGAAGCGCCGAGCAGCCGCGGTTACACGCCATCGGTCTTTTCGCTGCTCCCGCGGCTCATGGAGCGCACGGGTGCGTCGGAGACGGGAGCGATCACCGCCTTCTACACCGTGCTCGTGGAAGGTGATGACATGAACGAACCCATCGCCGACGCCGTGCGCGGCATCCTCGACGGGCATCTCGTGCTCACGCGCGCGCTGGCCACGGCGAATCATTTCCCCGCGATCGATGTCCTCGAGAGCGTGAGCCGGCTCGTGCGCGACATCAGCACTCCTGAGCAGGTCCAGCTCATCGGGGCCGCGCGCGATCTGCTCGCGGTCTATCGCGACAATGAAGATCTCGTGAACATCGGCGCCTACGTGCGCGGCGCGAACCCCCGCCTTGACCTCGCCATCGCCCGGCGTGAGGCGCTCACACAATTTCTGCGCCAGGACGTGGATGACCGCACGCCGCGCGCCGACAGCCTCGAACGCCTCGCCTCGATCCTGCAATGAAGCCCTTCGTCTTTCGCCTCGAATCCGTCCTCAAACTCCGCGTGCGGGAAGAGGAGCGCGCGCAACAGACTTTTGGAAAAGCGGTGCAACTGCGCAATCACGCCGCGCTCGCGCTGGAGGAGAGCCGCACCGCGCTGGAGGTGTGCTACGCCGCGATCAGCAGCGGTCGCAGCGGCTCCACGAATCGCACGGAACAGATCCTCCTCCTCAACGCGCTGCAGCAACAGCAGGCGCACGGGGAGTTGCTCGCGGCGCGTCTCGCCGCCGCAGACCGCGAAATCGCCGCGCGGCGCGGTGAATTCCTCGCCGCCCGCCGCAAGCGCGAAGCCCTCAGCAAACTGCGGGAACGACAGCGCCTCGAGCATCGCCTCACGCAGGAGCGCGCGATGGAGGCTGAAGTCTCGGATCTCATCACCGCCCGGCACATTCACACCCTGCGGGAGGTAGCGGCATGAAGTTCCTCGGTTCCGGTCTCGGCATCGCCATCCTCGCTGCGCTGGTGCACGTCGGCACCTTGCTCGGCGTGCTCGTCCCCGGCCTCAAGACGCTCGTCGAACCGGACATTGTGCTCCCGAAGAAGACCGACCTTCCGCCGCGCATCTGGAGCTTCAAGACCGAAGCCGTGGATCTTCTCATCTCCGAACTCCAGGCGGAGCGCGCGAAGCTCGCGACGGATCAGAAAGACTTCCTCGCCATGAAGAATCAGACCGCGGCGGAGCGGGCGGAACTCGACAAGCTGCGCACGGAAATCAAAGCCCTCCGCGACGAGATCGACCTTCGCATCGTGGAAGTGGAAGAGCGCGAACTGAAGAACCTCAAGACCCTCGCGCAGACCTACGCGGCGATGAATCCCGCGCAGGCCGTCACGATCTTCCGGGAGATGGAGGAAAACATGGTGGTGAAGGTGCTCTCGATGATGAAGACCACCGTCGTCGGGCCGATCCTCGGCGAGATGGCGAAGGCACCGGATCGTCCCGGCTCCGAGGGAATGGCGAAACGCGCGGCGCGCATCACCGACAAACTGCGACTCCTCAAGCCAGTGAAAAAGGAGAACGCCTGATGCCGGACATAGACCGCCTTCTGCCGAAAGAATCCACCTTATGAACGCTGTATTGCCGCTCCAGCCCAAGTCTGCGCCCAGCGCAGCGCCCGATCCCGCCGCGCCTCCCAAGGACGCTCAGGAAGGCGAGACCTTCTCCAGTGTGATGGAACGGCGGAATCCATCGGGCAAAGCGCGCATCACGAGCAAGGAGCCCCATGCCGCCGAATGCGAAGTGCAGGACGTGGAAAAGCCGAAAGCCCCTCGGCAGGAGGATCCCGCCGACACCGACGATGTCGCCGTGCCGCTGTTCACGCTTCCGTCCCCACTCGTCGAGGCTCCCGTTCCCCTGTCGCTGCCAATCGGCGCCGGGATGCAGTGGTTGGACATGGACTACGAAGGCCCGACCGCCGATCCCGACATCACCGCCGGGCAGGAACGCGCACAAAATGCCGGGTCGATTTTTGCCGGTTCGACTCAAGGCTTGCCCATTCTTTCCGCAATGTTCCCGGTTTCGATGGCGCAGCTCCAGGCGCAGTTGCAGGTCCGGGCGGAATCCGTCCCCAACGACATTGCGCTACCGTTCAAGCCATTAAACCCGCTTCCCGCAGGCGAACCACTACCGTCCAAGCCGGGCCTGCTTCCCGAAGGCGAACCGCTGATGTCCAAACCAGGACCACTTGCCCTTGGCGAACCGCAGCCGTCCGAGGCAGGAGACGCGCCCGCCGTCGGTGCGCTGATGGCGAGCGGTCGCTCCGTCCGAACCGAGCTCTTCGATGAGAAACCCGCACCAAGATCGGTGGCGGATCGCGTCGCGTCGCCACGTATTCTTTCGACGGTAGCGCTGGAGGACGACCGCCCGATGCCGCAGCCGCCAGCGTTGGCAAACGGTGAGGTGGAAGTGTCCGCCGCGCCGGTGCAGGACAGCGCGCGGCAGGCGCGGACGATACGGGGCTCCACACAGTCCGTAGATCCCATGCTGCTCGCGACCGAAAGCCCGACCGATACGGTCACGAAGGAAACCCCCGTCGCGCCTGATGAGATGCAGTTCCAGCTCGATCTGGAAGCCGCCCTCGCCGATCCGTCCGTGGCGTTGCGGGTCCAGCGGCGCATGAGCCCTGAATCTTCCCTAGTGGATGGCGTACCGCCGACCCATGGCACACCCGCTGCTAAGGGTGGTGAGGTCATGCAAGATGTCCCTTTCCAAGCCCCTCCAAATCCGCGAGTAGCGCGATCCTCCGGGGACCGCGTCTCCTCATTGGGAGCGGTGGAATCTTTCCCAACTACGCCAGCTCCAGTGCGCTCTGAGTTTCCAGTCGTTGCCGGGGAGCCTACAGAGACGGTGGGTCGCCAGAAACTCGACACACGCGGTGGCGGAGAAGGAAAAGCGGACCCGCACGCAGCCCCATTTGCGATGGCGCAGCCCGGCTCAACGATGCGGACGGAAACCGAAGCGGCACAATCCACCCGGCAACCTGCGCCCTCGGCAGAACCTGCCGACGTGCCCGGGTCCGAGCACCAGCCAGGCGCGGAAGTGCAGATCGATTCCAGTCGCGGTGTGAGCGCTGAATCTCAAACTGCCCGGCCGCAGGTCGAGCGCATCGGCAGCGAGCCCGTCTCCGCGGACGCTCCGATCTCCCGCGCAGAGCTGGTGCAAGTCGTGGAGCGCACCGCCGACGCGGCCGTGCGCCTGCGCGCCGCCGGCAGTGAACGCATCGAGGTCGCGGTGCAGCTCGAGAGCGGAGATCATCTCACGATCCAGCTGCGCATCGCGAATGGCGAAGTGACGACGCACTTCCGAACCAGCTCGGAAGGGCTGCGCACCGCACTGGAGCAAAACTGGACGCAATTCTCCGACCGCGCCAGTGACCGCGGCGTGCGCATGATCCAGCCCGTCTTCGACGTGAGCCAGTCCTCCTCAAACATGACGGACCTCAGCCAGCAGCGGCACGGTCGCGACACGGCTTACACCGATCCCCAGACGGAACTCTTCCCGAATCTGCCGCGCAGGATGCGTGCGCCGCGTGTGAGCGCGGTGGCGCCTCTCGAATCCGCGTCCACCGCTCCTGCCGGTGTCCGCACTTACGCCTGAACATTATGACCAACGTCACTTCACTGACCTCCGCCACCGGCCTGAACTTCCTCGATCCGGAAGTAGCCAACCGGGCCACGGGCAAGCAAACGCTGGACGCGAATGATTTCCTGCGCCTGCTCACCGTGCAGCTCCAGTCCCAGGATCCGATGAAGCCCATGGAGGACATGCAATTCATCTCGCAGATGGCCAGCTTCACCTCGCTCGAGCAAATGCGGGGGCTGTCCGAGAACTTCAAGGAATTCACCGCGACCGAACGGGTCGTGGCCGCGCAGAACTATCTCGGCCGCGTCGTTACGATCAAAACGGACGACGGCGACGTCACCGGTGAAGTCACCGGCGTCAACGTCAAGGATGGCATGCCGCAACTCACGATCGGCAGCAAGAGCTACGACGTCGGTGATGTCAGCAGCGTGAAGGCGAAGCCTGCCGATGCGGTCGCTGTGGCACCCACCAATTCTCCGACCCTCGGCACTGCGCCGGTGGTTCCAACTCAAACAAACCAGTAACCAGAAAGCACTAATACCATGTCACTCATCGGAACACTCAATAGCGGCGTCAGTGCCCTGACGACCTTCGCGCGCGGCATCAATGTCATCGCGAATAACATCGCGAACGTGAACACTACTGGCTTCAAGGGTTCGCGCTCGGAATACTCGGACGCATTCAGCAACATCCTTCAGCAGGCCGCGCCCTCGCCGGCCTCGGGTCTCGTCTCGAATCGCGCGGCGCTCCAGCTCGGGAATGGCGTGCGTCTGGCGAGCGTTACCTCGAGCCACAATCAAGGCACCCTTACCACCACTGGTTCGAGCACGGATCTCGGTCTTTCCGGGCCGGGATTCTTCCGCGTCCGCGACGCCGCCAATAATGTCGATTACGTCACCCGCTCTGGCGACTTCCGTCTCGACGACCAGGGTTACCTGGTGACGAGCGACGGCTTCCGGGTGCAGGGTCTCTCGGACGGTGCCGCGACCTACGCTGCGACCGACGTGGGCGGAGCGCTCACTTACACCAAGACCGAAACCGCACCGACCGCGGTGGGTGACGTGAAGATCGAATTCGAGATCGCCATCGGCAGCGGACTCACCAACAGCACCGGCGGGACGTTTACCGATGCTGAAGTCTCGGCGAACAAGCCGACCATGCGCGCCTTCACGATCGATGCGCAGGGGAACGTGGTGATCAGCCTCTCCAATGGCGAGAGTTTCACGCGCGGTCGCGTGCTGCTTATGAACTTCCGTGACCCGAACGGACTCACTCGCGAAGGGAAAAATCTTTTCAGTGGATTCGCTGCCGCCGGGCCAATCGGAGGTGCTGCGATGACCGGCACGAACAACACGCCCGCGACGAACGGGCTCGGCCGCATTGAGGCAGGCACCCTCGAGCTCTCGAACGTCGATCTCGGCCAGGAATTCGCCGACATGATCATCGTCCAACGAAGCTTCCAGGCTGCTTCGCGCGTCATCACCGTCTCCGATTCGATGCTGGAGGAAGTGATCAATCTCAAGCGGTAACCCCTGACGCACAGGTCCCCAACGCGTCCAAGTCATGTCCAAACCAGCTCCCGAAACCGAAAAGCCCGCGGAAGGCGAGGCGGCAGCGCCCAAAGCGCCGAATCCACTTATCCCCGTCATTGCGGTCGTCGTGCTCATGCCTGCGATCACCTTCGCCATGATCAACTTCCTGCTTCTGCCGAAGATCAAAGGCATCGTGCTCGAAAAGAAAGCGACCGAGCACGCGGAGGAAGGTGCAAAAGCGGCCGGTGGCCACGGGGCCGCCAAGGAGGAGAAGGGCGGACATGGTGCGGCCAAGCCGAAGGAGAAGGAAGCGAAGGGCGGTCACGGGGGCGGTCATGGCAAGGAGGAGAAGGGCGGCGGCGGGGGTGCGGGCGGCGCGTTCTCGTACGACTTTGAGAACGTCGTCGTGAACCTCGCCGGAACCATGGGCACGCGTTATCTCAAGACCAGCTTCACGGCGCTGAGCGACAATCCGGAGGTCAAGACGATCATCGAAGAGAACAAGAAACAGCTCCTCGATGTGACGCTGAATGTCTTGAGCACACGGACCCTCGCCGATCTCGAACAGCCCGGCGCAAAGAACGTGGTGCGCAATGATCTCATGGCGAACCTCAATCAGGCGCTGAAGTCCGATTTGATCTCGCAGATCTACTTCACGGATTTCGTCGTTCAATGAGTGAACCTGCGACAGCCGACAATCCTCCCGCGGAAGCTTCGGCCGATGCGCTGCCGCCGGCTTTCACGATGCTGGGCGATCGGATGCCGTCGCTCGATCGCTCGAAACTGACGCCTTACGACTTCCGCAATCCGGGATTCATCGGCGAAGCGGACTTACGGCAACTCAACACGATGTATGAACGTTTTGTGGCGCATCTCGCCGCGCGTCTTTCCACCTATGTGCGGATGGAATGTGACCTGAAGCTATCGAGCTTCAGCAGCGTCATGTTTGCGAAGTTCTGCGAGACAATGGCTTCGCCGACCCATCTGACGCTCTTCCAAGTCGAGCCGATGCGCGGTGTTGGGATCGTGGATTTTTCGCTACCGATCAGCCTGACGCTTGCGGATCGCCTGCTCGGAGGCAAAGGCAAGGTGGCGGAGTCTGAGCGAGTCCTCACGGAGATCGAGACGGAGTTACTCGCAGATGTTATCCAACTCGTGCTCACGGAGTGGACGAGCCTCTGGGAGGATAGCACCACGCAATTCAATCCGCTCTGTATTGGCAACGAAACGAGTGGCCGTTTTCTGAAGACTTCGCCTGCGGACGCCCCGTTTCTCTCGGCCGCGATCGACTGCACGATTGGCGAACTCAATGGCAAAATCCATGTCGGCGTGCCCTTCTCGATGATTGAGACGGTGGTGAAAAAGATGCAAAGCGCGCGGGAAAAAAGCACGCCGCTGACGCCAAAGCAGATCAAGTGGCGCGCGCCCTTTGCGGCGATCGCCGTGCCAGTCACCGCCGAATGGAAGGTGCGCGAGATCAGCCTCCGGGAAGTGGTGAGCCTTGAGGCCGGGTCCGTGCTGGAACTCTCCCGGGAGCTTATCACGCAGACGCACGTGCGCCTCTCGAACACCGAGGAATTCACCGGGACCGTCGGAATGCAGAGCGGCCGGATCGCGGTCCAACTCGGCCACCGCACGCTCAGAAACTAGTTTTCCATGTCCAATCTCACCGAAGATCAACGGCTGAACACAGTGCTCGACGTGAAAGTGCAACTCACGGTGCGCCTCGGTTCGTGCAAACTCGCCATGCGCGACGTGCTTGAACTCAACCCAGGAGCCATTATCCAGCTCGACCAGCGAGCGAACGACCCCGTTGGCATCTATGTGAATGAAAAGCTGATCGCGATGGGGGAAGTCATCGTCGTCGAGGACAATTTCGGGATCAAAGTTACTCAGCTTATTGGAGATCAGCCATGAGGCGCGGGAGCATTCTGGCGCCATGGGCTGCGCTGGTTGTAACCGCTACATCTGTCTTTGCGGCGGATGAGCCCGCCTCCGCCCCAGTGACCGCAACCGCCGCGCCAGGGCTTGCGGTGGCTACGCCGGCAGTCGCAGTGCCCCAGCCTTTCACCTACCAGAAGGGCGGAAGTAATGTGACGCTCATGCTCTATCTGGTGTTACTGCTGGTCCTGATTGGTGGGGGAGCGTGGTTGGTGCGCAATGGCTTCACGCTTTTTCAACCGAAGCTGAAGGGCGCCCGCAAACTTCAGATCAGCGAAATGCGGATGCTCGGAAACCGGCAATTCCTCGTCGTCGCCGAGTATGAAGATCGCAAGATGCTGCTCGGCGTCTGCCCGGGACGGATCGATTACCTCGCGACCCTGGCGGCGCGTGAGCAGGAATTTGCAGATCTCGGGCCGGAGGCACGTGATGAATAGACGCACCCGGCCCGCAATTTCCGGAGCGAGCGGCGCGCGAAAGCTGCCATGGATCGCTCGACTGCTGCTAGTGGCGACCTTGCTCTCCGCTCCAGCGCTATTTGCACAGAGTGTCCCTCCCGTCGCTCCTGCTCCTGCGACGCCGGCGTTGAGCATCAATCTTGGCGGCTCCGAGACGGGCAGTGTCGCCACGGCGATTCAGATTGTCGTGGTGATGACGCTCCTCACCCTTGCGCCATCGATCCTCATGCTGATGACGAGCTTTACGCGAATCGTCATTGTGCTCGGCTTTGTCCGCAGTGCGATTGGCGTGCAGGGAGCGCCGTCGAATCAAATCCTCATCGGGATGTCATTGTTTCTGACGTTCTTCATCATGGCTCCGGTGGGCGCGCGGATTAATGAGGACGCGATCAAGCCGTACATGGAGAAGACGATCAGCACCGAGGAGGCATGGGATCGCGCCACGGCACCGGTGCGCGCGTTTATGCTGAAACAGACCCGGCCAAGTGAGCTCGACTTTTATCTCGGTCTATCGGGACGTGGCCCGACCAAGGTGGAAGACGTTCCGATCTCAGTGATCGCCCCGGCGTTTGTCGTGAGCGAGCTGCGGACGGCGTTTCAGATGGGATTCCTCATCTTTATTCCGTTCCTCGTCATCGACTTTCTCGTCGCCTCCACCCTGATGTCGATGGGCATGATGATGATGCCGCCGGTGATGATCTCGTTACCGTTCAAGCTTCTGCTCTTTGTCCTCGTGGATGGCTGGCATCTCGTTATGCGGTCGTTAGTAGAGAGCTTTGGAATATGAACTCGGAGCAAGCCGTTGACGTTTTGCGACAGCTTGTGACCACGTCGCTTCTCGTGGTCAGCCCGATCCTTATTGGGGCGATGATCATTGGTCTGCTAGTTAGCCTGATCCAGTCGGCAACGAGTATCCAGGAACAGACCCTGTCTTTTGTACCAAAGCTGGTCGTGATCGCGCTGGTGGTCGTGGTCGGCGCGCCATGGATGTTGCGGCTGCTCATGCAATTCACGACTAGTTTCATCCTGCGAATGCCGGAGATGGTGCGGTGAAAAATGTCCTCCGCGCGGTGCGTCCTGGTTGTCCGGCGTTCCGAGGAGGCCTGAGACCATGACGCACGAGCAGATGTTTTTTTGGATGCTGGCGTTCTTCCGTTCGACGGGATTGCTGCTCCTGACCCCGGTCTTTTCGGGCAAAAGCATTCCGATCCCCATCCGCGTCGCCCTGGCTGGATTTCTGGCCTACACCGCGGGCAGTTATGTGCAGACGGAGACGGTGCTTCCGGCGGACGTGGCGGCTTTGATTCTTGCCATGATCCATGAGTTCCTCATCGGTCTCCTAATGGGGATGGGCGTGCGACTGACCTTTTATGCAATCGAAATGGCCGGGCAGATCATCTCCACGGAGATGGGTCTGGTGATGAGTTCACAGATCGATCCGCTTTCGCAGAACCAGTCTTCGCCCGTCGGCACGGCGCTTTTCTACTTCGGTTCGCTGCTGTTTCTCATTTCCGGCGCGCACCATACGGTCTTCGTTGCCTTCGTCCGGAGCTTTGAGCTCGCGCCTTCCGGAGGCTCGTCCGGCGCGCAGAACGCAGGGGATGTTTTTGTCCAGGCGACCGGCAACATTTTCCTCATTGCGCTTCAGATTGCCGCACCGATCCTGGCCATCAATTTCGTCATCACGCTTGCTTTTGCGATCCTCGGGAAGGCGGCACCGGGGATTAATGCCTTCGCGGAGAGCTTCGCTGTTCGCATCCTTGCAGGATTAGTGGTGCTCGGACTGACGCTGGGGCTCACGGCACAGGTGGTGCTAAGCCAGTTCGCTAATGCGCCGGAGCTGATGCTGCGGCTGATCCCGTGAGCGAAAACCCATGTCCGACCAGGACGTAAAAACAGAAGAACCAACCGAGAAGCACCTCCAGGACGCGTTTGAGGAGGGGCAATTCGCGCGCACGCCGGACCTCCAGGCGATCGGCATCCTCGTGGCTGCGTTCTTCGTCTTCAGTTTCGGCATGCGAGAGTACTGCGATCGTATCGCCAGCATTGCGGTGGGCATCTTCAGTCAGCTCGGGCGGAATGCGCTGGCGGTGGATGGAGTCGCGGAATGGACCGGGTTTGCGGCCCGCACGATGCTCGGATTGATCCTCCCCATTGCGGTGGCATGTGGCGGCGCAGCGGCGTTGGCGGGCGGTTTGCAAAGCCAGTTCCGGCTTACGCCAAAGGTGCTTGGGTTCAAGGCATCGCGACTCGATCCGATCGCTGGTTTCGAGCGGCTCTTCTCGGGCGCCGGATGGATGAAGCTTGGCTCCGACACCTTCAAGTTTCTTGTCGTCGGCTTCTCGATCTGGGGCGGCGTGAAGACGATCATGAACGATCCGATCTTCTACGCTCCGGTGCCGGCTCATCGGCTCGGAGGTTTCATTTACGACAGTACGATGACGCTGCTCACGCGATTCATCCTCGCGCTAGGGGCGGTAGCTGCGGTGAATTACGTCTATCAACTGCGCAAGACCCGCGAGGACTTGAAGATGTCTCGGCATGATGTGAAGGAAGAGCAACGGCAGTCAGAGGGTGATCCGAAAGTGAAGTCCATGCTCCGGGCCATGGGTCGGCGACTGGCGCAGAAGCAGATGCTGAAGGCGGTGGCAACCGCGGATGTGGTGGTGACCAATCCGACCCACTACGCCGTCGCCTTGAGGTACGAGCGAGGGAAGGACAAAGCGCCGATGGTGCTCGCGAAAGGCGAGGGTGCCTTTGCCCGGCGCATCAAGGCCCTCGCCGCGGACCACGAGGTACCGATGATCGAAAACAAGCCGGTCGCACGTTTGCTTTTCAAAGCGGGACACGTTGGAAAACCGATCCCCGTCGAACTCTACCAGGCCGTCGCCGACATCCTTGCGTTCGTTTACAAGACGCATCGCTACTATTTCCATCAGCTCAAGAAGCGGAGGGCTGAGTCATGAGCGCCTTCGCGTTCCCCTCCCGCGGCGACATGGCGCGCTCGATCAAGAAGGGCGACCTGCTCTTTGTGCTCGGACTCTTCGGCACGATCACCCTCCTGGTCGTTCCAGTGCCCCCTCTGCTTCTCGATCTACTGCTCGCGGGCAGCATTGGGATCTCGCTCCTCATTCTTCTCATCATCATTTACGTGAAGGACCCGGCGGAGTTCTCTGGCTTCCCGACACTTTTGCTCGCGGTTACGCTGTACCGACTTGCCCTCAATATCGCGTCCACGCGGCTCATCCTCGGCGACGGCCACGCGGGCGCGATCATCGATGCGTTCGGACACTTCGTGATCCAGGGAAACTACGTTGTGGGTGCAGTCGTGTTTCTGATCCTCGTGGTGATCAACTTCATGGTCATCACCAAGGGTGCGGGGCGCATCGCGGAAGTCGCCGCACGGTTCACGCTCGATGCGATGCCCGGCAAGCAGATGGCGATCGATGCGGAACTCAATGCGGGAATCATCGACGAGACCACGGCCACGGCACGGCGGTCGAAGATTCAGAAAGAGGCCGACTTTTACGGAGCGATGGATGGCTCGAGTAAGTTTGTTCGCGGCGACGCGGTCGCCGGCATCCTGATCACGCTCATTAACATCCTCGGCGGCTTCGCCATTGGAGTGGTGCAAAAGGGAATGCCGGTGCTCGAGGCGGTCCAGAAATATACGCTTCTTTCGATCGGTGACGGTCTGGTCGCCCAAGTGCCTGCACTCATCGTCAGCGTCGCCGCCGGCATTCTGGTGACGCGCGCGAGCGACGATTCCAACCTTGGCGCGCACATCGGCAGCCAGCTCACGCTCTATCCACGAGCGCTGGCGATTGCCGCAGGGATGATGGTGCTCTTCGGCTTTGTGCCTGGGATGCCGATCGCGCCTTTTCTGATTCTAGGTTCAATCGTGGGCTTCACGGCGTGGTCGTTGCGAAAGTCACGCGCTCTGACGAAAGCCGCGGAAGCGAAGCCGCTCAACGCCGCCAAGTCCGGTGCGGATCCGAACGCAAAGCCAGCGGATGAATTTAAGCGCCTCATCGAAGTCGATACCTTCGCCCTCGAACTCGGCACTGGTTTGCTCCACCTCGCGGAAAAGAAGAACGGCGGAGACCTGCTCGACCGTGTGACCGGTGTGCGGAAGAGCTTCGCGCGTGAAATGGGGGTGATTGTCCCGCCGATTGCGATCCGCGATAATCTCGAGTTGGAGACCCACCAATACCGCTTCCTCCTGCGCGGCAAGGAAATCTCCCGGGGAAAGATTCTACCCAATCGGTGGCTGGCCATGAACGTGACGAACAGTCCGGTGCCATTGAAAGGTGTGGCGACGGTCGAGCCGGTCTTTGGCATCAATGCGACCTGGATCGGCGACGAAGAGAAACGCTCGGCGGAGATTCACGGTTACACCGTGGTAGATCCGGGTTCGGTGCTGATCACGCACCTGAGCGAATCCATCAAACGCGCGGCGCATCTTATCCTCGGACGGCAGGACGTGCAGACCCTGATCGATCACCTCAAGGAGTCCAACCCGACGCTCGTGTCCGAACTGATCCCGGACCTAGTCAACGTGGGGCTGATCCAGCGCGTTTTGCAGAATCTCCTGCGGGAAAGTGTGCCGATCAAGAACCTTGCCGTGATCATGGAGTGTATCGCGGACTATGCTCCGATCTCGAAGAACCCCGACGAACTTTCCGAGCAAGCCCGGAAGCGGCTGGGAGTGTATTTTGTTCCGGACTACGAGAGCGAGCCCGGGATCGTGAAGTCGCTCACGCTCGACCCACGACTCGAGCAGCTCCTTATGCAAAAGGTGCAACGCAACCAGTTTGATGTGGGGCTCGTGATCGATCCGCCGACCGCGCAGCATCTGCTGAACGAACTGACGCGGCGGATGAGCGAGATG
>JANPIS010000125.1:0-10334 GCA_031425095.1 Chthoniobacteraceae bacterium
CCAGTGGGCTTCGAGCGCGGTCTTCTGATCGCCTTGTGCGCGTTCGTAGGCGACGGCGAGGAGCAGGCTGGGGCGGAGACCGGCGATGTCGTTCGTTTCGCCACTCGCGCCGAGATCGCTGAGGTCGTCGCGGATCTGGTAGGCGATGCCGAGCGCTTCACTGTAGGCAGCGAGCGCTTCCTCATTCTCCTCATGCTGACCGGCGTAAATGGCGCCGAGATGGAGCGCGACGGCGAAGGCGGGCGCGGTCTTGCGGCGGAAGATGTCGAGGACATCGAGCGAACCGAGCGGCGCGGGTTTTCTCGCCCAGACGAGTTCCGCACCCTGGCCGCGACAAAGTTCGCGCTGACCTTCCGCGGCGACGCGGAGCATGGCGGCTTTTTGTTCGGCGCTGGCGCTGCAACTGGCGAGCAGTCGATAGCCTTCGCCGATGAGCAAATCGCCGACATTCAGAGCGACGGGAATGCCGTGCTCTTCGTGCAAAGTCGGCTCGCCGTAGCGCTGCGCGTCGTTGTCTTCGATGTCGTCGTGAATGAGTGACGCCTTATGGAAGCACTCGACGGCGACAGCGACTTTGCGGAGATCGTCCGGCAGCGGTGCGCCGGGCGTGGTCCGCAGCGCCTGATAGGCGGACACGGTGAGAAAGGGACGCCAGCGCTTGCCGGCGCGGCCGAGCCACTCGCGGGCGATTTTCTCCGTGGCGCCATCGGCTGGTCCCATGATCGCGTCGAGATTCAGCGGGGTGAACCAGAAGTCCACTTCCTCGCGCACGGCGCTGAGATCGAGGCGTCGCGTCTGATCGTCGCTGGTGAGGTGGATGTAATCCCAGACCCAGTCGAGATCGACATTCGTGTCGATGCAGTCGTCCTGGAGCAACGGCACGGCGACGCCGGGAATCGCCGCCGCTTCCATGTAAGGGAACGCGCGCTCGAGCACGCTGAGGCAGCTCACGCCGACGATGGCCTCGATCTTGCCCGTCTGGATGAGCGACATGACGATCGCGCTGCCTTCCGCAACAAGCACCGCGTAGCCGAGCCGCTCCGCTTCCGCCTGCAAGTCCTGGATCGTGCAAAGGCCGCACTGTTTGCAGAGCAGGCCGAATTCATCGAAAGGCGCAGGGCACTTGTCTTCGACGCGCAGACACTTCGGCAAAAGCAGGAGGCGACGCTCGAAAGGCACCGCGGCGAGCGGCTCGCGCCACATCTCATTGTTTAAGAGCACGCCGATGTAGTCGCGGTAGATCGGCTCACAGCCCAGCTGCACGACGAGCTGATCGGCGAGCACTTTCAGATCGTCCGAGGGCATCGGCGGCACGGGCTTGTGCTCGGCCACGTAAGCGCGCACGGCCTGCAGGATGTGCGTCCGCTGGATGAGCGTCTGCGGGATGTTCTTCTTCGGCGGCCGAATCTTCTGGGAAGGCACTGGCCGGGGGAAAGAAATAGGGGCAACAGGTGCGGACGTGGTCGGCGGCATGGGCTGGGAGTATTAGCGCGGATGAAGAAACGGCAAGCGCGGCGGCGAGAAATGGCACGGCCAAGCCGACACTCCGCACGACAACCCGCGGGCAGACGGTTTGTTGTAGGCGATATCCGCGGAAGTGCGGGAAGACGCCGACGGACTACTTCGGGACGGGCGTCGCCGGCGGCGAGGCGGGCGGAGAGGGAGCGGGTGGCTTCGGTGCCGGAGATGCGGGCGCGGGGCGGAGGATTCCGGTCACTGGCACGCCGGCGGACAGAGCGAGCAGATCGTCCGCATAGAGAATGCGACCGCCGACCTGGTGCACGAACGTCGCCTCGGTGAGAATCATTCGCTCGTAGTTGAATTTCCCCTGCACCGTCACGATCGCTCCGCGCTCGAGCGCGGCGAGGCCGTCGCGGATGCGGATTGCGTATCCCGAGGCGAGATTCACGCCCACGTGAATATTGCCAAAGCGTTTACTCTCCCCAGCCAACCCCACTTTATCCGCCGCAACGGAGTCCACCGCGCCGGTGAGCCGGATGGTCTTCCCGCTCAAGCGCTGCCGCGACCGGAACTCATTGTCGTCGAAACGCTGGCTCCAGAGATCGACGATGGTCACGGCCAGATCCGGATCGCCCACGGCCGCCCCACCTTTCTCCTCTGCCTTCTCCTCCACGCCACGGCGATTCAGCCGCTCGATCTCGGTGCGCAGGTAGGCATTCTCCTGGACCAGCTTCTGATACTCGGCCTCCGTCCGGCGGCACCCGCAGAGCGCGATCGACAAGGCGACGGCGAGCAGGACGCGGGTGGTGCGATGGGGATTAAAGTGGGACATCGAAGAAACAGACGCAGGTGCCGCGATCCTCGGGCGGCGGGGCGGCGTCGGTCCGCGAAAATGCACGGCGCATCTGCATCTGCAAGCAGCAATGCCGCCACCGAACGGCCCGAATCGCACTGTCCGACCAACCCAGACCCGCAGCGGGCGCGTTGCCAGCTACGTCGGCGTGGCGTATGGAGTTCTCAGCGACCCTGTCACCTGAAAGAACCGAACGTCCCGCCCGCTGACCGGTCGCTCGACGACGCTGCGCATGCACCCCTTTTTCACCAATCCCGAGAATCGCTCCCGCCTTTATGTGCTCTGGATTGTGATCGGCCTGGTGGTGGTCGGGGTCGGTTCGACGATCGGCGTGCAGATCTACCGCCCGTGGCGGCAGGAGCGGCTCATGCGGGAGGCTCGGGAGGCAGCCGACCGCGGCAACTTTGCCGTCGCATCCCTCAATGTCCGCCGCGCCCTGCAAAATGCGCCGAACGATCCGGCGATCTGCCGGCTCATGGCGGAAATCCTCGAGCAGGCGCAGAATCCCGATGCCGTGTGGTGGCGCGGACGGGTGGCGGAACTCACCCCCGGCTCGACTGATGTGCTGATGGATTGGGCCAAGGTCGCGCTGAAATTTCACAAGCACGCGGCGGCGGAGAAGGCGCTCGCCGGAGTACAGGCGGCCGACCGCGAACGCGTCGATTATCTATCGACAGCGGGGACGGTGGCCTACGAGACGGGGAAGAATGCGGACGCGGAGCGGCTGTTCGCGGCGGTGCTGCGGCACGAGCCAGACAATGCCGCGCACCATCTCGCGCTGGGCCGGGTGCAGGTCCTTTCGAGCGACTTTTTCACCCGCGAAGCCGGCCGGAAGGAATTGCGCGCGCTGGCCGCAGAAGCAGAGCACGCAGTTCCAGCGCTGCGCGCGCTGATCACCAGCCACGAGGCAAGCGGTGAACCGGTGGCGGCACTGAGCGAGAGCGAGCAACTCCTAAAAGTGCCGGCGCACACGTTCCTCGATGAACTGACTCACCTCCGTCTTTTGCACCTGACGAAGGACGAGCGTTTCCCGGAGGCGCTCGCAGCCCTGCAGGCAAAGGCTGCGCCGGCGCCCAAGAACGCGGGTGCGTTGATCGTCTGGATGGGGCACGCAGGACTCGCGAAAGAAGCCGTCGAGTGGGCGACCGTGCGCGAGCCGAAGGTCGGCCGGATGCCGGAAGTCCGCCAGGCGATCGCCGGCTGTTACCTGGAGCTGAAGGACTGGCCCGCCGTGTTGAAGATCACCGCCGACGGCCCGTGGCGGCAGGGCGACTACATCCGTCACGCCTATCGTTCGAAGGCCCTGCGCGCGCAGGGCGACCTGCAGCTCGCACGGTCGGAGTGGAATCAGGCGACGACTGCCGCGCACGACCGTCCGGATGCGATCCGCTGGCTCACGAAAATCGCCGCCAGCGCCGATTGGCCGGACGAGACGGAACAAGCACTCTGGATGGCCATTGCCAATGTGCCCGATCCCGCTTGGGCCGTCGATCAACTCGGCCGCCGCTTCCACGAGCAGCACGATACCGAAAACCTGCGGCGCCTCGCGGCTCGTTCGCTCACCACGGATCCGCAGAACGACAATCTGCGCAATGATTTCGCCTTTCTCTCCGTGCTCCTCGGCAAGGAGACCGATCGCGCGCTGATCCTCGCCCACGAGCTTTTCAAAAAACACCCGACGAACTTCGCCTACGCCTCGACCTACGCGGTTGCCTTGCATTGCGCGAAGCGGTCACCCGAGGCGCTCGAGGTCCTCGAAAAGCTGCCACCCGAAGAACTGGCCAAGCCTTCCGTGGCGATCCACTACGGCGTGATCCTCGCGGCGAACGGCCAACTCGACGCGGCGCGAAAGTATCTCGATCTCGGCCGGCTCGCGCCCCTGCTGCCCGAGGAGAGCGCGCTGCTTGAAAAGGCGACAAAACTCGCCGGAGAAGGGAAATCCGGCGATTGACGACCGGGCGTGGGTGAGCGCGGTGTGGCTCCTCAGTCTCCGTAGCCGCCGGGGTTCTTCACGTGCCAGGCCCAGGCGCTCGCGATGATCTTCTCGATCTCCTGATACTTCGGCTTCCAGCCGAGCTCCCGCTGGATCTTGTCACTGCCAGCGATGAGCCGCGCAGGATCGCCGGCGCGCCGTGGCTGCTCGATTACGGCGATCTTTTTGCCCGTCACCTTTTCACACGCGGAGATGACTTCGCGCACACTCGTGCCGCCGCCGGTGCCGAGATTGAAGAGCGCGCTATTTGGCGTGTTCAGCGCGAGCATGTGCGCCTGCGCGAGGTCGATGATGTGGATGTAGTCGCGGATACACGTGCCGTCCGGCGTCTCGTAGTCCGTGCCGAAGATGGAGACGTTCTCCTTCTGCCCGAGCGCGACTTTCAGAATGTTCGGGATGAGATGCGTCTCGATGCGGTGATCTTCGCCGAAACGCTCACTCGCGCCGGCGGCGTTGAAGTAACGCAGGGCGACGTATTTCAGTCCGTGGATCTCGTCGTACCAGCGCAGCACTTTCTCAAACATCAGCTTCGACTCACCGTAGGGATTGATCGGGCGCTGCGGGAGCGTCTCGTCGATCGGGATGCGGTCCGGCGTGCCGAAGGTCGCGCACGTGGAGCTGAAGACGAACCGCTTCACGCCGACGGCGACCATGGCGTCGAGCAGGTTCACGCCAGCGCCGACGTTGTTGCGAAAATACTTCGAGGGATTCGTCATCGACTCGCCGACCAGTGCGTTGGCGGCGAAGTGCATGACCGCGTCGGGCTTCGTCTTCTCCATCGCATCCTCGATGTCGCAGCGCTGGTGCAGATCACCGACGATCAACGGCGCTCGCGGATCGACGGCCTTGCGATGGCCCTCGGTCAGGTTGTCGAAGACGGTGACTTGATGCCCGGCGTTGAGGAGTTGTTCGACGCAGATACTGCCGATGTAGCCAGCGCCGCCGGTGACGAGGATGTGCATGATTTCAGAGGTTCAAATTCAGATTCCAGATGGGATGGCGACCAGCACGCGCGCCGACCGACCCTAGCCTGGAGGCGTGACGCCATCGCGGCGCAGTTGCGCGACCATCACGGCGACGTGGCGGTTGCGGGAACGCGGGGCGAGCAGTTTGAGGCTCATGGCCTTTGAGCCCCACTCGATGATCTCGATCTCCTTGTGGCGCACGCCCCAGCGATTCACCTCGCGCATGTTCGGCACGTAGAGATCGATCGTCTTCCTCCCCACGAGCGCCGAGCCATAATCCTCGATCACGTACTCACGCCCATTGTCCAGCATCCGAAAACGCGTCCCGAGCGGCAGCCACGACCAATCACTCGCCGCACTGTAAACCCCGCCGCCGTATTTCAAGCGGCTGCCGATCGCGTTCTTGATCCCACCCGGCTCGGTGTGCGTGTAGGCCGTGGTGCGGACGGTCAGGTGTTTGCCGGTCGAGGGGCGACTCGCCGTGTGCTTGGTGGTCGAACAGCCAGCGACCGTCAGGGCGAGCAGGAGGG
The DNA here is from genome assembly GCA_031425095.1 of Chthoniobacteraceae bacterium. Lineage (GTDB taxonomy): Bacteria > Verrucomicrobiota > Verrucomicrobiia > Chthoniobacterales > Chthoniobacteraceae > JANNXQ01. The sequence continues at coordinate 5,803 of JANPIS010000125.1, forward strand.
GGAGAAAGCGGATCGGGTTCATGGCTTTTCGCGGGCGCGGAGTGTGGCAAAGGAGATTCCTGCGGCAACGCGAAACTTCACTCCTCGCCGCCCTCCTGGCCACCGCGCGCCGCGAGCAGATCGCAGAGCCCGCGCTTTTTCGCCCCGGCCACAAAATCCCAAAAACCCTGCGCCGCGACACCCCAATGCCGCTCCGCGCTGGCTGCGAGCGCTTGCGAGACGTTCAGCCCGCTGCGGTAGAGCAGGGCAAAGGCGGCCTTGATCTCCGCACGCTCCGAAGCGTCGATCCCGGCGCGGCGCAGACCGACGACGTTCAGACCGGCGACGCCATTGATCCGCCCGGCGATGCAGTAGGGCGGGATGTCTTTGCCAAAGCCGCTCAAGCCCTGACACATGGCCAGCTGCCCGATCCGCATGTGCTGATGGAAGACGCAGCCGCCGCCGATGAAGACGCGGTCCCCGACGATGACATGGCCGGCAAGCAGGGCGTTGTTGGCGAGGATGACTTCGTTGCCGAGCTGCACGTTGTGGGCAAGGTGCGCGCCAGCCATGAGGAAGCAGCGGTCACCCACGACGGTGCCGCTGCCCTCGGTGGTGCCGCGATGAATGGTGACATACTCGCGAATCCGATTTCCGGCACCGAGGACGACTTCGCTCCGCGTCTCAGAGCGGAAGGCGAAGTCCTGCGGATCGGCACCGATGATCGCGCCATAGCCGATCGTGTTGCCCTGCCCCATCCGCACGTGCGCACCGATCACCGCGTGTGCCTGAATCGTGCAGCCATCACCGATCTCCGCCGCACCTTCGATCACCACATACGGCCCGACCGTGACATTCGCGCCGAGTCGGGCATCGGGATGGATGACGGCGGTGGGATGGAGCATAGGGAAAGGATGAACGATGAGGGATGAAGGATGAAGCCCGATTCCGAACCTTCATCCTTTCACAGCATCCCTGCCTCGCGGAAGCTGAACCACGGGAGGCGCCCACCATCCGTGGAGCCGATGATGACGTGATCGAGGAGCGCGATCTGCATCAACCGCCCGGCCTCGGCGAGACGGATAGTGAGCCGGCGATCGGCCTCGCTCGGAGCGGGGTCGCCGGACGGATGATTGTGAACGACGACGATGCCGTAGGCTGCGTGCAGGATCGCCGGGCGGAAGATCTCACGCGGGTGAGCCGTCGTTTCGTTGAGCGTGCCGGAGGAGACGGACTCGACGCGCATGAGCCGTAGCTTCGTATCGACCAGCACGATGCGGAGGGTCTCGTGATGCAGCGCGCGCAGTTCGTCGCCGAGGAGCGCATGGATTTGTGCGGGCGTGTTCATCGGCTGCTTCTCCGCGTTCTCCCGCGCAAGGCGCGAAGCGAGCCCGAAGGCGGCGGCAAGCTGCACCGCCTTGGCCGGTCCCACACCCTTGATCTCCGAAAGCTCCGGAACCGTGCAACGCGCCAGCGCCGCCAGCGTGCCGAACCGCTGCAGAAGCTGCCGGGCCACGTCCACCGCGTTCGCCCCGGGCAGGCCGGTTCGCAGCAGGATCGCGATCAGCTCACTGTCCGTGAGCGCTTGGGCACCGAGTCGAGCGAGCTTTTCGCGCGGGCGGTCCTGCTCGGGCAGTTCGTGAATCTTCTGCGAGGCCATGAGGAAAATGGTTCCTCATGGAAAGCCCGACCCCCGGCACGACTCAATCCCCAACTTACTCGTCGGCGAAACGCCCGATCATCTCGTCCAGCGTCACGACGAGCCCTTCGAGCGCGTCGCGGTACTTGTTTTCCGGCGCGAGCCGGAGTTGCGCCTGGCCTTCGCGCAGGAGCTTGCGTGCCGTCGCCACGGCGCTCTTCACCGCGCCCGCTTCCAAGGCCCGCTCCGCGAGTGTGTGAATGTCCCCTTCATCCCCGCTGAGAATGATCTCGCTGATCCGATGCCGCTCGTTGCCGTCCGCATTCTGGAGCAGGTGCAGGATTGGCAACGTGAGCTTCCCTTTGCGCAGATCGCTGCCAAGCGTCTTGCCGGCTTTTGACTCATCCCCCGCGAGATCGAGCACGTCGTCGTAGATTTGATACGCCGTCCCGAGCCGCAGGCCGAACGTGCGCAAGGCGCTGATCACTTCCGGCGTCGCTTCATTGAGGAAGGCGCCGAGTTCGGTCGCGGCCGCGAAGAGAGCGGCGGTCTTCATCTCGATGATCTTGTAATAATCCGGCACGCTCAGCTTCAGATCGAAACGGCGCTGGGTCTGGATGATCTCCCCACTGCACACTTCCGACGCAGCGTGGGCGATGCGGCGGCTGACCTCACCATTGGGAAAGCTGGTCGAGAGTTTCAGCGCATGCGCGAAGAGGCAGTCCCCGAGCAGCACGGAGATCGCGTTGCCCCACTTGGCGTTCGCCGTGGGCTGGCCGCGCCGCTTCTCCGCACCATCGAGGATATCATCGTGTACTAAAGTGGCGGCGTGGATCAGTTCCAGGATCACTGCGAGGTCGAGATGGCTCGGGCAAATGTTCCCCGTCGCGCCGCCTGCGAGCAGGGCCAGCGCCGGACGCAACCGCTTGCCGTTCGACTCGATGGCATACGCCACATAGCCCTCCACGGCAGGATCGAAAGCCCGTGCCTGCTGCCGGATCCGCTCCTCCACGGAGTAGAGTTGGGAGTTGATCAACTCGAAGCTACCCTTTAGGGCCGTGGTCTTTTCGGAATTGTAAGCGAGCTTCGAGGTGTTTTTCACCGGGTGCAGAGTAGGAGTTGACTCATCGAAGTCAATTACGCCCGGCACGCGGGGGAGGTTGCCTTCGTTGGCGGAGTTTCCCACACCGCCCGGGCCTGCTGCCCTGCTTGCAATTCAATCTCCCGCCCCTACTTTCCCCGTCCATTCATGTCGCAGGAACCCACGATCGAAGCCGCACGCGCCCGGATTCAGCGGCTGGTCGAGGAGATCGCGGCGCTCAGCCGCAAGGAGATGCAGAGCGAGGAATACTTTGGGCAGTTCCTCGCGCGGGTCGTGCAGGCCTGCGACGCCAAAGGCGGTGCGGTCTGGCTCGTCGGCAAGCGGGCTGCGGATGGAAAGAGCGAGTTCCAGCTCGCGGCGCAGGTGGAATTCGAGTCGTCGCTTTTCCAGTCGGACGAACAGATGCGGTCGGTGATCCTGAAAGTGCTCACCGATGTGGTGCAGAACAAGCAGGCGATGGTCCTGGCTGGCTCCGCGGCCGCGCAGCCCGATCCGAGTTCGCTCACCGCGCAGCTCGCACAACTCCAGGGCGGCGCCGCCTCCGCCGGCGACAACCGCACGCCGTATCCTTTTCTCCACGTCCCGCTTTTCCTGAAGGATCAGGTGCTCGGCGTCCTGCAGGTGTGGCTGCAACCCTACGTCACGGCCCAGAACTACCAGGAGTTTGCCACCTTCCTCAGCGGGCTCGCGGCCCACGTCGAGCAGCACTTGCAGTCACGCCGGCTGGGCAACCTCGTGCTCGAGAACAACCGGCTCCAGCACGTGCTCAAGTTCACGAGCGATCTCGCCGGATCGCTGGAATCACTGGAGGTCGCGCGGTTGGCGGCGAACTACGGGCGCGATCTGCTCGGCTGCGAACGCTGTTCGATCCTCGCGGTCGAAGGCGGGAAGTGGCGGGTGCTCTCGATCTCCGGGCAGGAGGTGGTGGAAAAGAAGAGCTCCATGGTGAAGGCGATGGCGGCGTTCGTCGGGGCGCACACGGCAAAGGAGCCTGTGGTGCTCTCGAAAAAGGAACTGCTCGCGCGTGCCGAATCCGCCCAGAACGGCAACGGCAACTGCGGTGAAGCACTCGCGACAGCGCATACGCGAACGGACGAGATCGACCTCGCGTATTTCGAGCTCAGCCACGTGGTCAGCGCGGCCATCGCACCGATGCTCGACAAGGACAAGGCGCTCGTCGGGGCGTATTTCGCGGAGAGCACGGCGGAGGGATTTTTTGACAGTGCGCCCGGAGCCCGGGAGGCGAGCCCCTCCAGCCGGCTCGCGGAGTTCCTCGCGACCCACACCTGCCGGTCCTTGCAGGCGGCGCAGGACTACGAATCGCTCCCTTTCCTCAGCGTCACCCGGCGGATGCGCAATGCGCGCCTCGCCGTCACCGGGCCGCGGCGCGGACGCGTCTTCTTCCGCACGTTCGTCACTCTCGCGATCCTCGCGGCGATCCTCTTTTACCCGCGGATGGATAGCGTGGATGGCCAATGCGCGGTGCTGCCGGTGGTGCGCTCCGGGATCGTGGCCGAAGTGCCGGGCCGGGTGGACAAGGTGCTCGTGCGCGAAAATCAGCGGGTGCAAAAAGATGATCCCATCGCGCAGCTCGACACGCGTCGTCTCGAGACCGAACTCGCGCAGAACGAGCAGGAGCGTATGCGCCTCCTCGCCGAGGCCGAACGTCTCCGCGGCGGTCTGCAGCCCGACGAGGCCGGCGCGCAGATCTCCATCCTCCAGGCGCGCGCGGCCGAGCAGAACACGAAGAAGATCCAGCTCGATATCGCGGCGGCCACCTTGCGCTCGCCGATCACCGGCGTGGTCCTCACG
>JANPIS010000126.1:0-35781 GCA_031425095.1 Chthoniobacteraceae bacterium
TAGTGCGACGCGCGCCCCTCACCTTCCGCCTTCTGACTCACCCCATTTTCGCCGTGAATCACCCACGGCTTCGCCTTCTCCAGCGTGAGCTCGATACGCGCATCGGCCTGCGCGGCGCGAATGGAAAAGCCACCATTCGGCGTGAGCGTGAGCTGCCAGTCATCGATCCACGCGAGGCGCGTCGCCCCCGCCGCATCCAGTCCATCGAAACCCGCCTCGCCGAATGCGCCGCGCTTCAGCTTCTGCTCGTAGCGGAACTTCTTCGCACCCACGTCCGTGAGGGCGAAGTGCGCGAACTTCAGATCGTCCACCACGAACCGTGAGGTCGTCGCACCACGCTCCGCGAGCGGTCGCACTCCCTGACGGAAAAACGTGAGCTGATAGCCGAAGCGCCGGCCCTGGGCGTCGCGCAGATTGCCCGTGAAATACCACCACTCCGTCTTGAAGTCCGGGTGCAGGCGATGATCCCGCGGAAACTCGTATTGCCATCCCGGCAACGCTGCGCGCCACGCACCGTCGGCCGCGCGACCCGGCACCCCCGCGAGGAAAAGCCCAGCCATCACGAGCCAGAATCGGAGTCGGTGAAAGTCGAACAGCGCAGGGATCATTCGTCGCGGACGCTGCACCACGCATGGAAAGCGCGACAGGCATTTTCGCAGCGAAAAACGCGCGAGCCAGTGAGACGCCCTTGGGAGCGAAGAGCTACGGCTGCGGATTGTGCCGCAGGATGAATTCCACCACCGGTGCCGGATCATCCAGACCGTGCGGGTGATGACCGACGCCTGGCTTGCGGATCACCACGCTCTCACCACCGAGCGCGCGATAGCGCGCATCGATGAGTTCCGCATTCTCCGCCGGAGGCACCACATCGTCCGCATCTCCGACGACGTGAATGAGCGCGACCTTAGCCTTCGCGAGCGGCTCGAGGTGATCGACCGGATTTCCGCGCCAGGCGAGCGCTTCCGCCTCGGCGCGAAATCCGTAGAGACCGAGGAGCGACGCCCAGTCCTTCGCACTCCCCTTCCCTTTCCCTTTCCCGCCGGGCCAGCTCTTGAAGTCGCCGACCGCCGCATCGCCATAGATCACCGCGACCCGCTCCGGATGTTCGCTGGCAAAGCGATAGGCATACAGTCCGCCACGGCTGATCCCGATCAGCACCGCTTTGGCCGCGAACCCACGAGCCGCGAGGCTCTCATAGAAAGCCTCGAAATGCTTCACCGCGCTCGGGCTACCAAATGTATTCCCAACGGTGATGTGCACGTGGTGGTAGCCCGCGGCCAGTAACGCTGGCGCCGCGCAGCGCTGGGTGAAGGCGTCGGGAAATTCCATGCACCACGACCACGGATTTCCGGGCAGCGCCACCTTCGGCTCGACGACCCAGGCCTGGCAGCCATCGACCTCAAACTTGTGCCGCTTGTAGCCCTGCCATTCGTCGATCTTCTCCCCCGGAAACGCGAGGTCGGCAGCACCGAAGGCACGGGCACAAAAGGCAACGACGCACACCGCAAGGAGGGATTTCATGAGGCCGGACGATAGGGAGACACTCCGCAACGGACAATCCTTGTGCGCGCATTCGCCGCTTGGCCGCATGGCGTCTCCTCCCATAGCTTCGCCGCCCGGCATGAAGACTTTCACCGCACAACATTTCCTAGGTCGAGAGCTGAGCTGGCTGGAATTCGACCAGCGCGTGCTCGACGAGGCGCTCGATCCAGCCAACCCCCTGCTCGAGCGCTTGAAGTTCTTCGTCATCACGAGCACGAACCTCGATGAATTCTTCGAGGTCCGCGTGGCCGGGCTGAAGCAGCAGATCGAGAGCAACGTCGTCGAGCGAACCATCGACGGACGCACCGCGACCTCCACGTTTCGCGCCATTCGCAAGCGCGTCCTCGCCATGCTCGAGCAGCAGTATCGTTGCTGGCGCGAGGAGTTGGTCCCGGCACTCGCCGCTGAAGACATCCGCATCCTCGATTGCGACACGCTCGACGAGGCCGATCGCGCCTGGGCGGAGCAATACTATCGCGCGCTTGTTCGCCCGGTCCTCACGCCGCTCGGGATCGATCCCGCGCATCCTTTTCCGCAGCTGCTCAACAAGTCGCTCAACATCATCGTGCAGCTCGACATTGAGCGGAACGGTGAGATCCAGCGCCGCCTCGCCGTCGTCCAGGTGCCGCGCGCGCTGCCCCGGCTCGTCCGCCTTCCGCGCGAGGATGATCGGCGCGACTACATCTACCTCGGCTACCTCATCGGCCACTACCTCGCGGATCTTTTTCCCGGCACAAAGATCCTCGGCTTTTGGCACTTTCGCGTGACGCGCAATGGCGAGCTCTACATCGATGAGGAGGACGTGGGCAATTTGCTGAAAGCCGTCGAACACGAGCTGCACAATCGCCGAAAAGGCGCGGCTGTGCGGCTCGAGGTCGCGTATAATTGCCCGCCCGAGATCCACCAGCAGCTCCTTGAGACACTCGGTCTCACGGCCGACGATCTTTACCTTATCCACGGCCCGCTGAACCCTGTGCGGCTTATGGGCATCTACGAGGGCGACCACTCCCCCGACCTCCGCGACAAGCCCTTCGTCGCTCCCGTCGCGCCCGCTTTCCGCGACGCCACTGATCTCTTCTCCGTGATCCGCCAGCGCGACGTGCTCCTGCATCATCCCTACGAGAGCTTCGGTTCCGTCGTCGAATTCCTCGAGCAAGCCGCGCACGATCCGAACGTCCTCGCGATCAAACAGACGCTTTACCGCACCGGTGGTGATCCACGCATCGTCGGCGCGCTCATGAATGCGGTGAAAAATGGCAAGCAGGTCACCGCCGTCACCGAGCTGAAGGCGCGCTTCGACGAAGCGAATAACATCCAGTGGGCGCGCAAGCTCGAGGACGCCGGTGTGCACGTCGTCTATGGCATCGTGAACTACAAGGTCCACGCCAAGGTCACGCTCGTGGTCCGGCGCGATGAAGACGGTCTCCGCCGCTATCTGCACCTCGGCACCGGCAACTACAACCCGAGCACCGCCCGCATTTACACCGATCTCAGCCTCTTCACCGCCAAGCCCGAGTTTGGCGAAGACGCGACAAACTTCTTCAACCTGCTCACCGGCATCTGCCAGTTCCAGGGCGCGCAGAAGCTCCTCATCGCACCCTTCACCGTTCACACCACCATGCTCGCGTTCATCCAGCGCGAAGCCGACCACGCCCGCCGCGGACAACCCGCGCGCATCATCGCCAAGATGAACTCGCTCGTGGATCAGGATGTCATCGAAGCGCTCTACCGCGCCTCCCAGGATGGCGTGAAGATCGACCTCATCATCCGCGGCATCTGCTGCCTGCGGCCCGGGATACCCGGCGTGAGCGAGAACATCACGGTGCGTTCGATCGTCGGGCGTTTCCTCGAGCACAGCCGCATCTTTTACTTCGAAGGCGCCGGATCCCCGCAGCTTTACGTCGGCAGCGCGGACTGGATGCCGCGGAATTTCCACCGGCGGATCGAAGTCGTCTTCCCGATCGAAGATCCCGCCCTCCGCGACCGCATCGTGAAACAAATCCTCGGCCTGCAGCTCGCGGACAATGTCCAGGCGAGCATCCTCGACTCCGAAGGTCGCTACACCACGCCTGTCGTGAAAAAGGAAAGCAAGCGCGTGAACAGCCAGGACGAATTCATGGCCCTCGCGCTCGGCGAATCCAAAGCCGTGCGCAAGAGCGCTCCGGTCCGGCAGAAATTCCCGCGCGTGAAGCTCGCCTCCCGCCCCGTCTAGCAGCCTGCTAGTTCACTTTCCACTCCCGCTGCCCGGCCATCGGGCGAGGCTTTCCTCGTGAAAGTGCCGGGCGCGGCGGAAACGGCGGAGCACGCCGTAGCGCGGGCTGAAGAGGAAGGCCGCGAAGAAGATCGCACCGAGGACGAGGACGATGGCGGCGCCGGACGGGAGATTGTTCACGCGGTAGCTCAGGAAAAGCCCGGCGACGGAACCGAACATCCCGAGAAACCCGCCACCCCAGAGCATCGCGGGGAAGCTGTCGCAAAGCATGTAGATCGTGGCGGCGGGCGCGATGAGCAGGCCGAGGAGGAGGATCACGCCGACGGCTTGCAGCGAGGAAATCATCGTGAGCACCAGGAGGACGATGAGCAGGAGATTGAGGGCACCGACACGCACGCCCTGGCTGCACGCGACGGCGGGCTCGAAGAGCGCGAGCAGGTAGGGGCGCTGCAGGCCCGCGAGCAGCGGAACGGCGACGAGCGCCACGCCCCAGGCGATCCACAGGTCGCTATCAGAAAGGCCGAGGATATTCCCGAAGAGGTAGTGCATCAGCGACACACGCACGGGCACGAACGCAAGGAGCACGAGGCCGCCGGAAAAGGCGACGGTGTAGAGGATCGCCAGCGCGGTGTCTTCCTTGAGGCGTGAATTGCGCGCGATGAGCTGCGCGCCGAGTGCGACAAAGAGCGCGGCGACGAGGGCGCCCACGAAGAGTCCCATCGGCGCGAGGCCGAAGAGCATCACCCCGACGGCCAGCCCCGGCAGGAGCGAGTGCGAGAGCGAGTCGGCCATGAGTGCGAGCCGCCGCAGGACGACGAAGGCGCCGAGGAAGCCCGCGGTGAAGCCGATGAGCGCACCGCCAAGCAGCGCACGGAGCATGAACTCGTGCTGAAAGGGTTCCGTGAGCCAGTTCATCCGTGGTGGTGATGGTCGTGGTGGTGCACTGGGCCTGAGAAGACGCGCGTGCCGTAGGTCTTCGCGATGTTCTCTGGCGTGAAGGTCTCAGCGACCGGACCGGCGGCGATGAGCTCGCCATTGAGCAGCAGCACGCGGTCGAAGATTTCCGGCACGCTCGCGAGGTCGTGATGCGACGCGAGCACCAGCTTTCCCGCGTCGCGAAGCTGGCGGATGAGCGTCTTCAGATTCTGCTGCGTCGGCTGATCGAGACCCGTAAAAGGTTCGTCGAAAAGAAACACGTGCGCTTCCTGCGCGAGCGCGCGGGCGAGGAAGGCGCGCTGCTGCTGGCCGCCAGAGAGCGCGCTGATCTGCCGGTCTTCGAGCTCGGTAAGCTGCATGGCGGCGAGCGCGGAATCGACCGCCGTCTGGTCTGCCGCGGTGAAACCACGCCACCAGCCAACGCACAAGTAGCGGCCCATCTCGACGAGCCCGCGCACGGTCGCCGGGAAGTCCCAGTCCACTTCCTCCCGCTGCGGCAGATAAGCAAAGTCACGCGTCGCGCCGCGCACCGCATGGCCGTGAAAACTGATGCTCCCGGTCTCGATGGGGAGAAGTCCGGCGAGCGCCTTGAGCAGGGTGGACTTGCCCGCGCCATTCGGCCCGAGCAGCCCGACGCACTGTCCGCAATGCACCTCGAAGCCGATGTGATGCAGCGCCGGGACGCGATTGTAGCTCACGGTGAGGTCGGCGACGGCGAGTTGATGCGAGGACATCAGCGTCAGGGAAAAGTCAGCACTTCATCGATCTCGCCGGTGCCCCAGCAGGTGCGCTCGTGTTCGCCGCCATCAGGATCGGTGAGTTGCACGCGCATCGCGGCGAGCGGCGCGCCGTCGGGAAACTTCGCCTCAAACTCGAGGTCCACGCCTTCCTTCGGAAACGGGATTTTCACGGTCTGCTCGATTTCGGCCGCCGTCGGCTTCGCGGACCAGATATCCCTCCCGAGGTGCCGCACGCGTACGGCGGATGGCAGCGCAGTGAAGGTCAGCTTGAGCTGAATTTCGCGTATCGCCGCACTGCCCGCTCCCTCGGCGGGAGTTGTCGGCTCCGACCGCACGGCTCGCGCCGTCGTCAACCGCGCGAGCGGCAGCGCGCAGAGCAGGATGAGCCCGAACGCCAGCAGCGCCCGGAGCAGCGGCGAGCCACGCATCTACTTCAGGGCGTCCACAATCGCGGTGACGTTGTGCTGGTACATCCCCTCGTAGGTGGACATCTCGCCGGCGCCGAGCCCGTCGCCATACAGTTCGGGCCCGATCTTCGCGCCGGTCTCCCGCGTGATCTCCTTGAGTACTTTCGGATTCGACAGGCTCTCCGGGAAGATCGCCTTCACGCCCGCGGACTTCACGATCTCGACGATCTCCGCGACTTTCTTCGACGAAGGCTGGTCGGCGCGCGACACCCCTTCGATCGCGTAGAGCGTGAAGCCGTTCTCCTTCGCGAAATACTGAAACGCCTCGTGCGAGGTCACGAGCTTGCGCTGATTGCGCGGCAGTTCGGCGATCTTCCGCTTCGCCCACTTCTCGAGCGCATCGAGGCGGTCGAGATACTTGCTGGCGTTCGCGGCGAAGAGCGCCTTGTCGCCCGGGCTGATCTTGTTCAGTGCGTCGCGCACGATCTTCGTCGCTTTCTCCATATTGCCGACGCTGTGCCACCAATGCGGGTCGTCCACGAGCTGCGATGGGTCGTGGTGATCCGCGATCTTCAGCGAGGTGAAGCTGTCGCCGACCTCGAGCAGCACGCCCTTCGCGCCAGCCCCCTGCTTCAGTTTGTTCACGTAGCCTTCCATGTGCTTCGCGGAGAGAAGGACGAGGTCCGCGTTCGACACGACCTTCAGGTCCGAAGGCGTGGGCTGAAAGTCATGCGGGTCAATGCCGGGCTTCACATGACCGGTGACGGCGACGCGCTCGCCGCCGACCTCTTCGGCGATTTCGGTGAGGATCGTGGAGAAGCTGGAGATGCGAACTTTCTCCGCGGCGCAGAGCGGAGTAATGAGCGCAAGGAGAGCGAGGAAGGAAGAGCACAGTTTCATCGGGGGACGAAAATAACGACCCAAACTCCCGATGCAAATCATTTGCACAAAGGGCCAGGTGTCCGGCTCCGCGCGGGATTGCAATTCATCCGCCCGGCGTTACGAACGCTCCATGTTCGTCCGCTCGCTTCTTCTGCTACTCCTCACCGCGGCCCCGACTTTCGCGCAACTCCGCTGGGACACGACCGTGCAGAGCTTCGAACGCTCGCCGGGCGATCCCGCAGTCGAGGGGCACTACGCTTTCAAGAACACCGGCCCGACGCCGATCACGATCGCCAAACTCCGCACCTCCTGCGGTTGCACCGCGGCAAAGCTCGAGAAGCGTACCTACGCGCCAGGCGAGAGCGGGGAGATCGCCGCGAAGTTCACGCTGGGTGATCGCCGCGGGCTGCATGTGGTGAGCGTGACGGTGACCACGGACGACAAATCGGTGGCGCCCACGGTGCTGAGCCTCCGCGTGCAGATTTCCGATCCGATGAAGGTGGAGCCAGCGTTGGTCTGGTGGCGCGTCGGCGCCGCGGCGGAGCCAAAGACCGTGCAACTCACCGCCGATCCCGCGCGACCAGTGCGAGTGAAGTCGGTCACTTCCACGAATCCGCGGATCCGGGTGAAGCTCGACACGGCGGCGCCCGGTCAACGTTACGGACTGAGCATTCAGCCCGAGGACACCACGTCCAAGGAGGTCGCGGAGATCCGCGTGCAGACTGATTTCCCACCGGACGCACCGCGGAGTTACCTCATTTACGCTCGCGTGAAATGATCGCGCGGGCGTTCCGCCAAGTGCTCGTGCTGCTGGCTGCGGCGCTTGTGCCAGCGATCATCGCGGGCACGATCCAGCTGAAGTACCACGAACCTGATCCGGTCCCGCAGATCGACGCAGCAGCAGCGCGGGCGCTGGGCGAGGCCGTGCTGTGGGTCGATGCGCGTCCGCGGCGGGAGTTCAACGCGGGCCACATCGACGGCGCGGTGCTGCTGAATGAAGACGAGTGGAACAGTCTGATCCCGGATTTCCTGAACGAATGGGATCCGGACAAGCCAATCGTGGTCTATTGCGGTGGCGGGGGATGTCAGGCGAGCAAGGCGGTGGCGAGCCGACTGCTCACGGAACTGCAGATCGAGAATGTCCGCGTTTTGAAAGGGGGACTCAAAGCATGGCGCTCCGAATGATCTCCCTCCTGCTCCGCGTCGGGCTGGCGGGCATCTTCCTCTACGCCGGTGGGCTGCACGCGTGGGATGCGCCGAGTTTCGTGCAAGCGATCCAAGCCTACGACCTCCTCCCACCGGACGCGACGATGCTGCTCGGTGTGTATCTGCCGTGGGTGGAAATCTTCGCCGCGCTAGGTCTGCTCGCGCGGCGGCTCTATCTTGGCTCGCTTGCGGCGATCGGCGGAATGTTGCTCGTCTTTCTTGGCGGGCTGATCAGCGCATGGTCGCGCGGGCTCGACATCTCATGCGGCTGCTTCCGCACCGCGGAATCCATCCAGACGCACTTCCCGTGGCTCGTCACACGCGACCTCGCAATGCTCGCTGCGGTCGCGGTGCTCTGGGTGATGGAAGCGAAGCGTCCGCTGCCGACTGCTGCCACTACGTAACGCTCGCGCCGCGCCGCCAAATCGAACGCACCACGGCGTCCAGCGGCAGCGCCAGGAGCATGATCAGGACGGGCCACACCGGTCCGAAGTAACGCGGATTTTCCTGCGATACGATGAAGACACCGAAGACGTAGCCGAGCGCGACCAGCGTCCAGACGCCGAGCGTCCGCGAGGAGCGCGGCAGGAACGCGAGCACGATCCCAGCGGCGAGCACCCAGCCAAGGAAAGTCGGCCGGACATTGCGGAGCGTTCGTGCGGACTTTTCCGTCGGCCAGCGCAGGAAATCGAGCCGCGTCCCGAATGCCTCGCACCAGCCCTGCACGGCGCGCGCGCGCCACGATTGCGGCGCGGGATCGACGCCGGCGATGAATTCCTCCCACGGTGGCAGCGGTCCGCGACTCGGCAGTCCGTAGGCTTTGCGGAAGAGATGCAGTTCCTGCCGCACCGCTTCCTCATAAAACTCCCCCGCGCGCTCGCGCAGTCGTTTGCTGTAAAAGCGATGCACCTTGAACTCCGAGAAGTTCGCCGACGCCGCGACGCGCTGCGCGCCAAAGGTCAGGAACTGAAGCGGGTGCGCCGTGATTCCTTCGACCGCGAGATCCATGCAGATGCGCGACTTCAGCTTCTCGTTCTTCGCCAGCGCCTGCCAGAGCGGATAGCCGTGCTGCTCCTTGACCTTGTCCAGGAACTCGAATGGCTCGGACTCGCGCTGATAGTAGATGTCACGCTCCCGGTAGAGCGGCTCGACGAGGCCGCGGATCTCCGCCTTGTAGGCGGCATGCTGCGGCGTCTCGAGCTGCGTGAGCGGGAAGGCGGCGGTGTAGAGCAGCCACGCGCCCTGGGCGCGCGCGCCGACGGTGAGCGTCAGCGGGATGAGCACCGCCAGCGCCGCCATTTGCCGCCAGGCGAGGCGACGCCAGGCCAGGACGAAGACCAGGCCGAGCAAAATCCCGGGCCACACAAAACGCCCGGACGGCTTGGTCAGGATGAAGATCGCGAACGGGACGAAGAACCACCAAAACATCCGGCGCCCGCGCTCCAGGTCGCATTGCCGAATCCACGCGACCCAGCCCGCAAAGGCCCAGAGCAGCGCCGCAAAGAGGATCACCTCGCCGAGCAACTCGTGCTCATACCAGAGGAAGAGCGGCAGCCCGGCGTAGAGCGCCGTCACCGGCACGATCCAGAGCCGCCAGTGGACGAGCGTGCTGCGCACGACATAAGCGAGCGGCACGATGCTCGCGATGCCGAGCCCGTGCTGCAGCCAGGCGACCCACTTCAGCGGTGCGCCGGGCAGCAGCGACACCGGCACCATGAGGATCGGGTAAATGAAGCGCCGCTTCGCATCGAGGCTGATGTAGCCCTTCTCGAGCAGGGTGTGCGCAAAGCGATAGTAGGACGCCGAGTCCGCGCCCCAGAATGCATAGGGCATGTAGCTCAGTAGCAGCACGCGCAGAATCGCACCGACCGCGATCGCCGGGAGTGCCCAGAGCATCGCCTGCCAGACGATCGGATGGCTGCGGGCAAACGCCCCGAGCCGCGTGGAGTTCACAACTTCATCCGCTGGTCGATTAGATCGGCGAGCAGTCCGATGAACAGCATCTGAACGCCCGTGAGTGCCAGCGCGATCGAGAGCAAACCGAGGTGCCCCTGCCCGTTGTAATCAATCCCCCCCTTGATCACCCCGACCACGATGAGCAGGAGCGCCGGCGGCACGAAGACATTCAGCGGCCGGAAGAACGCGCAGACGCGAATGATCAGGATGGTGAAGTTTGTGAAATCGCGGATCGGGTGAATCGAGGACTTCCCGACGCGGCGGTGGTAGTTGATCGAGAGGAACTTCACCCGGTAGTGGTTCGTCATCATCGCGAGCGTGATCGTCGTGGTGAAGGAGAAGCCGTCCGGATATAGCGTGAGAAAGCGCATCGCGACATCCTTGCGGAAGACCCGCAAGCCGGAGTTCAGGTCGGGAATCTTCTCGGCGCTGAGATACTCGGCGAGCCGGGTGATGAGCCACTTGCCGGGACGCCGGAGCAGCGGCACCTGGACGATGGCGCCGGTGCGCGCGCCCACGACCATGTCGTGATCCGGCGCATCGGCCATCAGGCGCGGGATTTCCTCCAGTGGGTAAGTGCCATCGGCGTCGGCGATGAGGATGTACTCATGCTTCGCCCGCTGCATCCCGGTCTTGAGCGCGGCGCCGTAGCCACGATTCTTCGGATGCTCGATCAGCGTCACCGGCAGCGTGCGCGCGATTTCACCCGTGCGATCCTTCGAGCCGTCATTGATGACCACGATCTCGAGGTCGCGGAAGTGCACCCTTTGCTCAGAGATTTTTTGCACCGTCTCCGCGATCGCACCCTCTTCGTTGTAGGCGGGAATGAGGACGCTGACGCTAAGTTCGGAGATATTCATCGGGAGCTGTGTTTGGGTTTCGGCTTTCGCGGGGGCTCATTTCTGTGCTCAGCGCCCTCCGCGTCAATGCCTGCCATCCGAGCACCACGCCGCTGCCGAGCGCCCAGAACATCACCGGCGCCATCGGCAGGACGTACCGATCCATCGGACGGCCGACGGTGCAAAGGAGCACCACCGTGAAATACCAGAGCCCCGCGCAGCCCATCCACCAGAGGCGCATCTCCCCGCGCGCCTGCCAGATCAGCCAGGGGAGCAGCAGCGACGTGAGGAGCACGGGGGCGATCCGGAAGAGCCAGGAGGTCGAGGTCCAGCGATAGTAGCCGGCGAAGTGCTGCCGATCCTTAATGGCCCGCGCCTTCGCAAGCGTCGCCGGGATATCCACCACCGAAGGCGCGGAGCCGGATTTTTGCAGCAGCGATTCGAGGGACTCGATCGCGTCGGACTTCGGGATCTTGTAGTTTTTCGCCGTCGTGAAGTGCAGTTGGTGGCAATCGGACAGTATCTGCCGCAGGTAGGCGAGCTTGTGGTGCATGATCGCCTCCACCGCGAGCGAGCGGCACAATCGATCGAGGTCGGCGGGGGTCTTTCCGCGCTTCGTGAGGGTGTCACGCAAGCGGGGCACCGCCGTTCGATTCACGATGACGTTGTTGTCGAGTTTGGGCAGTTGCCGGTAGCTCTCGATATCCGGGCGAATGATCGCCTTCATTTCCGGTTCGATGCCACCCTCCAGATGCGTGAATTGGGCGGTGCGGCCGAAAAGCAGGATGCCGGACTGCGGTTCCCGAGGCTCGAGCCAGGGGCTGGTCGCATTCAAGGCGCGAACCCCGAGGTGCGGCAGCGCCAGACCGACGGCAAAGAGAACGACGCGGAAAAACGCGGGGCCAGGTGTCCGCCACCCCGCGAAGAGAATCGCGCCGACAACCAGCAGCGGAAACGGCGCGAAGATGCTTTTGGTCAGAGCCGTGATCGAGCCGGCAAATCCAGCAAGTACATACCACCAGGCCGCGCCGGAGTGGATCGCGCAGAACCACGCCACGAGCGCGACGGTGCTGCAGAAGACGAGCACCGTTTCGTTCCGCACCAGATGCTCGAGCGAAATCGGCAGCGCATAGACGGCATATGCGTAGCTGCACGCGGCCAGCGGCCAGAGTGCGGCCCGACCGTGCAGGAGCCGGAGCACGACCATGGTCAGGAGCACTGCCACCGCCCCCATCACATGCTGCACGATCATCAGCGAGTCGATCGTGCCAAACACCTTCATGCACCCGGCAATCAGCAACGAATAGACCGGCCCCCTCCGCCCATCGGACACCCAGACGCCCGTCGTCAGCCACCGCGAAGCCGCGGCCGCATAGGACCCCGCATCGTCAGTCCACACAGCGAAAGGCACGAGCGACACCAGGCAGGCGCGGATTCCGATCGTCACCGCGATCAGCGCGATCCACACGGCGACTTCCGCCTTCCAGCCCGGCTCCCGCGAGGCGCGCACGGCCAGAATAGCCAGGCCACTGCGAATTCGAGAAATGGGGGCGCTGGACATCGAGGGCGTCCTGCTTGCGCACCGGGAAAGAGCTTGTCAACTCCCCTCTCCCTCCTAGCCTCCGCAATCCCTTCACTTGGAAGAACCGAGTCCAGCACTGAGCGCGGCCACATCCAGGAGTGCCAGCGAACGTCAACCGGACGGGTCATGCGCACCCCAGGCGGCTGAGCGTGCCCAGTGGAAGACGGTGCTCTGGTTTTGCGTGCCGGCTCTCGTCGTCGCAATCGTCCTTCGGGGTGTGCTCATGGCGCACATGCCGTTTGCCTTTTTCATCTCCGACACCAGTGAGTTCATGACGGCTCCGGAGGATGTCTTGAAGATGTCCGCACGGACCCCCGTGGGGAAAATTCTCTACGCCCTGCCGGGGCTGTTCCATCAGCCGCTGCTGCCGTGGGCCGCTTTCATCCAGCATCTGGCCGGACTCGGGATGGTGATCGCGGCCGGGTGCCTCTGCCGCCTGTGGCTCACGTGCTGGCGCTGGTGGATCGTGCCGCTCACGCTGCTGGTCGCGATTCATCCGACGCTGCTCTGGTATGAGCACATGTGCCTGCCCGACTCGCTGTACGTCGTGCTGGTGCTGGCGAGCGCGGCCATCGGCGGGAGCTATTACCGGAATCCGACGCGGCGGACGCTGCTCTGGTTGGCCGTGGTGCTCACCATTACCGCGGCGACGCGACAGGAGGGATTTCTGATGCTGCCCTTTGGCCTCGTACTCGTCGGGTGCCGGCATCGGCACGAGCTCCGGGCGCATCTCGGCCGCGTTGCGGTCATGGGGGCGGTGCTGCTCGTGGCCTTGGCCACCAGCAAAACGACCCAGGGCGGACAAATGCTGCTCACGTCCACGATTCATCTCGCGCCGGACAACCTTTGGTTCACGCCGGCCTTCTCCCCGGTGGCGCGGGAGCTGCGCGATCTTTTCCAGCCGGACTGGCCCGCGTATCCCGCACGCCACAATCCCTCGCGGAAAATCATCATCGCACGCGTGAAGCAGTTCATTGTCGAGACGAAGGACGCGAAAGCCGCCGAGAGCGACAGCCGCAACAACAAGTTGTGCAAACGCGTGGCCATGGAGATCGCGCTGCGCAATTGGTGGCGCCTGCCCGGCATCGCCTACCACAAGTTCCTCGCGACGCTCCTCGAGCCGCCGGCGCCGAGTTTCGGGAGCGACTGGGCGCATGACAAACACGTCTCCGTCTTCTTCGGAAAATCCGACGAGCCGCCGCAGAAGGATGCGAAGCACATGCGGGCCTATCTCGGCCGCGAGTTTGCCACCCGTGAGGAGGCGGAGGCCGAATTGCCGAAGATGTACCGCGTGATGAATCCGGACCTCCTCTCCAGCTTTCAGCAACGCTTCGTCGCCGCGGAGTTCGGCTGGAAGTTTCCCGATCGCGTCATCGGCAGCCAGGTCGTGCCGGGTCTGCCGGTGGTCTATCTCCTGGGCTTTGCCGGGCTGCTGATCGCGGCCCTGCGTAGCCGGACCTGGCTCTCGTATCGCCAGTTGTGGGTGCTCTGTGTTCTGCTGGCGGCCTTCGCGATTTTCACCACCACCAGCCTGCGCTCGCGGTACCGCCTCGTGTATGAACCGTGGTTTTTCCTCGGCCTCTGCTGCCTGCTCGACGCGGCGGTCGCGCTCGTCCGCAGTGGCTGGGCGGCCTGGCGCGATGGCGATGCCCTCGCCGCAACCTCAGAGCGGTAACGAACAATCGTGACTCTCACGCGTGTGCCCTTGACGCCCTTCACCTGGCGGACCTGCCTTCTCCTCTGCGTGCCGGCGCTCCTCCTCGCAGTCTGGCTGCGGTGGCAGTTGCTGCTCTCGATCCCGGAAGCCTTCTACGGCGCGGACAGCAATTCCTATCTCGAGACGGCTTACAAACTTTGGGAGCAGCAGAAATTCGTCTTTTCCGAGAAGCGGCGCGGGCTGTATCCGCTGCTCCTCGTGCTGGCTCCCCTGCTCCCGGGCAGCACCGCGCAGCTCGTGGCCGTGCTGCAACATCTCTTCGGCCTGCTCGCGATTCCGGCGATCGGTTGGATCACGGGCTCGGTCACGCTGCGGCCGGTGCTCTGGGTTCCGATCACCACCTGCTTTGCCGCACTGACGCCGGCCGCACTTTGGTATGAGCACGAGATCATCGCCGACGCTCCACTGTATCTGGCGTTTGTCTGCGCTCTCGCGCTCGCCTTCCCCGTCTCGAACTTGCACGGACGGCGGCTCGCCTGGTTTCTCGGGACGGCATTTCTCTGCGTGGCCATCAAGCCCCACGGCCGGCCGCTCTGGCTGGGGCTGATCCTTGCAGCGGCGCTACTGAAGTGGCCCATTTGGCGATGGCCGCGCGTCGCGCATGGCATCCTTGCCGCGAGTGTGGTGGTGATTTTTTTCACGGGCAGCTCCAGCCAGGGCTCCTGGCTGCTGCTGAGTTCCACGCTCCCGCTCGTGCAGATCGAAGGTGAGAAATTCGCAGAATACCGCCGTCTGCTCGCCCCAGTCATTCGCGATGCCCGCGCCGACCTGCTGGCCTATCCCGAGCGGCAGGGGAAATTCAAGAAAGCGCTCTCCACCAAGGATCCCGACGGTCTGCTCGGACCCGAGTGGCCGCCACTCGTGCGAGACAAGGCGCGCTATGCCGCTGCCACCAGCTACCTCGCTCGCGAAGCCATCCGCACCCACCCATGGGAGTATCTGCGCCTGACCATCATCAAGATTGCCATCTGCTCGTCAGACAGTCCCGCAGGTGTGTTCCGATTTCATCCCGCGGATTTCTGGCAGGCGCAAAATCAGCGCAACGACGACCGCTGGAAAGAGCCAGCCGAGATGAAGCTCATCTACGAGCGCGACCAGGCCGCGTATGAAGCGATGGCGGCGGAGCGGATCTCCCGCGCGCGGCGCGTCCCGGCATGGCCGGTCGCCATCGGCAAAGCGCTCACCTGGGTGCGCATCGACCCGCGCCGGGCTGTGCCCGGACTTTCCAACGTCACCTGGGTCGCGTGGCTCGGGCTTCTCGGCGTCGCAGCGCTCGGCTGGCGACGGCAGTGGGCCGCCGCCGCTTTCCTGCTCCTGCCGCTGGGGATCTACCTGGCGGGAATCTATGCGATCGGTGACGCCGTCTCGCGCTACTTCATGCCGATCGAGTGGATGGGCATCCTACTGGCGTGCCTGGGCCTCGATGGTCTCCTCGGCGCCGTGTGGCGGGCGCGGTCCCCGGGGATAGACCCAGAAGTGGTAGAGCAGAAACTTTAGGCCGCTCACTGCGATCTGGACCACGGCGATGATGACAAACTTCATCTCGCGCGACGCAGCGAGCTGTTTGAAACCCGTGAGCGTGATGCCGTAGTTCAGCACATAGCAGATGGCGATGGCGCCGAGATACCGCGCCAGGCACTCGCGCCAGCCGGCGTTCGTGCGGAAGTTCAGGAGGTAATTCCACAGCGAGAAAATCACCGTCACCACCGTGAGGCTGAGCGCGTAGCCCTGCCAGTCCGCCCAGTGCCACAGATCGATCGTGAGGTGGAAGAGGCCGGCATTGATGCCAACGCTGATGCAGCCACCGACGACGAACCACCAGAGGCGGGAGAGGAGCGATTGTTTCATGCGGAAAGGGCGGTCTGCTTCGCGGAGGCGGAGCGCAGCAGTGGGAGGTAAGTGCTGGCGAAGGGCAAGCCGCCGATCGCAGGCAGGAGATAGCGCGCGGTGCAAAGCAACCCGAGCGCGAGTGCGACGGGTGCCGTGAAGTGAGGCGCATACAGCGCCACCAGCGCGCCATCGCGAGTGCCCGCCCCGCCAAAGGTCGGGATCGGCAGCAATCCGGCAAGAATCGCGAGTGGCGACAGCGCGAGATTCCGGACGAAAGGGACCGTCGCTCGCAAGGCGAGGATGAACATCCAGATCTGCAGCAGATGCAGGAACCAAATGAAGACGGATGTCGAGGTCACCTTCAGCAGCCGCGCTTTGCTCGACCAGAAGTAGTCGTGCATCTCGCTCCACGAGCCGGCGAGTTGGCCGAGCTTCGCGCCGATCTTTCCCGGCGCGAAGCGCGCGCCGAGATCGAAAAACGTCCGCGCGAAGCCCTGCGAACCGACCAGCAGGCAGCCAAAGACGAGCATCGCTGCGACGGCGACGGTCATCACCCAGAAGACGCCATCCTTCTGCGGATAGATCGCCAGGCCAAAGGCGCACCAGAGCAGGAGCGAAAGCATGTCGCAGGACTTTTCGAAGACGACGAGCGACAGCGCCAGCGTGCCGCTGAGGTGCCCGCGATCGCGGAGAAACCACGCCTTGGCGATATCGCCCATCTTTGACGGCAGCACGAGATTCAGCACGCTCGCGACGAGGATGAGCTTGTTCGCTTCGCCAAAGCCGAGCTGTCCAACGCCCGGCATGAGCTGCCGCAGTCGCCACGCGGTGAACATCGTGAGCGGCACCACCATCGCGAGGCTCAGTGCCATCCACACCCGGTCGCAATCGCGAAAAATCTCCAGCAACCGCGCGCGATTCTCCGGCCCGATCTTCCAGTAGGTGAGGCCGAGAATGAGCGCGCTGATCGCGATCGAGAGGAGTTTCTTCACCGACGGAGTGAATGGGTTCGTTCGCCAAACTTGCCAAGCGCCAAAGCGAACCGACCGCTGCGGTCCCCGCTCGCGGCGCGAACCTCCAGTTCCATCCCTTTCCGACGCCACAACAAACCCGGACAACGATTTCCTCAGCTCAAACCGAGATTGTTTTCAGAAGCCCATGTGCAACCGCAGCCCGTAGCGGAAGGCGCGGCCGACGGGGATAGGATCGGGGATGCCGCGCAGGTGCAGAGACCAGCGCGGGCCGCGGGTGAGGCGCTCGATGCGGGCGGCATTCACCACGTAGCTTTGGTGCACCCGCATGAATTGCTCGCGCGGCAATTGCGCGGACCACATTCGCAGGCTGCGCAGCTCGTGATGGCAGCGACCGTCGGCGAGTTGGAGCCGGCTGTAGTCGCCATCGGCTTCGATGAAGGCGATGTCGCCGATGGCAAGGGCGCGCCGGCCGCTGCGCTCGGTGATGTAGATCGCACCATTCAGCCGGGTGGGCGGTTCGGAAGCAGCGGCGGCGGCCAGAGTGCGGTGCAGAAGAGCGGCGAGGTATTCGCCGATCTCACGGAGCCGGGTCGTTTCCGCGAGCGTCCAGGCGGCGAGCCCGCGCACGTAGTCGAAGCCGAAAAAGCCGATCAACTTTCCGCCAGACGTGAGCGGCGCGCAGAGGGTCGAGCGGATGCCTTCGCGCCGGAGTTCAGCCTGTAAGGCGCGGCTCTGGCGTGGCAGCCGATCGACATCGGGGATCACCACGATTTCGCCCCGCAGAAATTTCCCGTGCGCATCGAGCATCATCTCGACGGGAACGCCCTGCACTTCGTGAAAGTGCGAGACGATGCCGTTGCGCACCCATTCATTGGCCGCCCAAAAGTGCGTGAGCGCGGCGTTGTAGCGGCCCACCCACGCGCGGTCAGCGCGATAGCTGGGGCCGAGTACGGCCAGGGCGCGGTCGAGGGCGGCGGCGGGAGATTGAGCCGTGGCGGCGGTGAGCGCGAGCGGCTGCCAGCAGCCGGCTTCGGCTCCAGTGGGATGGAAAGGCGCGCCGCTCGAATCGCGGAGCGGCGTCTTCCGTGGACGCTTCAGAGAAGGAGCCAACGAGCGGGTATTCATGACGACTACGTCAAATTGCAGCTTATCGAGCGCTATTGCCGTTTGTCGATTTCTCCTTCTCCCCGAAACGAAATCGGACTGAAACCAATGCCGCCATGACCGCGGCCCTCCGTTCACTCGAACATTCACTCAGCGCCGCACCGGCGCTGGCCTTCCGATTTCTGCCACGACTCTGCGCCTGGTTCCTCGCCGGTGCGCTCTCCGCCGCAGCGCTCTCGGCTGCCACCACCACGCAGACCTTCACCCTCCAGCCCGGCTGGAATGCGATCTACCTCGAAGTCCAGCCACCGAATGAAGCGCCAGCGACAGTCTTCGCGGGCATCCCGATCGAGCAGGTATGGTCCTACTTTCCGACGCGTACGTCACTCGAGTTCATCACGAATCCATCGGACGGGCTGTGGAATGTGGCGGGGTGGAATGTGTATCTGCCGCCGAGTTTTCCGGATGCGGCGGTGCTCACCGATCTCTTCGCGATCCAGGCGGGGCAGGCGTATCTCGTGAAGGTCACGGGGACGACGCCGGCAACGCTCACGGTCACGGGCGAGCCGCTGTACCGCACGATCAACTGGCGGCCTGATGCCTTCGCGCTCACGGGGCTGCCGGTCGATCCTGCGACGACGGTGCGGTCGGGCGATTACTTCTTCAATTCGCCCGCGCACAAATCGCAGCCGCGCTATCGGCTCGACCCGAATGGCATCTGGGCGGCGCTCAATGACAACTCGCTGCTCGCGTATGGACGCGCCTACTGGATCTTCACGAAGGGTGCGTCGGACTTCACGGCGCCGCTCGCGGTGGACATCAGCAGCACGGGGCGCCTGGACTTCGGGCCGTCGGTCACTTCGCAGCCCTTTACGGTCACGAATCTGTCCGCAAACCCCGTGACGGCGACGATTGCAAATCCGAGTGGCTATCCGCTGGTCACGTCGAGCCTCGACGCAAATGGCAACACGGTGTGGACCGCGCTCACCACGCTCACGCCGTCGCTGGCGCCGGGCGCGACATTCACCGTCGAGGTCGGCGTGCGCCGCGCGACGCTGCCGGCCACGAGCGACGCGCTCCTCACGGTCTCCGCCCAGGGCGTGCGGCGCTTCGTGCCGGTGGCGACGGAAAATCCCGCGCCCGGAGCATCGAACGCAGGGCTGTGGGTCGGTTCGGTCACGCTCAATGCCGTGAGCGAGCCGCACAAAGCGGTGAATCCGCAGACGCCGACGGCAACCCCGGCGGAGTTCAGCATCCGGGTGCTGCTCCACGTCAGCAGCGGCGGCACGGTGAAGCTTTTGAAAGAGGCGATCCTGATGAAGCAGCCAAATCCGCCGGGCAATCCGCCCGTCGCCGGCGCGCTCGTGCTGCTCAGCGATCCGGCGCTCATTCCGCAATTCCAGGCCCCGGCCAATCGCGACGGAGCGCCCTTTGCCTACCGCCTGAGCAGCATCGGCTACGATTTCGGCACCGCGCCGGACCTGACATTGAGCGGCACTTTTGGCGGTACGCTCGCAGGAACTATCCAAACCTTGCGCACCGATGCGACGAACCCTTTCAAGCATCGCTACCATCCCGATCACGACGACCTTACCGCGAGCTACCAGACGCCAGTCGGCCTGCCCGCGCATCTGCGCGAGGTGCCGGAGATTTCGCGCGCCGTGCAGATGACCTTCGCTGTGGTGGCCCCGGGCGATCTTGCGCCCGAGGCGGGTTCTTCGGTTCGCACCGGGACTTATCAGGAAACGGTCACCGGCCTGCACAAGAACGCGCTCGTCACCACCGGCACCTTCACCCTGCGCCGGCTGAACACGCTCGGACAAATCAACCCGCCGCCCGCGCCTTGAGGCTATGAAATTCATTCGACCCTTCTTTCTTTTCGTCCTGCTTGCCCTCGCGCCCTCGCTGCGCGCCGCCGTCATGGGCACTCAGGAGCCTGCGGGCTACACCTCGCGCATTGAGGGGCGTTTTCGCGACAAGGTGTATGCCTCGGCCACGGATGCGGCGGGGAATGTGTATGTCGTCGGGCTTTCTTTCTCCGCGGCGGCGGGCTTCCCCAGTGAGATGCAGATCGACGTCTTCCGCGACCGCGGGGACGACAATACCGGGCGGCCGGGGCTCTCTTCGAACGACGCGCTCCTGACGGGATTTGGCGATGCCTTCATCATCAAATACGACCGCGATGGCAACGTGGTGTGGAAACGGTCCGCGGGGAACTCAGGCACCGCGACGATCGCCACCGGCGTGGCCGTGGATGCAACGGGAAATGTGTTCGTCAGCGGTTCGTTCGGCGGCACGGCCACGTTTGGAAACCTGACCGTCACCGCAGCGGCGCGCTCGAATGCGAACATCGCCAACACCCTCGCTCCCGCGCAGGTCACGCTGAGCAACAACACCTTCATCGCGATGATCGACCGCGATGGCATCTGGCAGTGGGCGCGGCAGTTTGAATTCGCGGTCTATCCTTCGACCGACACGAGCGTGGCCAACCTTGGTGGCGAAGCGCTCGTGACTTCCGCATCCATCGACACGGATACGGGCGGGAGTTTTACGGCGGCGGGCACCAATCAAGGCCGCAGCCTCGCCCTCGATGCGCAGGGCAATCTCTATCTCAAGATGCGGCTCAACGGTTTCGCCGCGAGCCCCGCCGCGAATCGCGTGCTGTGGCTGCGCACGGCGGGCGCCGGTCGCGTCGCGGCGCTTTCGACCAATGGCTCCGGCACCGCGACCGGCTACGGCGGCACGCCCTTTGTCGCGAAGCTTGCGGCCACGCCGCCGCCGCTCGGCTCGCCCGCGGGCACGCCGACGACCTACGACTGGCGCTGGGTCGCGCCAGTCTGCAGCGGCGTGCTTTACGATGGCGCGGGCACGATCACCTCCGTCGTCGGCACTTTCGATTTCACGACGTTCCCCGTCGGCGCGATCAACGACATCGCCGTCGATAACAACGACTCGCTTTACCTCTGCGGCGACTGGCGCGGCAATCTCGTCGCCGGCGGCGCGCAGCGGCTGCCCTTTACCACGTCGCCCGGCACGGACGGCTTCGTGGCGCGCTGGCGCTCGCTCGATGCCGCGCCGCTTTACCTCGCCACCTACTCCGCGGGCGTCGCGAGCGGCGGCAATACGAAGTGCGGCGCCTTCGTGCTCGATGAAGACCGCAACGTGTATGTCACCGGCTTCATCAACAATGCGACGCAGGTGCGGCGCGTCTCGCAGAGCGGCGGGATCGGCACCGGAACCGTGAGCGCGGGTGCCGCCAGTCGCACTTCGTTTTTCGTCGGGAAAATCAACCCGGCGGGCGAATGGCTCTGGTCCGAAGCACCGACGATCACCACCGGAACCACCTATCGCGTCACGGCCACGACGCTCGTGCGCGACGTGGCCGGCGGCTTGTATATCGGCGGCTCGATCACCGACAGCACCACGGCCACCTTCGCACCGGGCGTGACGGTGTCCGGCCAGTCCACCTTCCAGACGCAGGCGGGCACGATCGATAGCTTCCTCGTAAAACTCACCGAGAATACCGACACCAACACGCGCACCTGGCAGTGGGGCCTCAACACCAATGCGCAGCACGCCTCGCTCGCGCCGAAGTTCGACACCACCTCACTCCTCGCGGGCAATGGCGGCACCGTCTATTGGCTCATCAGCGCACTCAACAACGCGAACAACGGCCGCTTCGCCGCATCGCGTTCGCCGAACACCGCGGACCGGGACTTCGACACTTCCACCGCCGCCGGCTGCTTCCTCCTGCCGGTCCTCACCGACACGCCCGCGCTCTCGCCGCAGTTCTCCATCATCACGACGATCCTCAGCGGCCAGGAGGTCGTGCCGCCCGCGGGCGTCTTTCGCGACGCAAACGGCCGCACGTTGCAGCCCGACATCACGCTGCCCTTCGCGGGCGGGGCGAATGGCGCGACGCATTTCCACTGGGACCCCTTCGAGAAGAAACTCTACGCGCTCGATCCGCAGCTCGCGGACATCCGCTGGAAAGTGACCGACGACGCGCTGAACACGCGGCGCATCGTGCGGCGCGTGCAGACGGTCTGGCCCACGCCGGCGCAGGGGCTCATCACGCACGTCACCGGCGCGGGGCCGAATGGCGACGAGCCGAAGGTGCCGCTCGAATCACCGGCGGTCAGTTTCAATCACACCTTCAGCAGCATTCTCTATCAGGACAGCAACGCGAGCCTCTCGGCGAAGACCTTCTCCGCCAAAGCCTCGGGCTACAGCATCCTGCTTTACACGGTGGGAAAAAACACCGCGTTCGGCAGCGCACCGGTGAGCCTGGAAGTCGTGCGCTCCTTCCTCTGGACCGATCCCGCCGTGAACACGACCGACACCGCCGCGGTCGGCACCGAGATCAGCGGCTCGCCTTACAATCACGGCGATCCCACGGGGAAAAACGGCTACCTCGTGAATGCGAAAGCGCGCTTCGACGGCACCGGCGCGGGCGCGGCGCACGATCGCGCGACGCAGCTCGGGCCGATCATTCCGGTGAATCGCGACGAGACCACCACCACGGAGGACGACATGGTGATCGTCTGGTCGAACATCAATCCCCGCGGTGTCGCCTGGCCGGCGAAGGTCGTGACCTACGACGTCATCTGGCCGCTCTCGTCGCAGATCGTCATCGCCAGCCGGCTCGGCTCCGACACGCCGGGGCCGGTCACCGACGAGCCGCTCGATCCGGCGAAGTTTCAGGCGATGTCGATCTATCATCAGCCCGACAAAAGCCTCGCCGGTTACAACCCGAACGAAGAGCACGCGCTGCTCGCGCCGAGCAATGGCGTGAGCGCATTCCAGGCGGTCTTCGCGCTGCGCAGCGACCTGAACAATCTCGGTCGCACCACGTCCCAACCCTTCGCACTGCTGCGCTACCAGGACTCGACCGATGGGCTGAAGACGAAGTTCAAAGTCTATCAGGTCGTCGCCGAGCGCACTGGCGTCGTCGGCTTCCCGAGCTACGTATTCTCGGCCTTCACCGGCACCGCTGGCACGCGCGTCCAGGCGCCATATCCGCTCTTGCTGCTCGGCGATGCCGCCGGCACCACCGGCAGCGGCGCCGCGTATTTCAAGGATCGGAAAAACCAGGTCTGGGCAAAGTCCGCGGGCAGCATCACCGCGCGCTACTTTTATCCGCTGCAGCCGAACTTCTGGTATGACACCGACGGCAACGGCGTGCAGGACGCCATCGCGGAAGTGCCGTGGCTCGACCGTCTCGTCGGCGGCATCATCGGCACGCCAAAAGCGGTCAACTACACCATCGCGTGGCCGCCGAGCGTGCCGACGCTCGCGGTCGGCGACACGCTCACCACCGCGCGCGCGGGACTCCCCGATGTCGAGGCGATGGCCTCCGCGACGGTCATCTACGAGGAGGCGAATCCCACGCTCTCCGGCGCGAGCGGCAGCGTGCGTTTCATCGACTACACCACCGAGCGCAAGGTCGCGCTCAACGGCACGATCAACGGACAGAACTTCGTGCTCGGCTCGCGGAGTCTGGCGGTCGAACTCGTGGCCGGCGGGCGCTATCGCTTTCGCGACCTGCCCTTCCACCTCAAGAGCCGGCTGACCTTTGATCCGATCAACAAGCAGCTCATCTTCGCGGGCTACAAGGAAGTGCCTGCCGCGGCCGCGCCATTGCTCTTGTTGAATGTGATGAGCACCCGGGAGCGCGACCGGCTCCAAGCCATCTACGGCGCACCACCCAACACCCTGTGGAACTCCGCGATCGACGTGCTCTACTCGCTGAGCCGCAATCCGAACGGCGTCACCGGGGCAAACGTCGGCGACTACTATGTCGGGCTGAAAGGCTCGGACACTGCGCTCACTTACGCCGACGCGCTCGGGCCGAAGGCGCTCACCGCAGGCAAGGCAACCGGCCTCGGTTACGTGACGCTGGTGGAAAACAACGCGGCGGGGCTCGGTGCCGCGCCCATCGCATTGCACATTCTGCGCGTGGTGAATCCGCCCGTCGTCGGCGAGATCAAGCTCATCCTTTCCGACAACGCGTTGGATGAAAAAGTCACGCTGCGCCACGCGAACGATTTCGCGGGCGATCCGGACGGGCTGAACTTCGAGTGGTGGTATCAGCCCGCGATCACCTCGACCTCGCCACCCGCGCCGGTGAATCCTTCGGCGGAAGGCTGGATCTCGCTCGCGAGCGGCGCGGGCGTGAATGACGTGATCATCGAAGGCGCGGGGTTGCGCACGCTCTCGGATTCGTGGGTCTTCTGCCGTTACCGCGGCTACAGCGCGGGCGGGAATAATCCGCTCACTTTCACCGACTGGGCCGGCGATCCATCGAGCACGCCGCTCGATCGGCGCGCGCAGCTCGTGCCTGGCTGGATCAAACGCGTGCTCGAAGGCATCAACGCCTTCGAGGCGCGCGTGAAAGATTTCGGCAGCGCGCCGACGCAGACTTACTCATCGTTCGTCGCGCAGGCCGGCACGCGCTTCGAGGGCTCCGTCGCGCTCAGCAACGACCCCGCCTACATCAACAGCCTCGGCCTCATCCCGCTCTACGAGACGGTGCTCCGCCGCGGCTTCTCGCTCTCGATCGACGGCACGCCCGCGCAGACCAATGACGCCGTGAACAGCGCGCTGCTCCTCGCCTCCACGCGCATCTCCGATCTCTACACGCTGCTCGGCCACGAGGCGTATGCCGACGCGCAGGACCCGACCATCGGCTTCACTAGCGCCGACGGCGAAGTCGGCTCGCTCGCGCCGAGCGTCTTCTCCTTTGCCAATCAGCTCCCGTCGCTCATCGACGAAGAACTCGCGCTGCTCCGCGGACGCGACAACTCCGCCGCCGGGACCGGTGCCGCGCCGGTCTATAACCGGCTCTTCTGGAACTTCACCAACGGCCTCGAAGGCGAGCCCGTGTATGTGCAGAACTACGGCGTCGTCGATCAGAACGCCGACGGCTTCATCACCGAAACCGACGCGGCGAAGCTCTTCCCGCAAGGCCACGGCGATGCTTGGGGCCACTATCTCACCGCGGTGACCGGCGCGTATCGCCTGCTGCGGCATCCCGGCTTCACGTGGATTCCGCGCCCCGAGCCGACCACCGTTGGCGGCGTGGCGATCGAGGTCGATTACCTCGACGAACGCAAGTTTGCCAACGCCGCCGCCGCGCGCGCGACCTGCGGCGCGGAGATCGTGAACCTCACTTACCGCGACCGCTACGTGGCCGATCCCGCCGGCCAGTGGCAGGGCTATCGCGACACCGACACCGCGCGTGCGTGGGGCGTGGATGAATGGGCGCGCCGCGCGGGCCAGGGCGCGTATTTCGACTGGCTCACCGCCAATGCGATCCTGCCCGCCGTCCACACCGCGCCACTCAGCAATCCCGGCGGCCCCGCGCCGACCGGCCTGCAAAAGATCGACCGCACCACCGTGCCCGAGCTGACGAAGATCGCGACCGCGTTCGACAAGATTCAGACGCAAATGGATCAGGCTGATCGCGGACTCAACCCGCTCGGCGTCACACCGGGCACCGTGCCCTTCGACATCGATCCCGCGTTCCTCATCATCGGCTCCGGCATCCAGGGCACGAAACACTTCGAGCAGATCTACGAGCGCACCATCGCCGCGGTGAACGGCGCGCGCCGCATCTTCGACCACGCCAACGAACTCACCCAGCGCCTGCGCCAGACGCAGATTTCCTCCGACGCCTTTGCGCAGGACGTGCGCGATCAGGAAAACGATTTCCGCAGCCGGCTCATCGAAATCTTCGGCTATCCCTACGCGGGCGACATCGGCTCAGGCAAAACGTATCCCACCGGCTACATCGGCCCCGACATCTACCACTACAACTACGTGGCCGTGACCGAAGTGAGCGGCCGCACCGTGCAGCCCGACACGTCGCTGCGCGGCTTTTTCAAGCCGTTCGCGCAGGACTATCCCACGCCGCCCGTCGCGGCCACGCAGCCCGGCGATTTCCAACAAGTCGTGCGGCACTACTTCACCAACGACGTGGCCGATCCCACCGTGAGCAACAACGCGATCCTGCAAGTGGACTTCCCGCTTGCCCTCGGCGCCACGGCATCGCGCTGGGCCTTTGCCGCGCCGACTTCCTGGGGCCAGCGCCGCGCGCCCGGTGCGCTCCAGCTCGCCATCTCCGACATGGTGCGTGCCGAAGCCGAGCTGCGCCGCGGCAAGCTCGATTACGAAAATCACATCAAGTCGATCACCGACGAACTCGATCTGCTGCGCGCGCGTTTCAACGTGCAGAACTCGCAGATCACGGTGCTGAACAAACAGCGCAACGAATTGCGCAGCATGACCGCCACCATCGGCGTGCTCCAAGGCGTGGCACGCGGCACGGAGCTGACCTCGAAAGTCACTGAAAATCTCGGCAAGGCGGCGAACGAATTCATTCCGAAAATCATCGGTCTCGCGAGCGACGTGTTCTTCGGATTGCGCGGCGCTTCCGCCATCACCGTGGGCGCGGCGCGGGCCGCGCTCGACGCCGCCACGGCCACGGCGGACACGACCGCAAATGCCATCGATCTGGCCAAGGAAGATGTCGCCCTGCGCACCGAGATCGAGATTCAGAAGTCGGGCTTCACCTTTGAAGTGCAGGAGCACCTCAAGGCGATCGAAGCGTTGTTGCGCGAGGAGGTGGGACTGCGGCTCGACTTGTTCAACCTCCAGCAATCGCTCCTCGACGCCGCGGGCAACTACCAAAAGACGCTCGCCGAAGGCCAGGAGCTGATGGAGGAGCGCAAACGCTTCCGCCAGCGGGTCGCCGGCGCGGTGCAACAGAATCGCTATCAGGATTTGACGTTCCGCCTTTTCCGCAATGAAGCCCTGCAAAAGTATCGCGCCTCCTTCGACCTCGCCGCGCGCTACGTCTATATGGCCGCGACCACTTACGACTACGAAACCTGCCAGCTCGGCTCGAAAGCCGCCGCGGGCCGCCGCTTCCTCACCGACATCGTCCGCGAACGCGCTCTCGGCCAGTATCTCGACGACGAACCGGTGCCCGGCGTGAACGGACTGAGCGATCCGCTCGGACGGCTGAATCAAAACTTCCAGGTGCTGAAGACGCAGCTCGGCATCAACAACCCGCAGATCGAATCGAACCGCTTCTCACTGCGGCGCGAATGCTTCCGCATCCGCGAAGACTCCGACGACGAGTGGCGCACGCTGCTGCAAAAATTCCGCGTCGCCGACCTGTGGCAGGTGCCCGAGTTCCGCCGCTTCTGCCGGCCCTTCGCACCGGAAAGTGCGGGCGCACAGCCCGGCCTCGTCATCCCATTCTCCACCGACGTCACCTTCGGCCAAAACTACTTCGGCCTCCCGCTCGGTGGTGGCGACGGCAGCTACGACTCGACGAATTTCTCCACGAAGATCAACGCCGTCGGCGTGTGGTTCGGCAATTACAACCCCGCCGGACTCTCCACCACGCCGCGCGTGTATCTCGTCCCCGTCGGCCTCGACATCATGCGCGCGCCCGACGACGTGACGCTCTCGACGCGCGAGTTCGACGTGGTCGATCAGGCCATCCCGGTCCCCTTCCCCATCGGCGCCAGCGACCTCACGAACCCATCGTGGATTCCCTCGGATAATCTCGAATCACCCATCGGCGAAATCCGCCGCTTTGGACGCTTCCGCGCGTATCACGACGACGGTTTCGAGCTGGGCGATTTCACGAAAGACTCCCGCCTCGTCGGCCGCAGCGTGTGGAATACGAAATGGATGCTCATCATCCCCGGCGGCACCTTCCTCAACGACCCCAACGCCGGCCTCGACACCTTCATCTCCGGCCCGCTCATCCCCGGCGGGCAAACGCGCGACGGCAACGGCAACACCGACATCCAGTTCCTTTTCGAGACCTATGGCTACTCCGGCAACTGACGCCTTTCTTGCACTGCGTTCCCTAACGCCAACGGCGTTTGATCGTGCAGCCCAGGGTTGGCGCGACGAAGAAGTGCCTACCCTGGGAAACAAACCAATCGCGTCCAACCCCAACGGGGTTGCACCCTTCGCTCTCTTTCCTCTGCTCACAACCCTTTCAGGGTTGGATGCTTTTTGCCGCGTTTCCCAGGGAAGCTCGTGCCTCGCAACCCTTGGCTATTTGATGAAACGCTGTTGGCGTAGGGCACCCCAAAAACGCATGAGAAGCTATCACCACACTCTCGCTTCGGCCCTACACGTCCTGGTTGTCCTGTGGGTCGCTTGCGTCCCTTGTTCCATCCCTGCCGCCGGCTTCACCGAGCCGCCGATCATCTTCTACGGCAAAGTGACCAACGACTACGACGGCTACTCCGTCGATCTGAATGCGGGCGAACTCACCTTCAACGTGCAGCTCCCCACAGGCCCGGCGCTCTCCTTCACGACCGAGCTCGAGTCGATCGGCGGTGGCTATTCGTATCGCCTCAAGATCCCCGTCGAAAAAGTCCCGGGCGGTTTCACCGTCACCGCCGGCAGCCTCACCGCGCCGACGGTAAGTAATAACTACACGCGGACCGCGACTCTCGACGGCGCACCCGCGACCATTACACTCCCCGCGCTGCCGGCCGGCGGCACCTTCACCTTCGCCGAAAATCAGCGCGGCAAAATCCAGCGCATCGATCTCGCGCTCGCCGCGCCCTTCGAAGACCGCGACGACGACGGCATTCCCGACTGGTGGGAACTGCTGTACGGCCTCGACCCGACCAATCCCTTCGACGCGACCGACGATCCGGACGGCGACACCGCGACCGCCCTCGACGAGTACCGTGAGCACACCCTGCCCACAACCTACGAATACGACTACCGTCGCTGGGCCGGGCAAAAAGGTCTAACCGGCCCGAACTTCCCGATGACCGCCGATGTGGACGGCGACGGCATCCCGAACGGGATCGAGTTCGGTGTCGATACCGACCCGAACGTCCCCGACTCCGCGCTCGCCGAAGTCCGGATCGTCGAATCGGTGCAAACCATCGCCGGAGCCCCGCGCTATGTCTTCACCGTCGTGAAACCCGCCTTGCGCCGCACCCGAACCGGCTACGTCGCCGAGCATTCGCCGAATCTGGCGACCTGGGGCTCCGCCGAGGGCTCCGACCTCATCACCGTGCAGGATAACGTGCTCACGTTGCAGGTCCGCAGCATCCAGTCCGTCGCCACGGCGGGCTCGCACGGCTTCTTCCGCCTGAAGATCGTGGACCTGCCGTGAAGCGGTCCACGCTCGCGCTGATGGCGGTCCTTTGCGGGAGTTGCAGCAAGGCGCCGCTGCCCGCGGTTTCGCCCTTCGACGATCCGCAGGTGCTCGCCATCGTTGGCGAGGAAAAGATTACGAAGTCCGACTTCGAGCGCGCCCGCGTGAATCGCCCCATCGCCCCCGAGGCCTTGCTCGACGAGCTGATCGAGCACCGCACTTTGGTGCAAACCGCCCGCGAACGTGGCTACGACCGCGACCCGCAACACGTCGCTGCGGTCGAGAGAATGCTCGCCAACCGCGTCCGCGAAGGGCACCGCGAATCGCAGAAAGTCGAAGTCACCGACGCCGAGATCGCCTCCCGCTACCGCGCCGAGCAAAAGAAATACACCGTCCCCGCGAAGATCCGCGCCGCGATGATTTTCGTCGAAGCGACAGCAAACTTCACCGAAGAGAAACGCGCCGAACGCCGCGCTGCGATCGAAGAAGCCCGCGGTAAAGCGACCAAATCCCCCGACCAGTTCCCCTCGCTCGCTGCCGAGTATTCCTACGATCAGACCACGAAGTTCCGCGGCGGCGATCTCGGCTACCTCGTCGAGGGTATGGGGGCGGAGGAGCTGGAACGTCCCGTCATCAATGCCGCCTTCGGGCTAAAGCAAATTGGCGACCTCAGCGAGATCATCACCACTGCAAGAGGGCACTATCTGGTCAAGCTCACGGAAAAGATCGCAGCCAGCACACGCCCGCTCATCACCGTGACTCCGCAAATCCGCGCCACCCTCCAGCGCGAAAAGCAACTACGCTTCGAGCAGCAAATGAACACCTCCATGCTCGCCAATCGCCGGATCGAAGCCCGGCGCGACCGTCTGCCGGCAGGCTCGCCTTCACCCAACACCGCCGCGGAGCCTGCACCACCCACCGCTCCGACACTTCGGGAGCCATGATCGCAGAACGCTGCCTGACCGTCTCAGCCCCTCACGGAAGACGCAGCCGAGGGTCGCTCAAGTCGAGCCGATACATGATCTGATTGTACTGATAGCGGGGCGTGGCGACGGGGCCGGAAAACTCATTCGAGTAGGTGCCTTCGAAGTAAATGAGCCGCCCGCCCACCTGATCGAGGAAGTCGTGATGCACCGGATTGTAGAAGCTCTGGCGATCGTGCGTGACGATCTTCCGCGCGGTGCGCCACGGGCCGGTCATGTCGTCCGCTTCACTGAACCAAATCTCGCCAAGCATGGACGTGCCTCCGCGCTGGCCGACGATCATGACCCACTTCTCGCGAAAGGCATTCCATCGCACCGAGCCCGCGTGCAACGCGATCGGCTTGCTGCTTTGCGCATCGCGCACCTGGTAGCGGGCCTCTTCCGCACGGAGCTGGCCGTCGCGGATGAGCAGCGCCTCGCTCTCCTGCGTGAGCGGCGCCGCGTCGGATTTCCACGCCCACACCGCGCGCCCGGCGGCATCCCGCTCCACCTCGCGCGTGCCGGCGCGCAGACAGGTGAAAGCCTCGTAGCTTTGGATCTTCGTGAGGGCTTCGACGCTCGCTCGGGCCCGCACTGTCGGGAACGGCGCATGCGAATCGGCCTCGGCGCGGAAGAGGATGTAGCCGTCGAGCTCGTCGCGCCCGCGCACCGGATGTCCCTTTGGATAACGCCACGGCTCGTCCGCCGGCAGCACGCTCAGCTCATCGAAGGACTTGGTCTCGTCGTTAAAGACGCTGATGCCGTGGGCGAGTTGCTTTTCGAGGCCGAGGCGCTGCGAGAAGTGCGCCAGCAGTCGCTCGCGACCGTTGCGATCCGGCACGGAGATGAACCCGTCGCTCCACACGAGCGCCGACGATTGCCCCGGCACCGCGGGCCACATCGGCCGCGCGAATCCATTCTCCCCAACGAAGTACTCCAGCGGCACGCCCACGGCCGGATCAAATGAACCCGGCCCCGGCTTTGGGGACGTCGCGCCGCTCATGCGAAAGTGACCGAGCGCGTACGCCATCCGCATCGTATCGCCCCAAAGCCAATGGATGCGCCCACCATAACTCGCCGTCTGGACGGAGTCCTGTCCCGCGACCTGCCCATTGTGCGGCGGGAATGGGCGCGGCAGGCCAAGCATCTCCGTATCGCGATAGATGCCCTCGCCAGTGATGCGGTAAAGCCGCTCGGCAATGTTCAGGCGCTCGACCTTCAGTTCCGCGCGCGTGTCCTTGCGCACGTCCAGCGCCCGGCCTGTCGAGCCGAAGCCATCTGCCGGGAAAAGGTAACCGTGCCCACGCACATAAAAGAAAATCCGGCGCCCCTCGAGCTGCGGGTCATCGATGGCCGCAAAGCCATTCGAGTCGGTGACGTAGAGTACGCGATTCACCGTCTCGAGCTCGATCATCGGCACTCCACGACCGGTCACATTGTCCGTGACGTGAATCGCAAAAGGCACGCACAGCGCTCGTGCAACAGAGCAGAGCAGCACCACGAAGAGCAGCGGAGGTCGAGAGGAGGAATGACGAGTCATGGGGGAGACGGGAACGGTCGGCCCGCGCTAGAACGTCCGCTCCACCGTCAGCGGTGCGTCGATCATGAGCGTCTTCACGCGCTCGGTGAGATCGAGCCATGGCTGCATCTGCCCCGCTTGAAAAGTGCGGCTCATGACCACGTAGATCGAAGTCTGCGCGGCGCCGATGCCGACTTCGCGGACTTTCTCCCAATCCCGCGCCTTGAGTTCGTCGATCACTTTCAGCCGTTCCCGCTCCCACACGAGCCTGCGCGTGAAACTCAGAGCCGCAGATTTTTTTCCGGTGATCAGGAGCCGCTGGAGCAGCTTGCGGATGAGGTCGGGAAAGAAGCGCCCGACCGTGAGCATGAGGAAGCGCAGGACCACGAGATTGAAGGTGGTCATTCCCTTCGTCTTGGCCCAGCCGAGCTTGCCGTGGATCGTGATCTCCTGGTCGCCGAGCTTCACGTCATACTTCGCGACCATGTGCGCCACGGCGGTACGCACCTTTCCATCATCGACCCGCACGGAGAAGTTTGTGTCGCTGTGCACGAGCTTGGTTCCGCGGAAGAATTTGAAGACCCCGCCTTTGTTCAGCGCGAGGAAGAGCACTGCGGCACCGTGGCGCTCGATGATGATCCCGGCTTGCTTGAAGTGCAGGCGACCTTCGGGCCGCGCCGTCGCTTGGGGCCGTTCGGGGATCCAGTGTTCGTAGGCCAGCAGGTAGCTCCAGGTGTGATGCCCGATGATGTGATCGTCGGCGTAACACGATCCCAGACCCGCGCCAAGGCCGGCGAGAAAACGGTCATTGATCTCGAGCGCCGCCGGCAGCCATTGGCCCGCGAGTTCAAAGCCGTGCGGGAAAAAGTTGTACGTGTTCCGACTCGTGTACTCGCCGCCGAAGGAGCCGTCGGGATGCACGAAGTGTGCGGCAAAGTGGATGGCCTTCTGCAGCGCGACCTTGAGTGGGTCACTCGGTGTGAGTTCGTAGAGCTGCGCGAGCAGGCCGATCGTGAGCGTGTGATAACCCGGGTCGCAACCTTCGTATTCCTGAAACCATCCTTCGTCATTCTGCCACTCGAGCACACGCTTGAAACGCTTCGCCTTCAACTTGTCCCAACTCTGGCTCTCAAAAAGTCGTCCAGCCTTCTCCAGGCACAGGACGATCAGCGCCTGGTGATTCGTGAGCCGGCCGCTCTCGTGATGCCCCGCCAGCCAGTCCGCGCGCTTCGCAAAGAACTCGAGCATCTCCTCGTCGTGCAGCCCGAGCAGGCGGTAGGTTTCAAGACACGCAAGGAGCGTGAAGGCCGCCGCGCCGGCCGCTTTCTCGTATGGGAAATAGTCGTCGCACGATCCATCCGGATGCGCGCTGCGCACCGCGTAACGAATGCCCGCGGCGGCCCATTCCTTGATCGCCGCCTGATGAAAGAACGGGTTGCCCGCGATCGGCAAGGTGTAGGCGAGCGCCAGCGGCCAGACAAACTCCTGCGACATCCCGCTCGGGAAATCGATGATCTTGTAGTGCCAGAAGTTGCGGTCGAAGCAGCCGTAAGTCGCGGAGTGCGCATTGCGATCCTGGAGCGTCAGGATCTTCGGGATCTGCGCGAGCGCCTCGCGGGCGAAAAGTTCACAGCTCATGGCTATCGGAACTCGATCCTCTTCACCCGGACCTGGATTTCTTCGAGCATCTTGCGGTTCACCGCGATGATGTCGGCGACGAGGCCGAGGATCCACAACTGCACGCCGACGAGCAGCAGAATCGCCGCGAGGATGAGGCTCGGGATGCGCGTCCGCTCGGGCTCGATGGCGAAGTAGTAGAGCCAGCGTAATCCGAGGATGAAGCCGGCTGAAAACGGAATCGCGCCGACCCAGAGAAAGAACCGCAGCGGCCGATACGTGACGAAGATGCGGACGATCGTGAGAATCGAGCGCTGCACGTAGCCCCCCATCGATTTCATCAACCGCGACGGCCGGAGGAAACTGTTCGTGCGGATCGGAACTGACGTGATCGCCATCCCCTTCTGCCCCGCCTGGATGATCGTCTCGAGCGTGTAGGTGTACTCGCTGAAGACGTTCAGCTGCATCGCCGCTTCGCGCGTCATCGCACGGAATCCACTCGGAGCATCCGGGATGTCCGTGCCGCTCGCCGCGCGCACAACCCACGAGCCGAGTTTCTGCAGCTGCTTTTTCACCGGCGAGAAATGCTCGATCGCTTCGATCGGCCGGGCACCGACCACGATCGCCGCATTCCCGGAAAGAATGGGCTCAATGAGCTTGGGGATGTCGTCGGCGTTGTACTGATTATCCGCGTCCGTGTTGACGATCACGTCCGCACCGAGACGGAGGCAGGCATCCACGCCCGCCATAAAGCCGCGCGCCAATCCCTGGTGGAAGCGGAGATCCACGACGTGATCGACGCCATTGGCTCGAGCGACCTCGATCGTCCGATCCACCGAGCCGTCATTGATGATCAACCACTCCACCTTTTCCACTCCCGGCACTTGCCGCGGCAAGGCCCGGAGCGCCGTGGCGAGGGTCTCCTCCTCGTTGTAGCACGGCATCTGGATGATCAGCTTCTTCAAACGTCGGCGATGCTGAAGAGCAGGGAGGAAAGTGGAAGGGGAAAGTGTCAGACCGGTCTGCAACTAAACGGCCAGCGCACTCTCCGCCCACCGACGCCGCTACTTCCGGTTCGTCTTGATCACGATTTCCACGCGGCGGTTGGGGCGCTGTTCGTCGATGCTTTTGTCCGAAGGCACGATGAGTTTGCTGCTCCCAAATCCGACCGTCTGGATGCGCTCCGGCGGGATCGCAAACTTCTCCACGAGCCATGCCTTCACCGCATCCGCGCGGCGTTCGCTCAGACGCTGATTGTATTCCGGCGTGCCCGTGGCGTCCGTGTGGCCCTCGATGCTGAAGGTGGACTTTGGGTTGCGTTCGATCAGCGCGGCGAGCTTGGAGAGTTCGTCCATCGCTTCGCTGAGCAGCACCGTCTGGTCGTGCTCAAATAACGCACCGCCGGGCATGCCGATCTTGTCGCCGACCGGCAGTGGACCGGTGCGCTGGAGCGCCGCGTCGATCGATTGCATGCCGGGGATTCCTTCCCCATCCCCCACTCCGCCGTCCCCGGCTTTGTTCGACTTCGGCAGGAGCAAGGTCGGCTGCCGCGGCGAACTCGGCCCATCCTTGATCAGCGCGCCGGCGATCGAGTTCAGCTCCTTTTCCATCGCCCCACGCGACTCGGCTTCCACCTTGGCCAACGTATCGGAAATGCTCGGCGTCGGCCGGTCGGGCACAAGCGACTTGGGCAAATCGGGATTCTGTGGAGCGACGCGCACTTCGCTCACTTCCGGCTTTTCCTTGGGCAGCTGGAGTCGCGCGACGTTCGGCGTTTTCTCCGGCAGCTTCAGCCGCGTCTCCGCGGCGTCTTCCGGCAGCTTCGGGATCGAGACGCGCTTGTAGACGCGCACCGGCGGAGCGAGCCGCTCCATCTCGGCGATGCCGAAATTTTCGAGCTGCTTTGAATAGAAGAAGACGAACAGTCCGCCGTGCAGGAGGATCGATAAAATGAGCGCGCGAACGATCCACCGGCGCATCACGGGGATCTCGGCGGCATTTGACTGATACGTGTCGTAGCGGGACATGGCGGCGGGCGCACGATACCGCATTCGCCGCTCCCGACAATCACTCGTCTCACCCGCGGACCCACGACGCTTGACGCATTTCCGAGGCGGCGCGTAGCATCCGCCCTCGCTCCAACCCACGAACTCGATCCTTTGGACTTAAAAGAAATCAAAGAGCTGATCGCTCTGATGAAGAAAAACGACCTCTCCGTCTTCAAGATGGAGAAGGAAGGCTTCAAGATCACCCTGAAGAAGGGCACCGATTTTCAGCCGGTCATCCACTCCGGCGCACCCCTCACCTACGTGCAAGGCGCGGCTCCGTCCGCCGCTCCCGCAGCGAGCGCCGCCCCGGCTGCGGCTCCGGCCTCCGATCTCCGCGAGATCACCTCTCCCATGGTGGGCACCTTCTACTCCTCGCCTTCTCCGGAGGCGGGCTCCTTCCTCTCCGTCGGCCAGGAAGTCACCGAAGACACCGTCGTCTGCATCATCGAAGCGATGAAAGTGATGAACGAAATCAAGGCCGAGTGCCGCGGCATCGTCGCCGAGATCGTCGCGGAAAATGGCAAGCCGGTGCAATACGGCGAGGTGCTCTTCCGGCTGAAGT
>JANPIS010000127.1:0-2177 GCA_031425095.1 Chthoniobacteraceae bacterium
GTCTGCCGGTCGCGGTTGTTCACCACATCCCCGAGGATGGTCACCACGAGGCTCGGCGACTCGAGCACGGAGATGGTGGCCACGGCACTGGTCCGCACCGTGGGCCCGGCATTACTCACCCGCACATAGTATTGCGCATCCGTCGTGAGTGCCGGCGTGGTGTAGGTCGGCGCATCGGTCCCGACGGAGATGTCCGGCCCGCTCCCCGAGACCCGGAACCACTCATACTTCAGAGCTGTGCCCGTGGCCGCGACGGAGAGGGTGGCGGTTTGGTTGTAGGGAATCGTCTGGCTCGCCGGAGAAGTCGTGATGTTTGGCGGATCGACCACCGTGATGATGGCCGTCGCACTTTTCTGGAGGCTGTTCGTAGGGTTGAGCGGCGTGGCGTGGGCGATGCAGTGGTAATTGTAGGTCCCGTTCGTATTGAATACGGGCGGTGTATAGCTGGTGCCGGTCGCGCCCGGGATCGCGACGGGGTTCGTGTCGAACGCGGAGCCGATATACCACTGGTAATAGACGGTGGCGCCGTTCCGCATGGTGGCATGGACATTGAGCGTCACGGTGTCGAAGCGGTTCACGCCCACCGGCCCGAGATTCAGATCGAAGAATGGCGCAGACTGGAATACGTAAAAAAAACCCGTGAAGGTATTGGGCACCGGGGGCGACTCCGTGCGTTGGCCTGCCCAGTTGAGATAGAGCAGGCCGAGGTAGCTGCCGGTGTTGGCGGTCACCGTCCACGAGGAGCTCGGCTGCGCCGTGTCCGGCACCACGCTGGTGATGGAGATCCCGCTCACCCCGCCCACGCCGCCACTGCCGTTACTGAAGGCAAAGTTATTCGCCGTCACATTGCTCACCGGACTGTCAAAGGTCACCCGCCACCGCACGGAGACCTCAGCCGTCGGCGTGGGGTCCAGAGGCCCAATCGAGGTCACCTGGACACCCGCGGTCACCAGCACGCGATAGTAGTAGCGGGTGCCAGCTGGCGAGTAGCTGAACTCGATCAGGATCGTCGTGCCGGCCGCCAGGGTCTTCGGATAGACGCGCAGGGTCTGGGTCCCGAAGATGCGATTGAAGGAATTGCTCGGATCGGGCGCAAAGTTCCCCACGCTCGGCCACTCGGCTACGCCGGTTCCCCCGGTGACCTTTGCCATCCTCGCAGCCGACGGCGACGGATTGGTGAAAAAGTAAAGAAGCCCTCCGGTGGTATTTGGAATATCCACGAAGTTGTCGCTCCCGCCGATATTGGGCGCGACAGTGGCGTTGATGTCCTGCGCGCGGGCGACTCCCGCGAGGAGGAAAATGGAGAGGAACAGGAGACGGTGGATGATTTGCACGATGAAGAAGGTGGTTCACCGGTGTTCTCAACGGTTCCGCGCGAAACGTTACCGACTCCTCGCAAAAACTTTCGCGCGGCCGGTGCCGGCTACTGTTCGGCCAGGCCGAGAATCCTCCGCGCCCACGCGGCGTAGGCATCGTCCGCAGGCGGGGCCGCGAGCATTTTCCTCAGCCGGAGCAGGCCCTCGCCTGACAAAACCGCCGGCGTGCCCGAGGCGTCCAGCCGCACGAGCGCGAGACTTTCCAGGAAATCCGGGAACCACTCCGGCACGCGATCGCGGGGCTGCGGGATGGTCCACAGCGCGCCTTCATTCATCGAATATCCGAGGAAGACCTGGGTGCCATCAGGCGAGAGGACGGCCCGATAGGAATCGGCGTCCATGCCGAGCCCGCCCGAGGCTGGCGCCGGGTAGTGGACCGTGACGGGTTCGCCATTTTCCGCATCCCAAAAGCGGAAGCCCAGATGGTCGCGCACGAGAAGACAGGCCCCATCGCGGGTGAAGCGCACGGTCTCGGCGGTGCTGCCTTGCGGGAGCGGCGGCGACGCGGGTTCGCCAGTGAGCGGATGCCAGAGACGCGCGGTGCCATCGCGGCAGGCCGTGGCGAGGCGGCGGCCATCGGGGCTGAACTCCAGGTGCGAAACCTGGCCGAAATGCTGCATCGGCCGGCCCACGGGCAGGCCGGTGGCGGCGTCCCACACGCGCGCCGTCTGGTCGTAGGAAGCCGTGGCCACGAAGCGGCTGTCCGGGCTCCAAGCGCTGGCGAGGATCGTGTCCGTGTGTCCGGCGAAGGTGCGCAATTTTTTCCCCGTCCGCAGATCCCAGAGGTGCGCGAGGTGATTG
>JANPIS010000128.1:0-8959 GCA_031425095.1 Chthoniobacteraceae bacterium
GGGCTACGGTGGTGTGGCGGGTTGTCGATGTATCTCGCCCACCCGGGGGCGGTGGTGGTGCGGCGCATCGCCGGTCTCGCTCCGCACCACCGCTGCCCGCGGATGC
Organism: Chthoniobacteraceae bacterium; assembly: GCA_031425095.1. GTDB lineage: Bacteria > Verrucomicrobiota > Verrucomicrobiia > Chthoniobacterales > Chthoniobacteraceae > JANNXQ01. The sequence goes on from JANPIS010000128.1 coordinate 107, forward strand.
GAGAGATCCTTCGACTTCGATGCGCCCGCGTTTCCCCCTTCGCTGCGCTCAGGATAACAGCCTTTTGGGCCGTCTTCTTTCTACCCGGCGATCTTCTTGTAAGGCTCGCCTTCGTTGAGCGTCGGGCGCTCGGGGCGGCCCTTGTATTTGTACACGAGGCCCATGTTATCGATGCCGAGCAGCCAGAGGATCGTGGCGTGGAGGTCGTGGACGTGGAGGCGTTCTTCCACCGCGTGCAAGCCAACGTCGTCGGTCATGCCGATCGTTTGTCCGCCTTTCACACCGCCGCCGGCCATCCACATGGTGAAGCCGGTCGGGTTGTGATCGCGGCCGTCGCCTTTCTCGCTCATCGGGGTGCGTCCGAATTCTCCTCCCCACACGACCAGCGTCTCGTCGAGCAGGCCACGGGCTTTGAGGTCCTTGAGCAGGCCGGCGACCGGCTTGTCCATCGAGCGGCAGAGTTTGCTGTGATTCTCCTCGAGCTTGGCGTGCGAGTCCCACTTGCTGCCGGCGCCATGATAGAGCTGCACGAAACGCACCCCGCGTTCGACGAGGCGGCGGGAGAGCAGGCACATCTTGCCAAACTCAGCGGTCTCCTTTTCGTCGATGCCGTAGAGCTCTTTGGTGGCCTCGGTTTCCTTCGTCATATCGACGGCCTCGGGCGCCTCGGCTTGCATGCGGAAGGCGAGCTCGTAGCTGGCGATGCGGGCTTCGAGTTCGGTCTGAAGCTTGCGCGAAGCGGCGTGCTCGCGGTTCAGCGTGTTGAGGAAGTCCAGCTTGCCGCGCTGCTGCGCTTCGCCCACGCCGTCGGGAGTGTTGAGATTGGGAATGGGCTCGCTCGACGCGGTGATGCGCGTGCCTTGATAGACGGCGGGCATGAATCCCCCGCCCCAGTTGCGCGGGCCATTCACGACGCTCGTCGCGTTGTCCTGCATGACCACGAAGGCAGGCAGGTTCTGGTTCACCGAGCCGAGGCCGTAGCTGGTCCAGGCGCCGAGTGAGGGACGGCCTGCGAGGATCGAGCCGGTATTCATCTGGCAGACGCCGGCGGAGTGGTTGATGCCATCCGCCCAGCACGAGCGGATCACCGCGATGTCATCGACCATCCCGGCGGTGTGCGGCAGCCAGTCGCTCACCCAAGTGCCCGCCTGACCGTGCTGCTTGAACGTGCGCTGCGAGGCGAGGATCGGCGAATCGAATTCTCCCATCGCCGTAATCACGCGCCCAAAGCTCGGAGGGATCGGCTTGCCGGCGAGTTCCGCGAGCAACGGCTTCGGGTCAAAGGTGTCCATCTGCGACGGCCCCCCTTCCATGAAGAGGAAGATGACGCTCTTGGCTTTCGCGGGGAACTGCCCGGCGCGCGGTGCGAGCGGATTGAGGGGCTTGCTCTCGGCGATCGCTGCCTCAAGCGCGGCGCCTTTCAGCAAATCCATGAGCGCGAGGCCGCCGAATCCTGCACCACTGCGCAGCAGAAAATCACGGCGGGAAAAAGCGGAGGCGCGGCGTCCGCAGAAGGTGGAGTCGAGGTTCATGGCGTCAATCGATGTAGAGGAATTCATTGGAGTTCAGCAGCACATGGCAGAAGTCGATTAGCGCGAGCTGGCGGGGGTCTTCGCGCGGGCCGGTCGGCTTGGCGGAGGTGATTTCATTGCCGCGACCGGAGCTGTCGGCGTAGGGGCCGGGGTCGCTGTCGAACTTCCAGTAGCCCACGGTGTGCTCGCCGGGTGCGGCGCTGGTGAAAAGGAGTTGCTCGGCGCGCAGCGGGATATTCGAGAGGCGCAGATCGTCGATGAGTCCGTCGAAGAGGTTGCCGCTGCCCGTGGGTGATCCGCCGATCACGACGGGAGCGTCGCTGGCGATGCCGGTGGTGGTGCTGTGGGTGACACGGACGATTTGCAGCGGCTCGTCGTCATTCGAGAGATCCTTCGCGTAGAAGGTGATCCCTTTTTCCGTGGCGTCCTCAAGATCGACGGCGACGGCGACGAAATACGGACGCCCGAGCTCAATGTGCAGGCCGGAGAAGATCGGCTCGATGGGATCGGTCTCGCGCCATGGCTTGTCCCCGCAGATCTGGAGCACGAGCGTCTGTGGCTTGTGCCGTGAACCTTTGCCGGTGACGCCGAGCGACCAACCCGGATGCCCGCGCTGGCCATCCCAATGCGAGACGATGGTCCGCACAGCGGCGTTTTCGTAAATGGTCTTGAGGTTGATGAAGGCCTCGACCGTGAAGTCGCCTTTCGGAAAGACGGCGTCGTTCGGAATGACGAGACGCTCCTGCGGTGTGCCGGGCGTGAGGATCGCAGCATGGCCGTCGCGGAACTGCATCTTCTCACTGGCGAAGGGCGCGGCCTCTTCAACCGGCGCGGCAGTGGCGACGACATTGCTCTGCTGGCTGATGAACGCGCGAGCGCCATCGCGCTCGGCTTTGCTCGGCTCACGGCTGAAGGCGAGCCGGAACGCGTCGGCGACGAGCTTGTCTTCGTCCGACGAACTCTCCTTGCGCAGGCGCTGCGCGAAGGCATTCGCGCGATCAAGGCTCCAGCGGCTGTTGATCATGAGCAGCGACTGCGTGGGCGTGGTGGTGACGTTGCGCAGTGAAGTGCTGGCAAAGCCCTCCGGCACGTCGAAGACCTCGAGCACCGGGTCGCGGGTGTTGCGCACGACCTTGTTGTAAATGGTGCGCACGGGCTTGCTCGAATCCTGTCCGGCACCGCCATCGGGGAATTTGATTTCGCCCGTGAGCGCGAGCACGGCGTCGCGGATTTGCTCGGCGTCGAGCCGCTTCGTGGAGGCGCGCCAGAGCAGGCGATTCTCGGGATCTTTCAGGCGCGCGGCTTCGGCGATCGGATTCTCGACGGACTGCTGATAAGTCGCACTCGTGACGATGCGCCGATGCAGCTTCTTCAAGCTCCAGCCGTCCTCGACGAACTGCCGCGCGAGCCAGTCGAGCAACTCCGGATGCGACGGTTTTTCCCCGAGCTTGCCGAAGTCACTGGCATTCACGGCAAGCCCCTGGCTGAAGTGATATTGCCAGATGCGATTGACGATCACGCGGGCAGCCAGCGGATTTTCCGGCTGCGTAAGCCAGCGCGCGAGTGCGGCGCGGCGGCCGGTGGTCGGCGTCTGCACGGGTTCGATCTTCGCGGGTGCTTCGTCGAGGACGCTGAGGAAGCCAGGCTCGATGGCGCCCATCGCCGCTTTCTTCGGAATCATGACCGTCGGCGCGACCGGGCCGACATCGCTCGCAGACTGCGCCACGGGCAGCGGCTCCGGACGATCACCGGCAAACTTCTGCAACTCCGCGAGCAGCGCTGTGCGCTTCGACTTATCCGGCTCCTTCACGCGGCCGGGGAAACGCTTCTCGCTCCACTCGTATTCGACCTGCCGCCACGCGAGTTCGACGAGCTGCTGCTCGTAAGGCGTGCGCTCAGGGGCCGGCTTGGCGATCAGCATGCGCGTCTCCGGCGGGAATTTCTCGATGGCGTCCTTTTCTCCCGAAGCCCGATATTTCGCCTCGATCTCCTCGATCTGCCGCCGGATGTCCGCGGTCTTCTCCTCCCAGACCACGAGCTTCTGATGGTACTCCTCGCGCTGCTCCGGCGTGACCACTTCGGTCTGCCCGTAGTAGCGGATCGGCGCGAAGAAGGCCTGCAGGCGGAAGTAATCTTTCTGGAGGATGGGATCGAACTTGTGGTCGTGGCAGCGCGCGCACTGCACCCCCATGCCCATGAAGACATCCGCCGTCGTGTCGGTGAGATCGTTGAGCATGTTCGACCACTGGCCGGCCACGTCGCGATTGTTGTACTCGTAGATGCCGTGGGTCAGAAAACCGGTGGCCACGCGCGCTTCCGGCAGCTCGGGCCAGAGTTCGTCGCCAGCGAGCTGCTCCTGCACGAAGCGGTCGTAAGGCTTGTCGGCATTGAAAGAACGGATGACGTAATCGCGATAGCGCCAGGCATTCGGACGGTAATCATCGACGCGGTAGCCATCGCTCTCCGCGTAGCGCACGAGGTCGAGCCAGTGCCGCGCCCAGCGTTCACCGTAGCGGGGATTCGCGAGCAGCGAGTCCACCAGACGCTCGACGGCAGCGGCAGGCTGCGCCGCGTGGTCTTTTACGAAATCGGCGACCTGCTGCGGAGTCGGAGGCAGTCCGATGAGATCGAAATAAAGTCGGCGCGCGAGCTTCTCCGCCGGAGCCGGCGGCGCGGGCTTCAGGCCTTCCGCCGCGAGACGACTGCGGATAAAGCGGTCAATGGGTTGCGCGGTCGGAGCATTCTCCAGCACCGGCGGCTCGACTTTCACCACGGGCTGAAACGCCCACCAGGCACGATCCCCATCGGTGATCTTTCCCTTCGCGCGCTTGGTCATCTTTTGCCCCGGCTCTTCCGGCCAGGGTGCGCCCATCTTCACCCACTCGGTGAGCAGCGCGATCTGCTCGTCGGGCAGCTTCTTGCCCTTCGGCGGCATCTGCATGTCGTCGTTTTTGTAAGCGACCGCTTCGATGAGCAGGCTTTTCGCCGGATCTCCGGGGACGACCGCCGCACCGGTGTCGCCACCCGTGATCGCCGCGTCGCGCGAGTCGAGCACCAGCCCGCCCTTGATCTTGTCCGACGAATGACTGTGGCACTTGTAGCAGGCGTCCCGGAGGATCGGCTCGATCTTCTTTGTGAAGAACTCGGCACCCTTCGCGTCTGGCGCGGTGGATGCAACCGCGCGAACGGTGGGCGCCACGGTGAACATGCCAAGTACGCAAGGGAGGAGCAGCAATCGCATGTCCCAAGCTTCGCTGCCGCCGCGCCCCGTGGCAACCCACAGGGTATCACACAAAAGCGGTAGTCCTTACGAGGCCCGCCGGTCAGCCGCAGGACTGCGCCTCATCGATCGAATGCGCCGCATTCATGAGCAGCGTCTGCCAGTGACCGCGAATCGTCGGCATGACCACGCACGCCTCGGCGACCTCGCAGACCCGGCCCTTTTTCCAACTGACGATTTCATTCAGCGCTTCGACTCCGACGGTCTCACCGGTGGAGGCATGCACGATCTCACCGCCGATGACCCGCACGTGGCCGATACCGCCGGGCGAGACGAACTCCAGCATCGAAGTCGTCCCCCGGAGACAGGTCATCTGGATGATGTCGATGGGTGAAAGGGCGCGCAGGATCGCATCGAAGCCGCCTTCTTGCTCCGAGCCGCTGTCACTCAGATTCACGGCCGCGTTCAGGGCGCGCTGGAGAATGCGAATGAGTCCCTCGCCTTCGACCGGCTTTTCCAGCACGGCAAAAAGTCCGGCTTCCCGCAGCCGCGCATCGCGTTCGGCCCGGCCGGGCGGGACCATCGCCAGCGCGGTAACCTCCGGGTGGATGAGTTTCACGTCGGAAATAAACTTCATCACGTCGCCCTCGGCCTGCTCGGTATCGGCCAGCACGAGCTGGAGCGGAGTGCTGATCGACAGCGTCTGCGCGGCGGCGACGTGGCGAGCGTGCAGCACCCGGCACTCCGGGAGTGAGTTGGTGATCTCGGCGACGATTCGCACTGCGGCCATGTCGTTGCTCTCGAGGAGGAGAAGGACGGGACTGGAGCGGTGCATGGACGGTGGCGTTAGCGGATCGGTGCCGGAAGAAACCGGCATCACCAATGAATCAGCACAGGGCATGCCCTTCCGGCGCCCTCATCCCCGCTCCCGATTACTCGAATTGCTTCCGAAACGCCGCGAACTCATCCCGGAGCGCAGCGAGTTCGCCCTTCAAAGTGCCGATCTCCGACGCCAGTTCGTCGATCCGCGTCTGGGCAGGAGTAATCCTCTGATTGTCGGGGCCGGGCGAGTCCTGAGTCGGCTGCTCGCTCGAGAGGAGCTGAATCCAGCGGCGTTCCTTCTGCCCGGGACGCGCGGCGAGGATTTGCACGAGCGGGGCGTCGCCGCGGGTGAGTTCGTCCAGCCGGGCCTGCACATCTTCCAAGGTGCGGAAGGCAAACATCCGCTCCGAGCGGGTGCGCAATTCGCCCGGAGTCTGGGCGCCGCGCAGGAGCAGCACGCAAAGCACCGCGACTTCCCGCGGGTCCAGCGTGTAGTGCTCGAGCAACTTGTGGCGATACTTCTGCACGCGTGATCCGGCCCCGAAGATCACCGTCGCCAGCTTCTTCTCCCGCAGCGCATTCACTCCGGCCTCCACGGTCGCTTCGTCGTATTCAGTTACTGGCTCTCGAGCGGTGGCCTGATTACACGCCGCCGTGAGCGCATGGAGCGAGAGCGGATAATTCTCGGGCGTGAGGTGCTCCTTTTCGATCAGGCAGCCCAGCACGCGAGTTTCCACCGGGGACAGTTGGAAAATGGACATGGGGAACTATTTGGGCCTCCGGAGCAGGCGGGGCAAGCGACTTGCTCATCTCACGCACAGTCATGGCATCGGTCCCACCACTGCCCAACCCCGCCCTCAGCCGGGCTCTGCTCGGCGATTACGAGGCATTGCACGCTCATGTCCATCAGGCCAATGCGCTGGCCGCGGACTTTCAGGAGACCGGTGCCGGCAAGTCGAACGAACTGGCGGTACTGCAACAGGTCTTCGCGCGAGCTCAGGAGGACCTGACCAAGCTCAACGCCAGCATCGCGCGGCTGCGGCAGGAGCGGCATCAGCTCGCGAATGAAGCCATGCGCGCCATGGCCCTCGACCGCAAGCTGTCCGAGGTGACGCTGGAGCGCGACCGCCTCCGGGCCGAGGGCAACGCCATGCGCGAAGGCCTGATCGCCAGCTCGGAGGCCACCGCAAAGCGCAAGCGCGAGACCGACGCGCAGATCGCGCGCATGACCATGGAACTGGACGCACTCCGCCAGCGCGGACTCGCAACCGAAAGCCGCACAAACGCCGCCGAAGCTTCTGACGTCCGCGCGGCCCTCGCGCAGATCTCCACCATTCTGGAACGCCTCACCGATCACCTGCTGCCGAGCGCCCATCAGCCCCCGCGGAGCGATCGCCCCGAGCGTCCGATCTCGACCGTCGCGCGCGAACCGGAGCCGGCGATCGATATCCAATTCGAGGCTTGAGTTGGGCGCTCCCTCCTCCGCGCCGGATTCATTCCACGGCGCCGTGAGCGGGAAATAAGTCGGTGTCTGCCGCGAGGCTGGCCTTGCCTCCGTCCCCTGCCCGTTGGATAACCGGCAGCAGCAAATCCCCACTTATCCTTCCCATGAAGCCACAGCACGCACTTCGCCCTCACGCACCCATCGAAGCCCTGGAAAACCGCATCGCGCCCGCCGTCCTCCTGGTGGACCTCGGCTCCGTCGATGGCACCGATGGATTCAAGGTCAATGGCGTAGCCAATGATGACCTGGCCGGCTTTTCCGTGAGCCCGGCGGGCGACGTGAATGGCGATGGACGCGCAGATTTCATCGTCGGGGCACGCGGCGCGGACCTCAGTGGCAAGGCCGGAACGAGCTATGTCGTCTTCGGCCGTGCCACGGCTTTCGGGCCTACCTTCGACCTTTCGACTCTCGATGGGCTCAATGGCTTCCGCATCGTTGGCGAAACTGCAGAGGATCGCTTTGGCGCTTCGGTGAGCCGTGCGGGTGACGTCAATGGCGATGGCTTCGGCGATCCCATTGTCGGCGCCTACGCCCACGATCCCACCAGCGGCAACGGCGCCGGAGCGGCCTACGTCATCTACGGCAAGCGCACCTTTGCGACCGTCTCGACGCCCAACTTCAGCGTGAGCCTTGGGGGCGCGGGCGTGACGAAGATTGCGGGCGAAGCCGCCGGCGATCTCCTTGGCCTCTCGGTGAGCGCGGCGGGCGATGTGAACCGCGACGGTCGAGCGGACATCATCCTCGGCGCGCCCGGCGCCGCGGGCTTTACTGGCGCGAGCTACGTGGTCTTCGGCAAGACTGGCGGCCTCGGGGCCAGCTTCAATCTCGCGAACCTCACCGGGGCGAATGGCTTTCAGATCAATGGCCAGGCCACGGACGATCAGTTCGGCAGCGCGGTGAGCAGCGCGGGCGACGTGAATGGCGACGGCTTCGGCGATGTGATCATCGGCGCCTACAGCGCGACCACGAATACGAACGGATACTCCGGCGCGGCCTACATCATCTTCGGCAAAGCGAGCGGCTTCACCGCGAACTTCGCCCTCTCCTCCCTTACTGGGCCAAATGGTTTCAAGATTAACGGCGCCTACGCCGACGACTCCGCGGGATCGTCCGTCGCCGGCGCGGGCGACATCAATGGCGACGGCTTCGGCGATCTCGTGATCGGTGCCCGCACCGCGAATGGGTCGGCCTTGAACGACAGCGGTGCGGCTTACGTGGTCTTTGGAAAGCGCATCGGCTTCACGCCCTCTTTCAATCTCTCCGGCGTGAATGGCACGAACGGCTTCCGCATCTCCGGCATCGAGGCGGGGGCGCAGTTCGGCAGCTCCGTGAGCCGCGCGGGCGACCTCAACAACGATGGATTTGCCGATATCCTGATCGGCGCGGATCGCTCGTCACCGAATAGCGACGCCTCCGCCGGCTCGGCGTTTGCGATCTTCGGAAAACGCGACGCCTTCACCACGGAGTTCGCTCTCGGGGATCTCAATGGAATCAACGGCTTCCGCATCAACGGTGACACGACTGGCGACACCGCTGGACACTCCGTCGCCCCAGCGGGCGACCTGAATGGCGACGGCTTCGCCGACATCCTCGTCGGTGCGCCGCGGATCAGCGGCGCGACCGCACCCGGAGCGGCCTACGTGATCTACGGCACCGCGCTCCCGGTGCGGATTTCCGCCGATGGCCGTGCGGCCGTCCTCACGGATACCGACGGCGACACCATCGTGGTGCGCGTGAGTAAAGGCCGCCTCGATCAGAGCGACTTCACGCTCGGG
>JANPIS010000129.1:0-14141 GCA_031425095.1 Chthoniobacteraceae bacterium
CTTGCAAACTCTTCTACGCAAAACCGTCGGAGTTCGTTACGGGCGCTCACCGGGCCACCGTCCACTCGCCGGGCACGTCGAAGCGCAGCGGCCCTGCTTCGACCTGCGTTCCGACGGTGGTGTAGATCAGGCAATCCTCACCCGCGTCGGGTTCGACGAGGAGAAACGCATAGTCCTGCGCGATCCGGCCCGCGCTGCGGCGGAGGCGCAGGAGGACGCGGGCGCGGATCGGCTGGCCCGCGGGATCGAAGTCCAGGCCGCCGACCTCCGGCGCGTAGTCCGCGCGGCTGCCATCGCCGAAGTCAAAGCGCACGGAGCCGCGGGCCGAGCCATTTGAACCGATTAGGAGATCGCTGTCGAAACGGGCGGTAAAAGTTTCCCCGGAACACGCGGTCAAGGTGATCGGCGAGTAGTTTACATGCGGCTTCATGCGCGTGAACTTTTCCTTCGCTGCGAGAGCGCGAGTGGTGGGAAGGGTGAGGCCCGCGAGGATCAGGCCGAAGGCACTGCGGCGGGTTAGTTTCGAGGTCGGGTTTGCGGTTTTCATGGTGGGGTTTGGTTTGCGGATGGAGAGAAGTACGTGGGGAGCGCGCCTACACTGCGCGCGCGCAGGTCGTCGCTGAGGCCGATGAGCCGCCCGGCGAGATCGTTGCCGGCACCGGGCATCTGCGCGTCGGCGTTTGGGGCAGTCGGTGGGCCAAAATTATCCGCGCGATAGCCGGCGTGCTTCGAGGCGCCGAGAAAATGCCGACGATCTGTGGAGGCTGGCGCATTGGAGTTCTGTCGCGAGTTCACTTTGTCCTTTTCGTGGTTTGTGATTGCCGGCGGTTGCAGCGACCTGCCCCGTCCGCATCCATCTCTACGCAGTCTGCGGTGACGCCGTTACAGAGCGCACTTGGAGCCCATCTTTCGGAGCGGCTGTCTCCAGAATGCCGAATCCAACTGCCGCCGTCGCAGACGCCAAAAGGATTGGCGCCTCCGGCGCGGGATTGGGTATCGGCAGTCAGGCATCCGCTCCGTAACGACCGACGAGGAAATGGCGTATCGAAGAGGATGCGTTATCTCTCGCCGATGCGTCGCGTCTTGCTTGCCGCCCTCCTGCTCGTGGGGAATGCCCGCGCGGATTTGCTGCATCGCTGGTCCTTCAACCAAACCGCCGCCGCAGTCCCGAACGGAACGGTGTTCGCAGACACGATCTCGGGGACGAACGTGACGGTGCGTGGCCTTGGCGCGGCGCTCAATGGTGTGCGGATCACGCTGCCGGGGAATACCACGAGCGGCACTGCACAGCCCGGGATCGCCGCGTATCTCGATCTGCCCAATGGGCTCGTCTCCTCGAAGACGCACCTCACCGTGGAAATCTGGGCCGCGCCGATCGCGGCGCGCTTTTTTCAGCCGCTCTTCGACTTCGGCCGCATGAACCACGCGGGCGACGGCGCGGGCGCGACGGGCGAGTGGACGGGCTCGACAGCCGCAGTGCCGCCGACTTCGGAGACGAGCGATGGGCTCGCGCTGCTCCTCAATCGCGATAACAACCTCAACACCCAGCGCCAGGGTTCGCGGATCAATGGCGGAACGCCGCTCTATCTCGACTCCGCGCTCCCCACGACGGCGGGCACGACTTATCACTACGTCTTCACGTTTCAGGACACCGCGGGCGGCGGAACCGTGTCGTGGTATCGCAATGGCGCGCTCGTGGCGTCGGGCGCGGTCGCCTTTCACCTCAACGAGATCGAGGATGTGAACAACTGGCTCGGCCGTTCGCAGTGGAACATCCTCTCGAACGCCAACGCGGCCTATGACGAGGTGCGCATTTACAATCACGCCTTCACGCCCGCCCAAGTAACGGCCAGCCAGGCCGCGGGACCGGATGCCATCTTTGCGCCACCGGTGTTGCAGCCGGATAGCGCGACGCTGCATCACGGGCAGAAGGTGCGGGTGGATGTGCTCGCAAACGACGCGCCGGGAGCAAATCCGGCGTCGGTGGAAATCGTGCAGCCACCGCTGTCCGGCATGGCCGTGCCGGACACCAGCGGACGCATCCTGTATGCGCACACGAGCGGAAGCCCGGCGGGTGACAGCTTCACCTATCGGGCAAACAGCGCCGGTGGCTTCAGCGCGCCGGTCACGGTGACGCTCACCTTCGCGACGAGCCTGCGCATTGCGAATACGACGCTCAACATCCCCTCCGCACCACCGCCGACGGCTTATACGTTACCAAACGCACTCGGAGCGCTGACCTTCGACCAGCCCATCCACATCGCCACCGTGCCCGGCGATGCGCAGCGGCTCTTCGTCGTCGAGCGGCGCAATGGCATCCGCGTCATCCCGAATGTCGCCGTGCCGACTTCGCAGATGTTTCTCAATCTCGCCGCGGTGCTCGCCACGCGCGGGAATGAATCCATCGGCGACACTTTCGATCAGGGCGTGATGAGCGTCGCCTTCCATCCGCAGCACGCGGTGAATGGCCACTTCTACCTCTTCTATTCCGCGCGCGTCGCGGGACTCGACTACTTCCGCATCTCGCGCTTCACCACGCTGGCTGGTAATCCAAACGCCGCCGATCCCGCGTCGGAACTCGTGCTCATCCAGCAGCGCGACGTGAATGGATTTCACCTCGGCACCGACCTGCACTTCGGCCCGGACGGCTATCTCTACATCGCGCTCGGCGACGGCGGCGGGCAGAACGATTCGCGCCAGGTGAGCCAGCGCATCGATCTCGATTTCTTCTCCGCCATCGCGCGCATCGACGTGGATAAGCGGCCCGGCAATCCCGAGCCGAACGTCCACGCCTCCGTGCCGCGCGACGGCGGCATCGCACGTTACTCGATCCCCGCGAGCAGCCCTTTCGTGACCGCGAATCCGACGGTGTCTTTCAACAACGTGAACATCCCCGCCGCGAATGTGCGCACGGAATTCTTCGCCGTCGGCATGCGCAATCCCTGGCGCTTCTCCTTCGACTCGGTGACGGGCGAACTGTGGTGCGGCGACGTGGGCCAGATCACTTACGAGGAGGTGAACCTCATCACCAATGGAGGCAACTACGGCTGGTCCTTTCGCGAAGGAACCGTCGCCGGCCCACAGATGTTTCGCGCGCCACCCGGCTTCGTCGGCACCGATCCGCTCTTCCAGTACGGCAATCCGATCCCCGGCGCTTACAACCGCTCGATCACCGGCGGCTTCGTCTATCGCGCCACCGGCATCGCGAGCCTCACGGGCGCGTACATTTTCGCCGACTACATGACGGGCGACATCTCCTCGCTGCGGCGGCTCCAAGGCGGCGGAGTGGACGTGCAGCGCATCGCGGGCGAGGGCGGCATCGTGGCTTTCGGAGCGGATCCGTCGAACGGCGACGTGCTGCTCGTGGATATCGCCGATGGCGTCATCCGCCGGCTCACGCAAGGGACCGACGACAGCACCTTTCCGCAGACGCTCACCGCCACGGATCTCTTCGCCGAAGTCGCGACGCTCTCGCCTGCGCCCGGCCTGCTGCCTTACACGCCGAACCTTTCCTTCTGGAGCGATCACGCTACGAAACGCCGCTGGTTCATCGTGCCCGACGCCGTGAGCACGATGACCTGGCAGCGCGAAGGCGCGTGGACTTATCCGGCCGGAACGGTGTGGGTAAAACACTTCGATCTCGAAACGACGCGCGGCAATCCCGCCACCGCGCAGCGCATCGAAACGCGCGTGCTCGTGAAGACGGCAACCAGCAGCTACGGCGTGAGCTACCGCTGGAATGCCGCGCAGACCGAAGCCACGCTCGTCCCCGACGCGGGGGCGGATCTCGCCATCGGCGTGATCGAAAACGGCGCGCCACGCGTGCAGAACTATCGCATCCCGAGCCGCGCGCAGTGCCTCGCGTGCCACACGCCGCAAGCCGGCCACGCGCTTTCTCTCAACACGCGCCAGCTCAACCGCAGCGAAACCATCCACGGCTTCGCCGGAAACCAGCTCACGCTCCTGCAAACCGCCGGATACTTTTCCAACACCCTCGAGTCCCCGAATCTTCTCCCGCGCCACGTGCGCCCGGACGAAACGGCCTTCCCCGTCGAAGCCCGCGTGCGCTCGTATCTCGACGTGAACTGCGCGAACTGCCACCAGTCTGGCGGCTCCTGGGATGGCCGCGCCGCCCTCACCCTCGCCCAGACCGCACTCATCAATGGCCCCGCCGTGAACAACGGCGGCGATCCGCAGAATCGACTCATCGTTCCCGGCGACCTCGCGCACTCGATCGTGCTCAATCGCGTCGCCGCGACGAATGGCTTCACTCGCATGCCCCCGCTCGGCACCAACGAACTCGACCCATCCGCCATCGCGCTGCTCACCGAATGGATCACCACCGCGCTCCCCGCGCGCCAGAGCTACGACCAATGGCGCGCAGCAAGTTTCGGCAGCTTCACCAGCCCCGAAGGCGCGCCCGACTTCGACGCCGACGCCGACGGTTCTTGGAATCGCGACGAATTCCTCGCCGGCACCGCTCCCCGCGACGGCTCATCGTTCCTCGCGCCGAACTTATCGGTTCCGGCATCGAACGTCGCGGTCACTTTCACCCTGCCCACGAACCGCTCGTGGCAGATCGAGACCTCGTCCGACTTGCAATCGTGGTCGCTCTGGAACGTGCCCGGCAATGCCGCCCTCCCCCACCCCGGCGGCCCCGCGACGCTCACCGGCCCACGCCTCGGCGACCGCCAGTTCTTCCGTCTGCTCTTCTGGGAAAACTGAGCTGCCGGCGCAGCGTGGAAATACTTCGTCCGAAATTGCCGCGCGGCGGACTTAGTAGAGTGCCCGATGTCACCGCCCGATCCCGCTGAAGAGTTCGTCTCCCTGCTCGCCCGCCACGAGCGTCTGCTCGGCGTCTACGTCATGACGATGGTTCCCCACCCGCAGGATGCGGATGACATCCTGCAGGAGGCAAAGGTCGTGATGTGGCGGAACTTCGCGAAATTCGAGCCGGGGACGAACTTCGGGGCGTGGGCACGGAAGGTCGCGTTTCATCAGGTGCTCGCCTATCGCAAACGCAAGCACCGCGACCGCCTGGATTTCTCCGAGGGCTTCCTGCGCACCGTCGCGGACGAGGCCGAAACGAGCGCCGATCGACTGGAGCGACGTGAACGACTGCTGCACGACTGCGTCGCAAAGCTTCCCGCCGAGCACCGCGACGCGCTGCACTTGCGCTATCACGAAGGTCTCTCGCTCGAAGCCATGGCCGCGCGTCTCGACCGCACCGTCGGCGCGCTCTACCGGCTGCTGAGTCGCGTGCGCCAGGCGCTCCATGAGTGCGTGACCCGATCCCTGAACCGTCCCGATCATGAACCCACCTGACGAAATTCATGAGCTCTGCGATCGCCTGCTCGACGGCGACTTTTCCGACGAAGATCGCGTGCGGCTCGAGGCGCTCGTGCTCGGCGATGCCGGACTGCGGCAACTCTACGTCGAGACGATGCATCAGCACGCGGCACTGCGGCAGAGTGCGAGCCGCATCGGCGATCGGCCGCTCGCTGAAGTGCTGCGCACGCTTCCCGAGGAGCGCCCGGCAAAGATCGTGCGGCCGCGCTTTGCACGGAGCTGGCTGCGCATCGCCGCGGCAGTCGCAGTGGGTTTTGCAGTGTGGTGGTTCGCACCAGTCGTCGCCGATCCGCCACTGGCCCAGCTAACCGAGACGAATGGGGCACGCTGGGAGAATTCTTCGCTCCCGACGCTCCCCGGCTCAGCGCTGCGCGCCGGCCGGCTGCGGCTTGCCGAGGGCGTGGCGCGCATCGTTTTCCGGAGCGGCGCGGAGGTTTCGCTCGAAGGCCCGGCGGAACTCGAGCTGCACGGCCCAAACGCCTGTCACCTGCACAGCGGCGCACTCACGGCACACGTCCCGGAGCGGGCTCGCGGCTTTGTCGTCACCACGTCTCACGCGCGGCTGATCGACCACGGGACGGACTTCGGCATCAGCGCCGATCCGACCGGGCGCGGCGAAGTGCAAGTCTTGAATGGCGAAGTCGAGTTGCAGCACGGCGTCACGGGCGAGACGCGGCGGCTCGGCACCCGGGAGTCCGCTGCGATCACCCCCGAGCGCTTCGCCGACGCCCGCGGCGCGGAGGGCGAGCCGGATCGCTACGCCTTTCTCCGCGCCACCGCAGATGCACGCCCGCCAACGCTCACGCTCACGACGGCAGGCGGCAGTGGTGACGCCGCCTACGTCGTTTCGCCGGGCACGAATCGCCACTTTTCCGACACGCTGCTGCTGGTAAAAAACTCCCCCGACGCCGCGTTCCGCCGCAAGGCCATCCTGCGCTTCGACCTCGGTCCACTGCGCGACCAGCGCGTGGACGAAGCCGCGCTGACGCTGAACTTTGAGGCCACGGGCTTCGGCTACGCCTCGCTCACCGGTGAATGCACCTTTGCCGTCTACGGCAGTACCGACGACGCACACGATGCCTGGTCGGCCGAGACACTCACCTGGGAGGGCGCGCCGGCTTTTTCCCCCGATGCCGGATCGGTGGATCCCACGCGCGCCGTAAAACTCGGCACGTTCGCCACGCCCCGCGGCGTGGTGACCGGGAGCTACACGATCGACGGCCGCGGGCTCGTCGAGTTTCTCAACGCGGACGCAAATCGCAAAGCCACGCTGATTATCGTTCGCGAGACTTCCGTCGAGATGCGCAACTCCGCCGTCCACGGTTTCGCCGGGAATCGCCATCCGACCCTCGCTCCGCCGACGCTGCGCCTGACCCTGGCTCGCCATTGAGCGGTCCTTTCTCCCGCCTCCACAGCGTGGCGCTCACGCCACCTCGCAAGCCTCCGGTCGCGGGACCGCGCGATAGGCGGGAAAGTAAGCCTCGTCCACCGCAGCGGCGCCGTAGAATGCGACCGCTGCCGCCGTGAGGCCGTGATACGCCGCGGGGTCGTGGATGCGTTTGTAAGTGCAGAAACGCGCCCGCAGCGGCGAGAAGTTCGCCTTAAAACGGAGGATCCCGTCGGCTTTCCCATAGGCGCCACCCATGATCAGCCGCTTCCGGCCATCCCCCAGCGCGGCCATGATCGTGTGATGCACATACACGTTCACCGGTCGCACGTGTGAATACTCCAGGTCGGCCGCCGAGAGGTGCCAATAGATGTCCGCGTCGTCCTGGAGGAAGAGGCCGCCGGCGACTGCGCGCCCATCATACTCCGCGAGCACGAAAAACGCGTGGCCCGGCATCTCCTCAAAGAAGCGCAGGAAGTGTTCGACCGGATGAAAGTAACGATCCAGCGCCTGCCTGCGTTTCATGGTGATCTCGTGCAGTCGCTGAAATTCCGCCACATCTTCACGAGACTCCGCGCGACGCACGGTGACCCCGGCCCGGTGCCCCTGGCGCGTCTGCCGGCGAGCGTCCGACGAAAAAGAGCGAGTCCAGATCTCCTCGTCTGTCTGCGTGAGATCCACATAGACGATCTCGCGATCCATATTCACATGATCTGGGAGGACCAGGGACCCGCCAGAGTTCCACGGATTCAAGTGCGCAAATTCCGCAATCATCCCACTTTCCCGACAGTGCTCGGAAAACATCGCGGGGAAATCAAGCGACACCAGTTCATCGGGGCGCGCACCGGAGAGGGCGATCGGCCCGCGGTATTCCGGCGAACTGATGTCCGAACACCGCGCGAAGTTTCCGCGCGCAAAGGGCAGCGAATCGACCGTGCGGACGAGATACGGATATGCGGCGAGGGGTGTCGAACCCTCGACCACGAAGAGCTTCGCCGTAGAGCCCGTTTGCCGTTCGCAAATGCGGAGATACTCGACGCAACCGGTCACACTGAGGCGGGCGGGCAAGATGCGGCGCCATTGGTCCTCGTCCGCTGTGGAGAGTGCGTAGTGAGTGATGGTGGGCGGGGACTTCATCCGAAATTCTCACGACTCTGAACATCGCGCACGACGGGCAACAATCTTGGGGTGAATTGAAACTGCATATTTCGGACAGAAGTCGGGCATCACCCGGTGTCTAGCCTACGCACCCGGAATGGAAACTGGACCCGTCAATTCCCGGTGCCATTGATCCCAGCTCCGCATCGCGCCATCGGAGGGAGGCGCTATTCTCGCGCCCGGCGCCACGTGCGGATCACGAATGGGCAGACGCCCGCGAATTGGAGCAGCGGGTTCTGTCAGGAAACTCCGGTGTGACACCGCAGCGCGGGCTTTGATCGCCGGCGTGTGAAACAACTCCTCGTGGCCATCGTCACACCTTATGCGTTGATGAAGCCGGACGGGGTTCTGCTCTACTCAAAGGGACGTCACGGCGATCCGGTAGAAGCGCAGCGTAGTGCCTGACGGCAGGCCACCGGTATTCGAGCCGTCGTCGATCCAGACGAAGTCGCCGCCCGTCCCAGCAAACGGCTCGGACGCGGGCTGCCACGTTGCCAGTTCTTCGCTGAACCAGACGCGATAAGTGCGGCCCGCCAGCGTCGGGCAGGTGACGGTGACATTCGGAGCGGTCCGCGCGACGGTCCACGCGTACCGGTCGGGCGAGCTGGCGAGGAGGCCGAGCACCCATTCTTCGAGATTCGTAAGCCCATCGCCGTCGCGGTCGAGCGCGGCATCGGCGGCGCTGTGTCGATCAAGGCCGTGGGTGATCTCGTAGGCGTCGGGCATCCCGTCGCTGTCGGAGTCTGCGGCACCGCTTTTTAAGATGGTGAAGGTGTCGGTGATCTCCCCATCGGATTCGATGTAGGTGGCTTCGAGGCGCGGCCCATCGATGTCGAGATTGAAGCTGCCGAGCGTGTTGTAGCTCACGTACATCGCGGGGTGATTCAGCGAGCCGCCGTCCGCGGAACCCGCGCTGCCGGCGAGGGTGTAAATCGCCCCGAAGTGATCCCGCGGACCGGTGAGTGGCTTGGTATAGGCACCGTCCCCTGCCGGGCGACCGTTGCCGGGCTGTTTCTTCATCGCCGGAGTGAAGGTGGTCGAGGGACCGTAGTGGCCGTCGATGAAGAAGCTTCGCTCGTAGCTATGACTATGACCCGTGAGCACCAGATCAACGCCGCCTGCTTCGAGGATCGGGCCGAAGTTGGTCCGCATCTGGATGAGTTGCGATTCTGCATCGGAATCGTGCGATCCCTTCGAGTAAGGCGGGTGATGGAAGAAAGCGATGATCCAAGTCTTCGTCGTGCTCCCGAGGTCAGTCTGCAGCCACGTGGCCATGGCGCCGTTCGTCGCACGGCTACTGGTTTGCGAATCGAGATTGATAAAGTGAATATTCCCGTAGTCGAAGGAGAAGTAGCGCTCAGTGCCCGAGACTGCGCCGCCGCATTCCCCATTCGTCGGGAAGGTGAACATGTCGAAGTAAGGAAAGTTCGCGAGTGGGTCGGTAGATCCGTTGTTCGCATCGTGGTTCCCGAGACACGACCAGAGGGGCATCTTGCGCAGGAAAGTCGGATACATGTTGAAGACAGCGGCCTGATACTCGGCGTCGGTGCCTGAGTTATAGGCATTGTCCCCGAGCATGAGGCAGAGGTCCGGCGTGCGCGCGCCGGTCCACGCATCGTAGGCATCGCGCACCGCTGCCTGGTTCGCATTCGCGCGACCGCAATCGCCGAGCACCCAGATGCGTGTGGGCGTCGCGGTGCCCGGCACCGGCGAGGTGCGGAACGTGTGCTCCGCATCGCCCCCGGCGAGCGTATCCACAGCGCTGCCGACGCGGTAGTAGTACCGGGTGTAAGGCGAGAGGCCAGGGATTGGCACAACGTGCTCGGTGGTCGCGACAACGTCCTCAGCGGTTTGATCGAGCACCATCGCGGACATGCCATATCGCACGCGGCCAACGATGGGGAGGCTACTGCGCCAGCGCACCACAACGCTGCTCTCGTTGCCCTGATTGAGATAGGGACCACGCATCAATGCGCCCGACCCCGGCGCGCCAGAGACAGTCACATTGACACTGGTCGAAACCGCCGCATTGCCGGCGCTATCGCGGGCGATGGCCGTGAGTGCGTAGCTGCCTGGCGCCATCCCGGTCCAGGCCACCTGATACGGTGCGAACGCGTCCTCCCCGAGCTTCGTATTCCCCTGGAAAAACTCCACGCGGGCGATTGAGCCACCCGGGTCGGCGGCGGTTGCGGCGAGCGGGATGCTGGCTGCGGAGCCATAGGTCGCGTTATCAGCCGGTGAGGTGAGCGCGACGGTCGGCCCGGCATCGGCGCGCACAGCAAACCGGCGCACCGGAGTGCTTACCAAGTGGATGCCATCGGTCGCGGTCGCGAACCATTCGTATTCCTTCCCGAGTTCGAGGCCGGGCCAGGAGTAACTCGCGCCAGCGCCGCCGCCGGACATATTCACGGTCGTGAGCTCGACCCACGGGCCCATCGCCGCTTGCATGTCGTACGGCAGCGCGAACTCACTGTCGGTATCGCTTTCCGATTGCAGGAGGGTCGTGGAATAAGTGCGCGCACGGATGACGTTATTCGCCGGGGAAAACTCGTAATAGCGCAGCCAGCCATCGCCTCCGTTCGTCCGACCCTGGTAATCCTGAAGCAGCGAATGAATTGCGCGCCCTTCGAACAGATCCGTACGCTGTCCTTCCCCGTGGACGTGCCCACAGAGAAGCATGAAGAGATTCGGGTTATCTTTCAGGCTTTCGTAAATCGTCTGCGCGGCACCGCCCCAGGAGGCTGGATTTCCGGTGTTCACGATCCAGTGACTCGTGAGGATCGCACGTCGATTGGGATATGCCTTCAGCAGCGCGTCGGCCCACGCGATGATCGCGAGATCCGGGGTCGTGCGATAGGCGAGTTGGATGACGAGAAAGTCGAGCCCACTGGCGGAGAAGAACTCGTAGTTGTTGTTGTTATTCGTCGTGCCGTAACGCCCCCCGTAGTAAGTGCGGCCCGCGAAGCGCGCGACGCCGAAGTATTGGTTGAAGAAGGCGCTCGCGCCGCTCTGATCACCGACGGGTTGCAGGTCGTGGTTCCCCGGCGCGACGCCGTAAGGGATGCCGTAAGCGGTGAGAGTCGTGGCGTGGTTTTCCAGCCGCGCCATCGCAGCATCGGCAACCTGCCACTCGACTGGGTTTCCGCCATTGTCACCGCTCTGCACGATGTCGCCCATATGCGAGACAAAGGCGATATTGCGCGCCACACGCTGGTCCACGATCCACTGGGTCTGGGAGTGGTAGATGGCGGCGCGAGTGCCTCCCGTATTCTGCGAATAGAACTGGGTGTCCGGGAGCGTCACGAGCGTGAAGTCCGGGCCGGGCGCCGGGGTGGCGCGGCGGCCGAAAAGCTTCACCGTCAGGGGATCATTCTCGCCATCTGAAAGGGCGACTTGCAGCGTCACCGGCGCGGAAAGATTCGTCGCATCCGCTGACGGGGCGAGCGCGGTGATGCCGGGCGCAGCGTTGGCATTCACCATCACGGTGAAAGCGATCGGCGGAGAGTTCGCCGTCGCGCCGCCATCGTCGGTCACGCGCGCGGTGAGCGAGTAAGTGCCGGCGGGCACGGTGCTCCAGGTAACTTGATACGGCGCTGTGGAGTCCTCGCCGAGCTTAGTCGCCCCGGCAAAGAATTCGACCTTCGCAATCTCGCCATCTCCGCCGCTGGCATTCGCGGCAAGAGCGATGCTCGCTGGCTCCTGGGCGCTGCCACCATTCGAGGGCGACGTCAGCGTCACGCTCGGCGCAGCATTCGCCGCAAAGCCCGGACCTGAGACCCATGCGGGGCTCGCGATGAGCGCGCCATTCGGAGCCCCCGGCACGCTGCTCTCGGCGATGATGCTCGTGCCTTCCCCGAAGCCGTAACGGGCGAGCAACCCAGGCAGGGGCGCCGCAATCTCGCGATTCTTGGCGGCGGCGATCTGCGCCGGAGTGCGCGCCACACTCCACACGCGCACCTCGTCGATCGCGCCTTGGAAGAAGCCAGACGCTGTGCCGCTCGAATTCAGAGCCGTAGCGACACCGAAATGCTGGATGCTGTCGTGGCGCCCGATGGCTGCCGAGGGCGGGTTCGCCTCGGTGTTGGCATCCTTCACTCCATTGACGAAGAGCTTCCACCGCTCGCCATCGATCGCCGCGGGATCATACGTCACCGCGACGTGCGTCCATTGGTGGAAGGGCAGCACGATCCTGCCGATGGCGGGATAGTTTTGCCCCGCCGTGATGCCCGGGGCGGGGTATGCCTCAAAGTCCGCGCAGAGCGTCCCGGTGGTCGCGTGGATGCCCATGAAGTAATTGCAATCGAGCGTGCTTCCATCCGACTCGCCGCGACCGCGCGTGACGAGCGGGATCGCACTCACGCCGCCGCTTCCGGTCGAGGCGGTCGCGCCGGTGCCGGTGCGCAAAAACCAGCACTCCAGCGTCAGCGTGCTCGCGCCGAGTGCCTCGGGGGCCGCGGTCATCGTCACGTAACTGGTCGCTCCGTTGAAGAAGAGCGCGGTATCGCTTTCCGCCCAGAAGACGAAGTCGTCGATCGCCAGCCCATGTTCTTCGCCGGCCTGATCATTGTCGCTGATGCGCAGCCACAGTTCCTGTCCCGGCAGCCACGAGACGGCAAAGGAGCCGGCGACGCCGCGTCGATTTGTCACCGCATTACCATCGAGTGCGGTGGCGGTGCCTGCGGAGACGATGGGTGCGGTGAAGGTCGTCGCTGCGCTCGTCCACGTGCCGCTGGTGAGCGAAGACGCGCCGAGCTGATAAGTTGAAGTCAGCGTGAAGGTATTACCCGTCGCGCTGCTCGTGAACCATTGCTCACCGGTGTAGGAAAACGAGACCCGGGTAATGGGCTGCGCCGTGTTATTGACGAGCCGCACACCGACGTGCAGCGGCGTTTGACCGGCAATCGCCGCCGTGGAACGCATGCCGAGCGCACGCTCCGAGCTGCCCGGCGGGCCAAAGCTGAAGTGTCCCACATTCTGCGCCGCCGTGCTCGTCGAGTCGAAAGCCGCCGCGCTGCCGCCGAGCGTGCCATCGGTGACGGTATAGGTGGACTTCGTGGCGTACCAGCCGGGGATGGTGGAGTTATTCGTCCACGGCAGGTTGGTTGTGTTGTTGGTCGTGCCGGGCAGCGAGTTGAAATCCTGCGTGTAAGGAGCGCCGGTGAAACTTACCTGCGCCAGCCCAGCAGCCGCAGTGGCTGCCAGGAGCGCGAGGGCGCGGCCGATAAGGGAGAGGAATGGTTTCACGGGGCGGGAGTGGCGAGCGCCTGATTCGCCTGCTCGGCGAGCCGGAGCATGGAGTGCGAAGCGCGATCGAGCGGTGGGAGTGTGGCCAGATATTCGCGCAGCGCCTGCCACGCAGCGCGGGCTTCCGAGGCACGCTCCGACCGCGCGAGGACACTGGCCCGCAACGCCATGAACATCGGACGCTGGAGCGGCAGCGCGGCGTTCATCCGCGCATCGATCCTGGCCACTGCGGCGTCGCTCCGGCCGAGCTGCACTTCGAGTTCGATCGCTCGATCGATGAGCGAAGAAATCGGGCCGAGCCTGGCCATCCCATCATCGAGTGCGCGAATGGCATCCGCGTTCTGGCCGGCGGCGACGAGGTAATTCGCGAGCGCGAAATAGACATCCGGTTCCGGGCGAGGCGTTGCGGCAATCGATGCCGCCATGTCCACTGCGGCCTGCTGCGGCTGGCCGAGTTCGCTGAGGACCTCCGCCCGCGCCCCGAGCGCCACGGCGTGACCGGGCTGCTTCACGAGATACGCGTCGAGCGCCGCCTTTGCCTCCGCAAACTTTCCGCCCGCCGCGAGCGCTCGCCCGCGGAGCAAATCCGTGGCGACCACACCCGGCGCGATGCGGTCGAGATGCGCGAGCTGCCCGAGGGTCGTCGTCCAGTCACCATGCTCGAGATACTCCGCCGCGAGCCGATAGAGCAGACCTGGATCATCCGGCTTTTCCCG
Source organism: Chthoniobacteraceae bacterium (assembly GCA_031425095.1). Classification (GTDB taxonomy): domain Bacteria; phylum Verrucomicrobiota; class Verrucomicrobiia; order Chthoniobacterales; family Chthoniobacteraceae; genus JANNXQ01. Next base: position 13,855 of record JANPIS010000129.1, read on the forward strand.
CAAGGCCGCGCTCAGCTCTTCGAACCGCTCGTGAAAAGTGCCGTGCCCGTGGCTCGCCGCGAACGAACCACAGAGGTAGATCACCGCAAACACAGTGCGGCGAAGGTCACAACGGAGAGAAAGACACATCGGTGGGGGAGAAATTGCCGCGGTTGAGATACCCCATTTGCGAGCAAAGACCAAGGTGTGAGTTGCCGCGACCATCGCGCGCGGCGAGAACTTTTTGGCATGCGGGCTCGCATCGCGAGGACCTTCCGGTACCGTCCCACCATGTTCGGGCAGTATGA
>JANPIS010000130.1:0-1802 GCA_031425095.1 Chthoniobacteraceae bacterium
CAGCAAATGAGCCCGCGGGCGGGCAAACAGCGCGCGGTCTTCGATCAATGCTGGCAGACGATGCGCGATCGTTTCTACGACGAGCGACTCGGCAACCGCGATTGGAATGTGATCCGCGCGAAGTATGCGGACATGGCCGCCGAGGCGCCGGACCTGCGCGGCGTGGTCGATGTCGTGCAACTCATGCTCGGTGAGTTGAATGCATCGCATCTCGGCTTCACGATTGGCGCTCCGCCGATTGCGGCGAACACCTGGCGCGAGGAAACGGCGCATCTCGGAGTTCGCTTTGATCCCGCGTTTGCCGGGCCAGGATGGAAGGTGCGCGATGTCCTGCAAAAAGGTCCCGCAAGCCACACGGCCAGCCGCATTGAACCCGGCGAAGTAATCCTCCGCATCGACGGTCGCGAACTCAGCCAGACGCTCGACCCCAGCGAAGTGCTGAACGGCCCGCTCGAGCGCGACATTTCCCTGCGCGTGATCTCCGTCGCAGGCGTAGAGCGCGACGTTATGTTGCGACCGATCAGCTACACCGCCGCGCGGACTTTGCTCTACGAGCAATGGATCAAAGAGAACCGGGGCACCGTGGAGAAAACCTCCGGCGGCACGCTCGGCTATCTGCACATCAGCAAGATGGACGACGCGAGCTTTCAGCGGTTCCAGGAGGAGCTCTACGCGGCGGGTGCCGGCCGCGATGGCCTGATCATCGACGTGCGCGAAAATGGCGGCGGATCAACCACCGACCACCTTCTCACCGCGCTCTCGCAACCAAGCCACGCGATCACCGTTCCCCGCGGCGGGACGCCGGGCTATCCGCAGGACCGCATCGTGTATGCCGTCTGGACGAAGCCCATCGCGGTGCTCTGCAATCAAAACAGTTTCAGCAATGCGGAGATTTTCGCTCATGCGATCAAGACGCTAAAACGGGGGGCGCTCATCGGTGTGTCGACCGCGGGCGGCGTGATCAGCACCGGAAGCACAAGCATTATGGACGTCGGCACGCTTCGGCTTCCGTTCCGGGGCTGGTATTCCGCGGTGGATGGTCAGGACATGGAACGCAACGGTGCTAAGCCAGATCACGTCGTGTGGCCGAAGCCCGGCGAAATGGCGCGCGGGGTGGACACGCAGTTGCAGAAAGCGATCGAAGTGCTGCAAGCGGACGTGAAGTCGTGGAAGCAGCGTGCCCAGCCCACGCTGCGAAAGGCGAGCGAGCGCGAGCCGTAGAAGCTGCGGCGGACCGGCGTCTGCGCTCGACGTTCTTCCCGAAAATGCGAGGCGCCCGGGCCCCGAAGGACCCGGACGCCAAGCTGCCCATGAAAGTGTTCTTACTTGCGGCGAGCGCCCTTCGACGCCACCGGCTCGCTCTTCCGGCTCGCCGCCGCCAGCAGGGTGCCCGACGGGGTGTGGCGGAATGTTCCGGACTTGCTCCAGGAGTAGAGCGGCACGTAATCGCCGGGTGCGACCTTGCTCGCAGGGATGGGGCGGAAATTCAGCGTGCAATCCAGCACCCACCATTCAGTGCCGTCATTCCAGAGCACCCAGGCGTGGCGGATGTGGGAGCTGCGGTTCATCTTGCCGATGACAAAGCGGACGTTCTCGTCATCCAACTGGTCGCAGAGCCAGAGAGCCTTGTCCTTGCAGTCACCGACCTTGCGGGCGGCGGTCACTTCGGGAAGCGCGGCCTCGTAGGGCTCGGTGTGGGAGTAGCGGAAGCCGCGGCCTTTGCCCATCAGCGCCTTCACCTTGTCCATCGTGGCGGTGGGGCCGTCGAGAGAGCTGAGGGTCTGCTTGACCGGCTGAATGTA
>JANPIS010000131.1:0-7166 GCA_031425095.1 Chthoniobacteraceae bacterium
TCTCGGAGGGAGGAAAACTCATGACCTTCGCCCAGCCGCAATGGTTCTGGGGTCTGGCCGTGCTTCCGCTCCTGGCGCTGCTCTTCCTCCTGAATGAACGCCGCCGCGCGCGGCTGCTGAGTCAGCTCGTGGCGGTGCGGCTGGCGGATCGTCTTGCCGGCAGCGTGAGCGTCTGGCGGCGGCGCGCGCGCTTTCTCCTCCTGCTATTGGGCATCGCGTGCGCCGTCGTGGCCCTGGCCCAGCCGCGCTATGGCTTCACCTGGCAGGAGACCAAACGCCGCGGACGCGACATCCTCCTCGCGATCGATACCTCGCGCAGCATGCTGGCGACGGATCTCACGCCGAACCGCCTCCAGCGGGCCAAGCTCGCCGCACAGGATCTCATCGGGCAGCTCCCGGGAGATCGCGTGGGGCTGATCGCCTTCGCCGGCACGTCCTTCCTGCAGGCTCCCCTGACTGCGGACGACAATGCGCTCTACACGTCGCTCCAGGAACTCGACACCGAGATCATCCCGCAGGGCGGAACGAATATCGCCGACGCCATCAAGGCGGCGGTCGATGCCTTTGGGAAAGGCGAGAGCGACCACCGGGCACTCGTCATTTTCACCGATGGCGAGGAGTTGGACGCAGACGGCATGGTGGCTGCCGAGCGGGTGAAGGATTCGATCCGCATCTTCACGGTGGGTGTGGGCTCCGCGGATGGTGCGCTCATTCCGCTGCCCCGTGCGGGCGGCGGCACGGGGTTCGTGCAGGACAATGCCGGGCAGTTTGTGAAGTCGCGCCTTGATGAAGATCGTCTGCGGAAGATTGCGGAAGCGACCGGAGGATTCTACGTTCGCCTCCTCAACGGCCCCGCGGAGATGCAGCAAATCGTCCGCGACGGGCTCGCCGCCATGACTGAAAAAGACATCGATGCCAAACTCTCCCGCCAGCCGATCGAGCGCTACCAGTGGCCGCTCGGCGCGGCGCTCGCCTGTCTCGCGGCTTCGATGCTGATCGGCGAACGGCGGCGTACTTCGCCGGCCATCGTCGCCCGGCGCGTCGCCGCGCTGCTGCTGCTTCTGCCCACTTTCGCGCAGGCGAAAAACCCCGGAGTGACCGCTTACGAGAAGGAGGACTTCAAAGGTGCGCTCGAGACCTTTGCCGAACAGCTCCGGCGCAAACCTGACTCCGAGGCGCTTCACTTCAATTCCGGCGCCGCGGCCTATAAAGCCGGGGAATACGACCGGGCTCTGGAGTCCTTTGCGCGAGCGGTGACCTCGCCCGATCCGCAACTCCGCGCGAAGGCGGAGTATAATCTGGGCAACACCCTCTACCAGCGCGGGGCCGCACAGAAGGAGCGCGACTCGAAGCTGCAGGAGTGGCGTGGAGCGCTGCAGCACTATGACGAGGCGCTGAAAGTGGATGCGAAGGATGAGAACGCCACGCACAACCGCGACATGGTGCGGAAGATGATCGAGGAGCTCGAGCAGGAGCCGCCGCAGGATGACAAGCAGCAGCAGAAGTCCGAGAAGAAGGACCAGCAAAAGAAGGAGCAGAAGGACCAGCAGGAGCAGGAGAAATCCGAGGGCGAAGAAAAGGACGGCGAAAAACAGGAGCAGAAGTCCGAAGGCAAAGACGGCAAGGATGGGAAACCGGAATCCGGTGAGGAGAAGGATGGGGATAAGGCCGGCGAGAAAGGGGACAAGAAGGACGAAAAGCAGGGAGACGGGAAAGAGCAGCCAAAGCCCGAGCCAGCTGGAGAAAAAAAGGAGGGCGAAATGAAGGCCGCGCCGCAGTACGAGAAGGACGGCAACGATCCGGCCAAGGAGGAAGCGGCCGATGCGCAGGCCGCGGCGGAAGGCAAGATGACCGAGCAGCAGGCCAAGGCGCTCCTCGAATCCCTCAAAGCCGAGGATGACCGCGTGCAATTGCGCGAACGCACCGAGCGTCGCATGCCCGAGCGTGCTTTCCGCGACTGGTAAATGAATCTCCGCCTCTTCGCCATTTTCACCCTGCTCGTCGCATGCTGCGGCAGCGTTGTTGCGCAGGGCGTGAGCGTTTCCGCCGCGCTCTCCAGTGGCACCGCCGTCGTCGGTGAACCCGTGCGACTGGAGTTGCGCTGCAATGGCACGAGTCGCGTCGGGCAGCCGCCACCGGTGCAGGTCGATGGGCTGGACATTCGCTACGTGGGCCCCTCGACGCAGATGCAGATCATCAACGGCGCGATGTCCGCGAGCGTCACGCAGATGTATCAGGTGGTCCCGATGCGGGCCGGCACCTTCACCATCCCGGCGATCGAGCTGGAAGTGGATGGACGCCGTTATCAGACCGGGCCGCTTTCGTTGAGCGTGGCCGCAGGCAATCCGGGAAACCAAGGCGGAAACCAGGGCGCGGCCGCCATGGAGCGGGTCGCATTCGCTGAGATCTCGGTGCCAAAGAAGACCGCTTACGTAGGCGAAGCGATCCCGGCGGAAATCCGGCTCTTCGTGGATGCCGCCGTTCAGTCGCAGATCGAGTCTCTGCCCCAGTTTCAGGGGGAAGGTTTCACAAAGACGAAGCTCACCGAGCCGCGTCGCGAGGTGTCCCGCAAGGATGGCCGTGAGTACAATGTCGTCGTCTTCCGCACCGCGATCACACCAAGCAAGGCCGGGAAGATCGAGATCGGCCCCTCGGAGTTCAGTTTCATCGCGCAGGTGCCGCGCGCGCAGCGCAATCGCCAGCGTTCCGTCTTCGACATGTTCGACGACGTCCTCGGGGGGGGAGCCTTTTCCGCCACGCAGCGCATGACGACCCGCGCTGAGGCTGTCGAACTGGACGTCAAGCCGCTACCCGTGCAGGGCCGGCCGGCGGACTTTTCAGGTGCCGTGGGCGACTTCCGCTTCGTGGCCGAGGGCAGCCCGCGAGAGGTGAAGGTGGGCGATCCGGTGACGATGCGACTGCGCGTCTCGGGGCGCGGGAATTTCGACCGCGTCGCCGCGCCGACCATGGCCGATGCGACGGGCTGGCGGAGTTACCCGCCGTCCCAAAATTTTACCGCCGAAGATGAGCTCGCCACGAGCGGCGTGAAAACCTTTGAGGTGGCCGTGATCCCGGAGACGACCAAGAACGCGATGCCCGTGTTCCAGTTTTCCTACTTCGATCCTTCGGCGGAAAAATACGTGACGATCAAAAGCGAGCCAGCGCCGCTGGTCGTGCAGGGTGCGCCGCCGCCACCGCCTCCTCCTGTGCCGAAGGCTTCGGCCGCGGCGCCGGCGGAACCCGATCAACCGCCGACGCCACCAGAGAAGTCCGCGGACATCCTCGGCTTGCACTACGAATTGGGCGAGGTGCGCGAGTCCTTCGTACCCCTCTACGCGCGCCGGTCATTCCTCCTCGCGCAGCTCGTGCCGCTGGCCATGCTCATCATCCTGATCGCACGCCGGGTGCTGCACCGCAGCGAAGATGAGCGCGCGCGGAAGGCGATGCAGCGGGAGAAGGCTGCTCTCCTGCAGAAGCTGCGCGGTGAGTCCTCGCAGGCGGAGTTTTTCGAGACGGCCACGCGGCTGATTCAACTCGAGACGGCGATCGGCACCGGCCAACTGGCCGGAAGCGTCGATGCCGCGGGCGCATGCGCATCGCGGCGGCTGGATCGTGAAACGACGGACGCAGTAGCGGAGATCTTCAATGCTCGCGCGGAAATGCTGTACGCGGGCGGCGGCGCGGCCAGCGATGGACGCGTCTCCACTGCGGACCGCGAACGGGTGCTGGCGACGATCGGGAAATTTTCTGCAGCCCATGGTAAGAGCTGACGGATCTACGCAGTGGGGATTCGCAGGCGGTGCCGCTTTGCTGCTCTTGCTGAGCTGCGTCGGCGCGCACGCCGGAGATTTTGAAACGGCGAACGAGCTCTACGACGCCGGCCGTTTTACCGAAGCGAAGCAGCTCTACGAAAAGCTCGTGGATGCCAACACACGAAGCGCGAACCTTTTTCACAACCTCGGAAACACCGACTTCCGCCTCGGCTCGCCTGGACGAGCCGTCCTCGGCTACGAGCGGGCGCTCGCCCTCGATCCCGCGCACCCCGAGGCGGCGGCGAATCTCAAGCTCCTCCAAGAACAAACCCACGCCCGCGATCTGCATCGGCCCTTTGCGCAGCGCGGGTTGTTGAAGGTGAGCGAAAATGTGTGGACGGTGGTCGCGATGCTGGTCGGATGGGCGGGCGTGTTTGCGTTGGTGCGAATCTTCACCGCGGGAGGCGGTGGTCGGATCGTGCCTGCACTGTGTCTCCTCGCTTGTGCCCTGGTCGCGGGCACAGCCTCGTTTGGTCTCTCGCTCCACGCCAAGAATCGTGCGCTCGCGATCGTCACTGCTCGCGAGGTCGAGGCGCATCTCGCGCCTGCGGAAAGTGCGGCGCTGGCGGGCATCCTGCCCGCGGGCAGTCGCGTGCGGGTGCTCAGCGAACGCGGACCGTGGACTTACTGCGAACTGCCCGACGACCGTCGCGGGTGGCTGGCCACGAGCGCGATCGAGCGCATCCGATTGGGTGGGTCGTGAGAACCCCGCTGCTGGCAGTCTGGCTGTTGATTGCAGCTCCGGCGCTGGCAGGCGATTGGCGGGCATCGTTGACCGCGCCAAAGCCTGGCGGATTTCCGGCGCCTCCCCCGCTGCGCGCGCAGTATCGTTTTGGCTGGGGAGCGATCCCAGCGGCGCGGGCGGAGTTCGATTTTGCGCGCACTTCACGCGGCGAGCAAAGGCTGACGATGACGACCGCCACCTCCGGCGCGGTGCGCGCGATGTGGCGGCTCGACGCGAGGCATGAGGCGCTCTGTCGTCCGGCAACGCTCACGCCCCTCAGCATTTCACAGACGGAGATCTACAGCGACGAAACGCATCGGACGCGCGTCACCTTCGACGCCGAAGGCGTGACCCGGATCCGTGAGAGCACGCCGGCGAGCGGCAAGCCGAAAAGCACCAAGCCGCCGAAGCCCAAGCGCTTTAAGTGTCCGAACGTGCTCGATCTGCAGACCAGCCTGCTCTTCGTCCGCAGCCAGCAACTCCGCCAGGGTGAGAGCTACAGCATGGTCGTGTATCCGTCGACTGGTGCGTATTTCGCGCAGGTCCAAGTGGTCGGGCGCGAGCGGATTCAGGTCACGGGGCGTGCATGGCCGGCGGTGAAACTCGACATCAAGCTCCGGACGATCGATCGCGATCTTGAGCTCGGGCCGCATCGGAAATTTCGGAAGGCGAGCGTCTGGCTCTCGGATGACCGGGATCGGGTGCTTTTGAAAGCGAACGCGGAGGTCTTCATCGGCAGCGTGTGGGTGGAACTGGAGAAGCTCGATCTCGCTAGAAAGTGAGCGGAACACGAATCTGTTCGCGGCCCGTTGACGATTCGGGTTGAGCGGAGAGGTGTGCCGCCTACCTTGTCCGCCCTATTCGACTGTATGGACATCTCGTTTGCGAACCGCTCCAACTCCGACCTGCTCGACCAGAACTACGAAAGCTGGCGTAAGGATCCAGCCTCGGTAGATGCCCACTGGGCTGCATTTTTCGAAGGATTCGAACTCGGCAACACCGTGTCGTCCAAAAATGGCGGTAGCGCCGCCGTGGCGGCACCGGTGGAGACCGCGGGTGGCGCCGAAGCTCCCCTCCAGTCGCGCGTCGATGGGCTGGTGTACGCGTATCGCACGCTGGGCCATACCATCGCGCACCTCGATCCGCTTGCCCAGAATTCGCCGGCCAATCCGCTCCTGACGCTGCGTGAGCTTGGCTTCGGCGAGAAGGATTTGGATCTGCCGGTCGCGTCGCGGTTTTACCTCGGTGGCAAAAGCATGAAGCTGCGCGAGATGATCGCCTCGCTCGAGGCGATCTACTGTCGGCACATTGGCGTGGAGTTCATGCACATCCAGAATCCGCGCGTGCGGAACTGGGTCCGGGAAAAGATCGAGGGCACCATGCCGGAGGCGGCGATCCCGGCCGACGTGCAGCGGCGCATGCTGCGCCAGCTCGCGAAGGTCGAGAGCTTCGAAGGCTTCCTCCACAAGAAATACGTCGGCCAGAAGCGCTTCTCCCTCGAGGGCGGTGAGGCGTTGATCACGGCGCTCTACGGAGTGCTCGAAGCTTCGCCCGCGCGCGGCGTCGAGGAGATCTGCATGGGGATGGCCCATCGCGGGCGCTTGAGCGTCATCGCGGAGTTTCTGCGGAAGCCCTTCCGGCACATGTTTGCCGAGTTCTCGGAGAACTTTCTGCCGGATGCGATCCTCGGCGACGGCGACGTGAAATATCACCTCGGCTACCACACCACGCGCAAACTCAAGACGGGCGAGCAGATCGAGGTGCGGCTGTCGGCGAATCCGAGCCACCTCGAAGCAGTGAATCCCGTGGTGCAAGGGATGGCGCGTGCGCGCCAGCGCATCCGGCACGACATTGACGAGCGTCGGAAAGTAGTGGCTGTGCTCGTGCACGGCGACGCAGCCTTTGCCGGACAGGGTGTCGTCGCGGAGACGCTGAACATGTCGCAACTCCCCGGCTATCGCACCGGCGGAACCATCCATCTCATTGTCAACAATCAGATCGGATTCACGACGCTGCCCGAGGATGCGCGCTCTTCCCAGTACTGCACGGATGTCGCGAAGATGATCGAGGCGCCGATCTTCCATGTGAACGGCGACGATCCGGTCGCGGTGCGGTTTCTCGCGGAACTCGCGCTCGAATTTCGCCAGACCTTCAAGAGTGATGTCGTCATCGACATCGTCTGCTACCGGCGGCACGGGCACAACGAAGCCGATGATCCCGTCAGCACCCAGCCGACGATGTATGCGGACATCAATACGCACCCGAGCGTCGGGACACTTTTCAAAAAGCGCCTTCTCGCCGATGGGATTCTCTCGGTCGAAGACGCGACCGCTCTGGAGAAAGAGATGGCCGAGCGTCACGATCGCGCGCTTGCCGAAGTGAAGGAAGCGGAGAAGGACAAGACGCTCGACCGCTTCACGGGCTCAACCGCGGTCGGGCAACCGAAATATTCGCACGCTCCCGTGGAGACTGGCGTCGCGAAAGAGAAGCTCGCGCAGATCGTCAAGGCGCTCACCTCCGTGCCGGAGGGCTTCGCAGTGCAGAGCAAGCTGAAGACTTTCCTGCTCGATAAACGCGCGAAGGTATGGACCAACGAAGGTCCCTTTGACTGGGCGTATGGAGAGGCGCTG
>JANPIS010000132.1:0-21348 GCA_031425095.1 Chthoniobacteraceae bacterium
TGCTCGAGCAGGTGACCAAACAGCTCAACAAGCTCGTGGATGTGATCAAGATCGAAGACTTCCGCGACGACGAAGTGGTCGAGCGCGAGCTCGTGATGATGCGCGTGAAAGTCAACGCCCAGAGCCGCGCCGAGGTCATGCAGATGTGCGACATCTTCCGCGCAAAGATCCTCGACGTGCAGCACAACAACCTCGCCATCGAGATCACGGGTAACGAGAGCAAGGTGGAGAAATTCCTCATGCTGATGGACAAGTTCGGCATCATCGAACTGACTCGCACCGGCCGCGTCGCCCTCGCCCGGAAGTCGAGCTGAAGGCTGTTCGATCAAACGGGGCGCGCAATTGGCGCACTGAATGGGACGCTGACACGGGTGGTGGATAGGGTTTGATTTCACGCCTTCCCCTGCACAACCTTTCAATTCTCCGGGATCGCTTTTCTCGAGAGAACCCCGAACGGAAAACTTCAATCGCAATGGCCGCGCTCGCTGACACCCCACCGACCCCCGCAACCAAGCCCAAGAGCCGCCGGTTACGCCTCTGGCTGTACGCCATCGTGGGCATCGTGCTGCTTGCCGCTGCGGGCATCTTCGGTTGGCGGGCGTACGTCCACATCCGCGAAGATCGGATCGTGAAGAAGGCGCGCAATTTTTTGCAGCAGAAGGACTACAGTCAGGCGCTGATCGCTGCGCAGTGGGCACTCCGAATGGCACCTCGCAATCTGGAAGTGACCAAAATTATGGCCGAACTCGCGGACGTCGCTGGTTCCTCGCAGGCGGTTTTTTGGCATCGATCGGTGGCGGAATTGGAGCCACAGGTTGCCGAAAACTATTTGGAATGGGCCGAAGCGGGCTTGCGCAGCGGCAATATCACCATGGCCGAGCAGGCGCTCGTGAGCATGCCGGCTGCGGTGAAGCAAACCGCCGCTTTCCACGATATCGCCGGCCGGATCGACCGGGCCTCGAACAGGGCCGCCGAGGCTGCGACACATTTCGCCGAAGCAGTGCGGCTTGAACCGGGGAACGAGGGATACCGCTTCGGGCTGGCGACCGCGCAGCTTGAGGCGCCGGAAGCATCGGTGCGCGAGGCAGCACGCGCGACGATTGAGCAATTCCGGGACAGGCCGGAGTTCCGCCAGCGCGCCCATCGAGTGCTGATCCAGGACCACTTCCGCCGCAGTGAATGGAAGGAAGGGTTCCTCCTCGCCGCCGACCTTCAAGCCAGGCCCGACGCGCCCTTCGAGGATCGGATGCTCCTTCTTGACCTCATGCGAAAATTCAAACGCCCGGAACTCCACTCGTACCTCATGGATGTCCAGTCCGTGGCGAGTCGCAACCCGGAGCAGGCAGCAACTTTGATCACTTGGCTGAACCAAAACACCATGGCCCTCATCGCTGCGGACTGGAGCAAGAGCCTGCCCGATGAGATTCGCCATCAGTACCCGGTGCCGACGGCCATCGCCGAGTCCTACGCGAATCTGCGGGATTGGCAGCGCCTCAAGCCGATGGTCTCCGAAGGCAATTGGGAGTATTCCGATTTCATGCGGTTGGCTTTGTTCGCCCGGGTGCTTCGCGAAGAAGGGGATACGCTCGCTTCCCGCAATCAGTGGACGAACGCCGTCAAGGCGACGGGCAATCGGCCCGAGGCACTGGAGCAGCTGACACGCTTCGCGAGCGGCATCAAGTGGGAGGCAGAAGCGGCCGATCTCCTCTGGCAAGTAGCCCGCGGCAAGGACAACCCACAGTGGGCCATCCGCGCGCTCCAGGCGCAGTATGCGGAGCAGGGCAACACGCGCGGTATGCTCAACCTCGCCACTCGTCGGCTGGAACTCGATCCCGCCGACGCCTCCGCCCAGAACGATGTGGCGGCATTTTCGCTCCTGCTCAACACGAACATTGAGCGCGCCATCACCCTCGCTCGGGAAGCCCACCGCAAAAACCCGAACAATCCGATCATTACGACGACCTACGGCTACGCCGAGCATCTCGCTGGCAATACCGAGGAAGGGCTCAAGGTCTACCGCGCCCTGCCCGTTGAACTTCTGCAGATCCCGTCGGTCGCGGCGTACTACTCCGTCCTCCTCGCCTACGCCGGATCAGCCGGGGAAGCCGAGAAATACCTCAATCTCGCTGAATCCGGAAAAATCCTGCCCGAAGAGCGCGAAGTGGTGGCGAAAACGCGGGCGATGCTGAAGCAGCGGGCAGCGGAAACCGGCTCCCCAACGAAATAGATCTGCGGCCCGTCCAACCGGCCCGGCCCGATTGTCGCACGTGAGCAGCCTGCGGATCTCGGCGGGTAATCTTCTCAAACAGTGGTCGGATGCGCCTTTTGGCACAGGTCGATCGCACGGCGAGTGAAGCGGGCGTGGTGCCGATTCGGCCGCTAAAGCCATTTCATGTTCGCACGGACTACTGTGTAGGACAAAGTCTGGCAATTAGAGGTATGGTTCCCTCGTTCAAAAAAGACTGCATTTTCTGCTTGGCACCACGCGGCCAGTTTGCCAGTCTCCAATCAAAGCGGTAATCCGAACTAACTAAGAATCCAAAGCCACACAACATTGGCCCGGAGGCTGAGGCGGAAAACCAGATCAAACCACTGATTGACAGCAGCCAGCACTAATACTCACTCAAGAAAGACCATGAAGACCCGAACCTACCTCGCTCCATCCGCCGCAGCCCTCGCCGCATTTCTCGGACTCTCTATTTCTCAAGACGCCCAAGCTGTCGCCTTCCAGAATCTCCCGCAGCTCCCCTCCGGTGTCACGTATGTGTGGAAGTTGTCGAACTTTGAGGAAGGTTCGCTCTACGCGACGCAGCCGCTCAATGGAGAGATTGGAGCGACGAACAACCCGGCTCTTGGTGTGGGGTTAATGGATGCGCAGCAAGTCTCAGCGCCCGTTGGTGCCCGGAATACCGGGGCAATTCCGGGTGCGGGCGGGAGCCTAGCTGAAGACTCTTGGGGCATTGCCGTTATTCAGCAAATTTTCCGTTCCGACAATCTGGTCACGCCGGTTTGGAATGCTGCAGCGGATAACCAGCAGTTGACAACGTTGTTTTACGGAACCCAAGACTTTTACGGAAAGCAAGTCAGTCTCGGGCTGAATCCCGGACCGCAGGATGATAGTATGACCATTGCAAGCCGCGGGCTTCAAATCGACGTTTATTTGTCGGACACTACGCTCGGCAGTCACACAAGTTTCACTCCCGGCAATCCTGCGCTTGCTGCGAACCGACCGGCGGATGACGCATACCTCACCGTCACTGACAGTAATTTCGGGTTAAACTCTGGCACCGCTACAACGGCGAGGCCTGTGCTGACAATGCGATCGGATTCCGGATTTCTTCGCGGCACCGGGGATTTTGGTGGACTGGCCACCGAATTTGAGACTACGTCGATTGGCACTTCACTGAACCTCGCTGGCTCCGGTGCTGCTTTCCTCAGCGTGGCGCCTACTCTCGGCGGGACCGGTTCACTGAATTCCCTATGGGATACGAATGGTTTCTTGTCCCCGCACGTCGCTGGTAAGAGGGCTGACTTTTCACTTCAATTCACTGCAACCGTCGATGGGTCTGGCGACTGGCTCCTGAGCAGTCAGGATCCCTTCCGCGGCAGCGTCATCCCGGAGCCAACGACCGCGTTGATTGGTCTTGGCTGTATGCTCCCCATGCTCACCGGAGCATTTGGGCGGCGGAGGAAATCGACGGGCGTCGTCAATTCCATAGCGTGACGTTCGCGAGTTTCGAAGTGACGGCCGACTCAGATAGCATATAGCCAGCGATTCGCGCGGAACAAAGGCAACTTAAAGGCAAACAATCAACAGGAAATAACTATGAAGCTACAATTACGAAACACTAAGACACGTGCGCTTCTCGCAGGTGTATCCGCTCTGGGTTTGTTGGCAGTTAACTCCCAGGCGGTTCTTTTCCAAAACATAGCGCCACAGCAGCTCGTCTTTAAGCTCGCGAATTTCGACGAGGGGACACTCTACAATAGTCTCCCACTAAACGCGACCATAGGGGCATCCAACAATCCTGCCGCAGGGGTTCCAATCTTGGATGCAGCCACAGCGATTCAGGCAGGTGGCTCTTTACCTACCGGTTCATTCGGGAATCTGAAGGATGATTCTTGGGGCATCGCCGTTGTCACCCAAATCTTCAATGCAGGCGACCTCGTCAACCCGATCTGGGATCCAATCGTAGATAAGCAGCAGTTGACAATCATGTTCTACGGTGGCCAGGACTTCTTCTTGAAGCAGGTCGGAGTAGGTGCGGGATTGAACGACAGCCAGACCATAGATAGTGTGGGGTGGAGAGCGGATTTCTACCTCGAAAACACTTTGAACCCTTTCACAAACTTCAACCAAGCCTTGGGTCCTGCAGGACGTCTCGGTGGGGCGAGTTACACAAGTGTAACCGATAGCAATTTGTTCCCTGGCCCGGTCCTCACGACTCGGTCAACCGCAGGTTTCTTGCGCGGGGCAGGTGACCTCGGCGGGCCACTGACCGAGGTGGAGACGACTTTCAATGGGGACGCTCTCAACGGTGCAGGTGCCGGTGCAGGCTTCTTCAGCGTAGCTCCTACTCTTGGGGGTGTTGGTGCCCTAAACGCTGCTTACGATAACAACGGATTTATCGCTCCGCATATCGTAGGAAATACTGCGGATTTTTCGTTTCAATTCACCTCGACGAGTGCTGGTGCGGGACCATGGTTGCAGAGCAGCCAGGATCCGATCAGAACTTCGATCGTTCCGCCTACATCCGTCCCCGAACCCGCAACCGGTTTGGCTGCACTCGGCTGCTTGGTGCCGATGATCGGGCGTCGCAGAAGGGCAAGCGTTCCGGCCGTTTCTGCGGCCTAGGTTCCGAATTACTGACGTCAAGAATGCCCCACCAGCAAATCGCTGGTGGGGCATTTTTGTTTCGTTGTTTGGTCGCCATGTCGATGCGAACTGCGAGGCTAGAATAGTAGGAGGAGCGTCGAAACGTAAGCCTTTCCGTCACCCCACTGGACGATACTCCGCGGCAAATTCGGCGGCGACTCCGGGAGGAGCTCCTACCCGTTTCAGACCGACGATGCGATCCCGCTTCGCAAGGATTGCCTCGAAAGCAATCGGAACAGCCGCGAGCGCGTGATCTTGACAATAGCCCACCGGAATCGCCAGGCGGACCAAGTGGATGCCCCGGCTCAGCTGTTCCGGCGAGGCAAAGTTCACCGCGCCACGCACACCGCCGGTGAGAAAAAGTTCGTTCGCGAGCACTTGGGCTGGAAATTGATCTTGGGGGATCTGCGGGAACATCGCACGCGCATCCACAAACACCGCATGTCCTCCGGCGGGCTGCACTACCGGCACTCCTAGCTGTCGGAGCATCTCCCAAAGGCGCTGTACCTGTCGCACCCGCCCGAATGAACCCGAGTCGGATTCAAGGTTCGCGGATAGTGCCCCACAAAAATCCTTGCGCGAGGCGTCGTCGAGACCGTCGCCGAAGGCGAGAGTCAGATCGCTTGTTCCCTGAAACAAGACCGGGTCATTCGTGCCGATGAATCCACCTACGCGACTTTGAAAATCCTTCGCACAGCTCGAAGCGCAGCCATCCGTGAGCGATCCAATCTCCCTCACGATGTTTACGAGCGAACGATCTGCCTGGCCGACTTCCCGGTCACGGATCAGCGCCGCGTTCTCGAAGGCCCTGCAGCCATCGACGAGTACGGGCACGCGATGCGGTGCGGCCAGCGCCCGGACGGCAGACAGATTGGCCAAGGAGACCGGATGTCCTCCCAGAGCGTTTGAGCACAACTCGATGTAGATCGCTGCGACACCTTCCCGGGCCGAAAGCGCCTCCCGGAGTCGGTCGATGTCGAGGTCGCCCTTGAATGGAAACTCACTCGCTGGATCGAACGCGTCAGGGCTTCCCATCTCCCGGACGGTGAAACCGTTTGTTTCCAAATGAAATCTGGTCGTCGGAAACAGCGAATTTGAGACGACAATCCCCGGACGCGCGGCGAGTGCCTTGCAAAGAAGCGCTTCTGCAAATCGCCCGCGAGAGACTGGAACGATGTACTTGTATCCGTAGAGTGCCTGAAGTGGCTGCTCAGTCGAACCTTCTGACCACATTTGCCCAGCATCCGGACGAGTTGTAATTGGTCCGGGAATCTCGCTCCAACTGTCTGTGATGAGATCCAATTCTAAGGCGTCATGTGGGAGTAGATTTGTATTGAATCCCACAGCCGCCAGGATCCCCGCTCGCGCCTCCGGAGAGATTGGGGCTGCCCTCTCTGAGAATACCGCAACGGTGGCCGTGGCCGAATCGTGGGCCTTGAGAGAGCGCCCGAGCAGCAGATCATCCACGTGCGCGACCCGGAAATTCATGCTCAGCAGATCCATCAGGATGATGCGCGGAAGACAGACCGGCGGGCGCCAGCCGGCAATCGTATTTCCCAGCAAGGCAAGTGCAGATTCCACACTGAGCACCATCGCGAGCAACCCGGGAGAAACGGCAATCGATGGCGCGCGACGGATCGGGAGGGACCGCTCAAGTCGTGCCAGATGGTCAGGCACGAAGACATCGCGCAATGCCGTCGGCAAAGCCGAACCGCCGATGGCCGTATCTTCAACTCCTGCGACGAACTCCAGAGGAATACCGCCTGGATAGGAGCCCGCAACCATCCCCCCGAAACCAAGCATGGCTCCGGTAAAGATGTGCATGCCCATGCCGCTGGCATTGGAAAACAGGCGCTTCCGCAAGGCTCCCGATACCGATATGTCGAGACAGTCTATAAGCAGGTCGGCTCCTTCCAGGAACTCCTCAACGTTGGTATCGGTGATCCCCGATGTGAAGACCTTGATCTGCACCTCAGGGTTAATGTCACGAAGCATCTCCGCATACACCTCCGCCTTGTTCCGACCGAGAGTGGAACGGTTCGCACCCCACTGGCGGTTGATATCAGGTTCATCAAACGGCTTTGGGTCTGCGAGAATGAAACTGGCCACCCCCATTCGAGCGAGAGTGAGGCACGCACCTCCACCCTGTCCGCCGCAACCAGCTACCGCCACCGTCTTTGTCCGCAGTGTCTGCACGGCCTCTTCTCCCAAGAGCATGATCGTCCGATTCAAATAGTGGCGGAAATAGTCCGGCTCCGGCGAGGTGTCTGGATCCGGGGTAGGGGCAGCGTTCACTTTTAGATTTTAGGGGTTAAATGCTGTGCGAGCAGGTGGCGTTCTCGAATGCTTCTCGGGCTTGGCCCGTTGCATACATTATTCGTGCGAGCTCTTGAAGCATTCTCCCGCGTTTCCGATGCGGCTTCTACGAAAAGCATCAGCAGCGTAGGACCCACGGTGCAAAGAGGTCAACTGCACAACTAGAATTGGACTTGCTAAATACACCACTGACCCGCTGAGTTCGCAGGAAGATACAGACACCCTATGGCCAAGATCATCAACGCCCACTCTCACCTAATTGAACTGGATGCCATGTATCGGAAATATGGAAACCTCAATCTTCCGAGTGGTATCTCTGTGCTTGCAGACTTGGAAGCCACCGTGAAACTGCTGAATCCTTCGGTGCTGATCGAGCAAATGGATGAAGCCGGCGTTTCTCAGTCGATCCTCTACGCAGTCGATGCGCCCATTGTATTTTCATCAAACGAATATGTTTCCCAACTTTGTGAAAAACATCCAGACCGCTTCATCGGATTTGCCTCCGTGAACCCTCACGATCCGGAAGCACCGTCGAAGCTGGCTCGCGCCGTGCAGGAATTGAATCTGAAAGGGCTTAAGCTGCATCCGCCGCTCCAGGACTTCTTCCCGAACAGCGAGAGCGTTTTCCCGATCTATGAGAAAGCGATAGAACTCAATATTCCGGTAGTGTTTCACGTGGGGACAACCCCGTTCGGGGCTCTTTGTCGGCTCGATCGCGCAAACCCTATTCTCCTCGACGACGTCGCAACGAGATTCCCAGCGATGCGGATGATGTTGACGCATCTCGGGACGCTCTGGCACAACGAGGCATTCATGGTGGTGGAGAAGAATCCGAACGTGTTTATCGACACTGCAGCCTACGTGTATGAAATCGCGACCTTGTTGACACCTGACCTTATCGCCAGAATTGGGCTTGAAAAGATCGTGTTTGGGACGGACTACCCAATGCCATCCGCGGGACGGCCGCATCGAATCCGCGATTTTGTCGATACAATGAAAAGTATCGGACTTCCCGAAGAATTCGAACGGGCCATCTTTTCCGAGAATTGCATGCGCCTCTTAAACGGACCTGCCGAGCGCGTAGGTGCGGGATTGTCACTTAGTGACATCATGAAAATCTTGGACGGCCGGAGGGAGTAGTGTAAGGAGCGGAGTTCTATATCTTTCATGATCGACCTGCGTAAGTTTCTGTTACGGCGTTCGATCTGTCGGATGGCCGCGAGCCTCGGTCGGACTAAGGAAGACGAATTTCTGTCGAGTGTCCCTGATCGAGTCATAAAGGTTTTTCGCCACGCGATCCGGAACGTCCCCGGATATCGGTGTTTTCTTGAACAGCGTGGTATCGGCGCCGGGACGATTACCTGCTTCGACGAATTCCATGAGCAGGTGCCTATTTTGGACAAGCAAACGTGGTTTGGCCGGAGATTTGCGGAGATAGCTGCCAAAGATCGACTGTCGGACGTGGCGGCGTTCTTTTCCAGTTCTGGACAAACCGGCTTCTTTTCTTTGGGAACGGAAACCCATGCGGAACAAAGAACCGCTGCGCTGTTTCTCGAATTCGCTCTCCAGAAAATGTTCTCTGCACTCGAACGAAGAACGCTATTGGTCAACTGTCTGCCAATGGGAGTGCGTGCTCACACCCGCACGATTCCGGTGGCAGAGACGAGCGTCCGTGAAGATGTCGTTCTTGCGTTGTTGAATAAGGTGAAGGAAGAATTCGACCAGGTCATCCTTCTTGGGGAGCATCTTTTCCTCAAGCATGTCGTTGAAGAAGGTCTCTCCCAGAGAGAGCACGTTGAATGGAAGAAGCTTCGCATACACGTGGTCACCGGTGCGGAGTTTGTCGCAGAGAATTTTCGAACCTATTTGGCCTCGCTCTTGGGAATTGATGTCGGAGATCCTAGTGGCGGATCAGTAAACATCAACTTTGGGCTCTCGGAAATTTCGCCTAGCATCGCGCATGAAAACTGGCACACGATTCAAATCCGTCGCCTCGCGTATGAGCACTCCGAATTTAGGAAGGCTTTGATGGGAACAGGCTGTGGTTTTTGTCCGACAGTCATGCAGTACAACCCAACTCAGTTCTACTTGGAAACAGACACGCGCAATGCGGAACGGCCCGAGTTACTGGTGACCGTGTTGGATACGCTACGATGTATCCCAATCATCCGTTATAATACTGGCGATCATGCACGGACGCTTACGCACTCGGAGGTCTCGGGCGTATTGCGTGACTTCGGACGTGAGGATTTGATACCGCCAATCCGTCTTCCCTGTCTCTTGTTGTGGGGGAAGTGCCGTCCGTTCAAGCAAGGGTTCGCTACAGTTTATCCGGAACAAGTCAAAGAAGCGATATATGTCGACGGGTCCGTAGCAGCCGCGCTCACCGGAAATTTTCATATCGGCGGTGGTCACGCTGCGCCTTGCATCAAGTTCCAGTTGAAGGAGGGATTGAGCCTGAGCGATGACCTTATCGATTCACTCAAGTCGCAATGTCGTGACCGAACAGGTGTCGACTTGGAGGTCCGCGTTTTCCCGCATCGGGAGTTTCCCTATGGGATCCGTCACGATTTTGAGCGGAAGAATCGATACCTTGATTAGTCCGCATTGCTTGCTCCGCGAGCGCCGTTTTTCGCTGTGTGAGAAGTCTCTGCTACTGAAGCAACCGTAATTTCTATCTCGGTGACCGCCAGCAAGGCCATGAGGCGCGAAGGAGCGGCGCGTAGACGTGGCGGTCAGGATGCAGGAAGCAGATTGCCGAAACTAGGCCAGCACTCGGAAAGATGCTGCGGGCAGAAGCCCCCGGTCCAAGATGTTTTCCGCTTCGCCCAGATACTTTCCTCCACCCGCGGCTCCGTGACTTCGTCGAAGAGGTTCCAGCCCCATTTATGCTCGAGAAAGGCGATTTCCGACTCCGAGCAACTTTCCAGGAATGACGACCAGGATGTGAAAAGGCTGCGGAGAAGATCCGCGTCAAGGAAGCTTGCGGTGGCTTCCTTGTGCCATTCGCCAACCCGCTTGAAGAAATGGTTGTCGGTGGTCATGAAGCGATGAATGAATGAAGCCACTTCATCTAATTGCTCGGGGCACGCGCGGTAGAAGTCTAGATCGCCGCAAAGCGCAATGACCGGGTCGTTAATGGTCTGTGAGTAACTGCGTTGCGGGCCGATCTCGGTGAAATTGAGGAGATTGTAGAAACTTGTGTGACCCGGGCTGACGGTCGCAATTGCTTTTTGATAGCCCATCGTAATGCCGTGCGCCATGGCGCAGCGCATCAACTCTGTGGACAATGCCGACTTGCGATAGGTTGCCTCGATGGCCTGGTTGGTGACCTCGCACAGTTTGAAGTCAGCGCGCCGAAATTCCGAGATCTCCGCAGCGAACACCCCATCTGATGGAAGTCCAAAGGGATCGCAATCGGCAACGACGCTCAAGACGCCGACGATCGTACCGTCTTTCAACTTTGCGACGAACGTCGCCATTTCGGAACTCGCCTCAAAAACTCGGAGGCGCATCCCCCAATCCATTTCGCTGCAGTATCCGCGCTCCACATAAACATCGTGTACGAGCCGATAAGCCGCTCGGAGTTCGTCTGCGGTTCGCGCTTGTTCGACTGCAATTCCGGGAATCTGCGTGGCAAAAAGGCCTGTTCGTTTGAGGAGCCCGAGTTTCCGGCGAATGCGTTGCGCGCTGCGCTCGGTGGCTTCGCATTTTACCGGTTCCGTGGCGATGGCGATCCCATCGCAAGGCGCGGATGGGAGTTCCTTTGAGTGGGAGTGGGCCGGCGCCGGTGGACTGTGGCCGTTGCACGCTTGAACGGTTGCGAATCCCGCGTGCGGAGGGAACGGCTTCGCGAGCTGCGTTCCGCATAGCGCATCCCGGTTCTCGGGGATTCGCTCCGGCGATTTGGCGTGCGGTAGTTTCATTAAACCAAGATTCTCGCATGGATATATAGCCAGTATAATGCCAATAGAATTTGGAATTGCGCACGGCGGTTTATCGCATTGGTGAGCCAGGTTGCGATGTGCCGGACCACGGTCGGTTCGGGCTCCATCCCCAAGTCGTTCTGTGACCTGCGGATCGCGAGAGAAAAGAGGCCCGGGCTAGCGCCGCAAGCCGCTGCCGTGACGGGAGTAGAGCTTGGAACGCCGCAGCGACGGCACATTCGGATGCACAAGGAGAAGCGCTGCGTTACGAAGGCTACGGCTTCAATTCTCTGATGAAGATGTTCCGAAATTGGAGCAGCGACGGCGGGCTGGTCCACACGCCGTCTTTCATCGCGCCGTGGTGCTGCAGGCCGATGCGGCCGCGCGAGGGCATGCCGGGGATCGTGCCGCTGGAGACGACTTCTTTGCCGTTGAGCACCACCGTCACCGTGCCTCTGCGGACGGTGATTTCGT
Source organism: Chthoniobacteraceae bacterium (assembly GCA_031425095.1). Classification (GTDB taxonomy): domain Bacteria; phylum Verrucomicrobiota; class Verrucomicrobiia; order Chthoniobacterales; family Chthoniobacteraceae; genus JANNXQ01. The sequence continues at coordinate 11,593 of JANPIS010000132.1, forward strand.
AGCGGTTCCACTTCTTCACGGCGTTGTCGGCTTTGAGCTTCGGCGTTACGCCAGCACGCACTTCTGGCGGCATCGCGGCGTCGCGGCGCACGCCGTACATTTCGCCCGAGCCGATCGGCCAGCACCAAATGTTTACCTGATACTTCTGATCGCCCGCGAGGATGACGCCGGAGTCCGAGTCGGGAATGTTGAGTTGGATCGGCTTCCCATCGGCGTCTTTTGCGTCCGAGCCGTCGGGCAGGATCTGCGCGGCTCGGGGATTGGTGAAGGGCGTGTCCTTGATCCGCCAATCGACGACCAGCGTGTAGTCGCCGTATTCCTTTTCCGTCCACAGATGCTTCTCGCCAGGGGCCTCGCTGCGGGCGTCGTAGTCGATGATGCCGTCCTGCGCTTTCCAGTGGCCGTTGTCGCCCTCGGGCACTTTCCAGCCGGTGAAATCGACGCCATTGAACAGCGACGTAAAGCCTTCGTAGGCATTCGCCGTCTGCTCCGACGGCGTATTTGTCGGAGGCAGCTCCTTGATGAAGATGTTTCTGAAGTGGCACTCCGCGCCTTCGCTCTCGAGTGCGATGAACCCCTTCCGCGGCACGCAATCCTTCCCGACCGTCGTCTCCTTGCCATTCACCTCGAGCCGGATTTCGCCGGCATTGCAGGTGATGCGGTAGTGATTCCACTCCGGCGCCGGCTTGCTCCGATCTTCCGATGGGAAACTGCGCTTGCCGCTCTTCGCGATGCGCCCCATCGGCGTCATCTCCGCGCCCCAGATGGGGAAAATGTCGCCGTGCGTGGTGAACCACTCGTTGTTCCCCTTGTTCTCGCCGTAGCTGTTTTCGAGCACCTGCACTTCGATGCCGCGCGTGTAGCCCGTGCCCGTCGCCGGGATGCCATCGCCCCAGATGAAGACGCCGCTGTTCCCCTTCGGCGTCAGGTGCCGCCAGTCCACTTCGAGGATGAAGTTTTCGTACATCTTCGCGGAGCGCATGTAGCCGGTCGGCTTGCCGTTCGTGACGATCATCCCATCGCGCACGCTGAAGGTATCCGGCGCGACATTCACCGGCACCCAGCCGGTGAGGTCCTTGCCATTGAAGAGCGAATTGAAGCCGTCCGGCGGAGCATCAGCGGCTTGTGATATCGAGATGGCGACGGCGAAGGCGAAGAGGCGATGGACGAGTTTCATGGGGAATGAGGAAGGGCGCCAGTGCTAACCCGTCACGCGGTCCTTCAGCGAGAAACTTCATCATGCGAACCCGCGTGGCGGGTTGATAACGAGGGTGGCCATTGTGCGCCGCTGATCAAAATCTCCCTCCGCCATGCTCACTCGCATTCTTTCAATAGTGCTGGCCGCAGCCCTTCCTGCTCGCGGGGCTGAAGTCCCGGTCCTCCCCCAAGCGCTGCTCGACCTCTCACTCGAAGCACCGCTCATCAACACAAATCCCGGTCCGGAATACGATGCGGATAAGCGATCGGGGAACATGATCATCGGCATCGACCGGACGCCGAAGGGCCGGCTGTGGGCCGCGTGGGTTGGCAATGGCGATTCACCGAATGGATTCTTCATGCTCGCGACCAGTGATGATGATGGAAAGACGTGGTCGAAGCCGCGCGTGGTGATTGATCCACAGGATGGCGAACTCAACGGCGTGCGTTACGAGCGTCGCGCGCTCGTTGGGAATCTGTGGACCGATCCCCTTGGGCGACTGTGGTGTTTCTTCGATCAAAGCCTCGGCTACTTCGATGGGCGTGGCGGCGATTGGTTCATCCGCTGCGACGATCCCGACGCGGCGGAGCCGCAGTGGACGAAGCCGGTGCGTTTCGCTGATGGCTGCACGCTGAACAAACCGACCGTGCTGAGTAACGGCGACTGGCTGCTGCCCGTATCGCTCTGGACGCGTGATCGCATCGGCGGCCCCGGCGCGGACAAGGAAGCGCATCACGATCTCGACCCGATTCGCATGGCGAATGTCTTCGCCTCGACGGATCAGGGGAAAACGTGGCCGCGCCGCGGTGGCGTGGCGTTTCCCGGCACACAGTTCGATGAACACATGATCGTGGAGCGGAAGGATGGGTCGCTGTGGATGCTCGCCCGTACGAAGGACGGTATCAGCGAGAGTGTGTCCGCGGACAAAGGCGCGACATGGAGCGAGCCGAAGCCGTCGGCGATTCAGAATCCAAGCGCGCGCTTTTTCATCCGGCGTCTGCAATCGGGGAATCTGCTGCTGGTGAAGAACGGTCCGATCCCCGCGCGGCTCCCGCGCCGCTCGAATCTGAAGGCGTTCCTTTCCGACGACGACGGCAAGACGTGGGGTAAAGGTCTGCTGCTCGATGATCGCGCCGAGGTTTCGTATCCCGACGGCTTCCAGGCTCCCGATGGCACCATCCACATTAGCTATGATTGGAACCGCCACACCGACGCGGAGATCCTGCTCACGAAATTCAAGGAGGAAGACTTCGCCTCGCAGACCAAGCTCAAGCCCGCGCTGGTGAATAAGGCCTACGCGCCGCATTTGCCGAAATCCATCACGCCCGATCCGAAATGGACTGCGCAGGCCGCCGAAGACGCGAAGCAGGATTTCAAGAGCATCCCCTACGACGGCATCACGCCGAACAAGATGGTCTGCGACACCACGCTGCGCGAACTGCCCGACGGCTCGTGGATTCTCTTCATCCTCGCGGGCGGCGACACCGAACCGTCGCCGCTGAACTACACCGGCATCACCCGCAGCGCCGACCAAGGCAAAACGTGGACGCCGTTGGAACGATTCGACGTCGGCTTCCCGCGCGAGGGCAAAACCATCGGCCAGGGTCCGACCGAACTCATGAATCTCGGCCAACGCAGCACGCTGTTCTTCTCCACGCACTCGAAGCACTGGGCCAACGACTGGCGCTCGTGGTTCCTCACCAGTGACGACTCCTTCAAGACGTGGAGCCAGCCGCAGGAAGTGCCGGGCCGTCTGAAGGAGCGCACCTTCATCCGCAAGCACATCGTCACGCGCGATGGCCGCATCATGATCCCCTTTCAGCACTACATCGGCCCCGATGACGAGCAGGACAAAGCGCCGCTCGACCGCGCCTTCACCAATCCGCGCATCGGCGTGCTCATCAGCTGCGACGGCGGCAAGAAGTGGTGCGAACACGGCAACATCCGGCTCACGCCGAACAGCCGCTACTTCGGCTGGGCGGAGAACGATCTCTTCGAGCACCCCGATGGCCGCATCACCATGGTGATCCGCGCCGACGGACTCGGCGGCATGCTCTACAAAGCGGAGTCGAAGGACGGCGGGAAAACGTGGCCCGAATTCGCGGACCTCACGCAAATCCCCAATCCCGGCAGCAAGACCACGCTCTACAATCTCGGCGGCGACAACGTCGCGATTTTGCACAATCCAAACAGCAAGCATCGCAGCCCGATGGCGCTCTGGATCAGCTTCGACGGCATGAAGACATGGCCTTACCAGCGCGTGCTCCAGCAGGAGTCCGTCGATGGCCCCAAGGGCCGGATGAATTACCCCGACGGCTTTGTGAGCGCTGACCAGCAATGGCTCCACTTCGCCTTCGACGACAACCGCCATCGCGCCGTCCATTACTCCGCGAAGCTTCCGCCGCTTCCGTGATGTCCGCGAAAGCGTCGTGGCGCTCTACCGCGAACGGAAGATCCCGCTCGTCAGGCATTCGACGAGCAGCGTGCGCAGGCCGAGGTTTTGCTTTTTCACCTTCTCGAGGATGTCCTCGATCGCGAAGTCATCGGCGGGCTCCATCACGCGGCCGGTGGTGTAGCTGAGCGTCTGGCGGATGAGATGGCGGTGGAAAAGATCGGCGCGCGTGTCGCGGATGATTTTCTTGAAGCCCGCAAAGTCTTCATACGTTTCGCCGGAGGGGAATTCGCCAGTGGTATCGATCTTCGGCGCGGGAGCGTCTTTCTTCTTGGGCTTGGGGTAAGTCGTGCGCCAGCGGCCGATGGGGTCGAAGCTCTCCAGACTGAAGCCGAGCGGGTCGATCTTGTGGTGACACTCGGCGCATGTCTTGTCGGTGCTGTGTTTGGCGAGACGCTCGCGGATTGTCGTGGCGCCGGAGACGTCGGGCTCGATGGCGGGTACTTCATCCGGCGGCGGCGGCGGGCGAATGCCGAGGATGTTTTCGCTGACCCACACGCCGCGCGTGACGGGTGTGGTCTCGACGCCATTCGCGCTCACGGTGAGCACGCCCGCCATGCCGAGCAGGCCGCCGCGGCGCTCGTTGCCATTGAGGTTCACCTTTTTGAAGCCATCGGCGAGGCGCAGATCTTTCGCCTCGGGCAGGTCGTAAAGTTTGGCGAGCTTCTTATCGACGAAGGTGTAGTCGGCATCGAGGAACTGCGCTGCGGAGCCGTTGCTTTTGAGCAGGTCGCGGAAGAACAGGCGCACCTCGGTCTTCATCGCGGCGGGCAGGTCTTCGGCGTAGTAGGCGAGGCTGGTCTCGCGCGGGGGCGGCATGCCGCCGAGGTCGCGAAGAGCGAGCCAGCTATCGATGAACCCATTCACAAACGCGGTGCTGCGCTCGTCGCCCAGCATGCGCTGGATCTGCTTTTTCAGTTCGGCATCCCCGGTGAGTTGGCCGGTTTTTGCGACGGCGAGCAGGGCGTCATCCGGGGGCGCGGCCCACAGTGCAAACGACAGGCGTGACGCGAGGTCGTGCGGTTTCAGCGCCTTCGCGGATTCGTCGGTGATCTCGCTGAGGTAGAGGAAAGAGGGCGAGCAAAGGATCAGCTTCAGCGCATCGAGCGCGGCCTGTCGCGGCGTGGCATTTTCGCTCAGCCGCTGGTCGTGCAGCGCGCGGATGGGCTGGCGATCCGTGTCGTTCAGCGGGCGGCGGTAGGCCTTCTCCGCGAAGGCGAAAAGCTGATCCAAGGCGCGCTCCGCGTGAAAGCCGTCCGGGCCGAAGACCGCGACTTCCTCGGCGCTGCCGCCTTTCTCCGCGACCGGGCCGTTGATCTTGATCTCGCTGATGCGGATGTGCGGGAGCTTGCCTTCGAGCAAAATGTGCGCGCGACCGACGCCGGAGCGACCGACGGATCCTTTGAACTCGTCCTTGTAGCGTTTGTTGATCGTGACGACGGCGGCTCGCGATTCATACGGCCCGTTTGGGAAGATGAAGCGCGGCGTCTGTCCCGCCTCCAGCCAGACGCGGAATTTGAACCAGGTGGGGGTGTTGTCCGGCACCTCCGTGCTGGCGAGCAGCGGCTCGATGGTTTGCGGATAATGGATGTGACCCTTGGTGACATCGCCGGGCACGACGCCGAGGATGAAGGGCTCGGAGAGATCGATGCCGAAGATCGCGGGATCGTAGTGCGTGTCGCGATGCAGCGCCGCCGCCTCCACTTCGAGATCGTAGAGGCCGGAGACGGGCACGCCTTTCAGGAAGTCCTCGATGTGGCCGTAGCCGCCCTGGCGCGTGTCACTGTTGGGCTGCTCGTAGAGATTGAGGTAGCGGTAGTCGAAGGCGCTTTTGTGCGAGCCCTGCAGTTCCTCATATTGGACGAAATGGCCGTTGAAGCGCCATTGCTTCGGCTCCATCGCAGGCTTGCCGAGCCGCATTTCCACGAGCCGATTGGCCGCCTGGAAATACTGATCGACGAGGAAGCCGGAGGTCACCAGCGACTGGCCGATGGTGTCGATGTGCTGGCTCGTTTTTTCTTTCGGAAAATCCGCGGTCAGCCCGAGCGTGTCCATGCGACGACCGAAAAGTGTGGCCAGCGTATTCTCATACTCGCGGCTGGAAAGGCGGCGCATCACCGTGCGCGAACCGGAGCTCTCGAGCGTGCTGCGCGCGGCCGCGGTGCCTTCGCGCAGCGCGCGCACGATGGCGAGGCGCTCCTCGTCCGTCGGCTGGTCGGCCTTCTTCGGCGGCATCTCTTTCAGCGTGACCTGATCGATGATGTCCTTCGCCGAAATCAGCTCTGCAATCGATTTGAGCGGCAGCGTGAACGACTCAAATTCGCGGTCGCCCTTTTGCGTCGTCGAGTCGTGGCAATCTAGGCAGTAGGTCTCCAGAAATTTCCCGACGACTTTCGCCGACGGCACGAGTTCCTCCGCCCGCGCGGCGTCGGCCCATGGCATCACAGCCAGCGCTGCGCCGAGACAGACCTGACGCAGGCCCCGCATCAGGCGAAGCGGCCCGTGCTGCTGCCGAACGCGTCGATCTCCAGACCCATCTTCTGCGCGATGTCCACGAAGAGATTGCACAGCGGCACCTTGTTCAGGCCTTCGCGCGGCACCTGGCGGAATTCGCCGTGCTGATAGCCGCCGCCGGCGAGGATGATCGGCAGGTCGGAGTTCTTGTGAGAATTCGCATCGCCCATGCCGCTGCCGAAAAGCACCGTGGTGGAGTCGAGCAGCGTGCGGTCGCCGTCGTTCATCTTCGACAGGCGGGTGAGGAATTTCCCGAAGTGCTCGATCTGATACTTCTCCAGCGCGATGAGGCTCGCGATGGCCTCGGGGTCGTTCCCGTGATGCGAGAGGCCGTGATAGTCCTTGGTGATGCCGAGGTGTTGAGGCGCAAAATCACCGCCGATCTCCAGCGTGGCGATGCGCGTCGAATCGGTCTGCAAAGCGAGCGCGATCAACTCATAGAGGAGCGGCAGATCTTCGACCGCGTTGCGGTTCGACGGCTTTTCAAAAGGTGCCCGCGGCTTTGGCTGACTGGTCCAGCGCTGGCGCAGCTCCAGGCGCTTTTCCACGTCGCGCACGGAGGTGAGATATTCGTTGAGCTTGTCCTTGTCCTCCTGGTTCACCTGCCGGGAGAGATGCTTCGCTTCGTCCCGGATCGAGTCGAGGATCGAGGCCTGCACATGGTTTTCCTGCTGGCGCCGCACCTGCCGATCCTTCGAGTCGCCGACGAAAAGTTTCTCAAACAACTCCGCCGGATTCGTGATCGGCGGCACGCGCACCCCCGACTTTGTCCACGCGAGCTGGCAGCCCCCATGAATGCCGCCTTCCGAACCTACCGTGAGCGACGGAAACCGCGTCTGATGGCCGACTTCATCGGCGAGATGCTGGTCGATGGTCACATTGCCATCGGGCCGGTTTTGCGCCTCGGAATTCAACACGCCCGAAAGAAACGAATGCACCGCGAAGTGCCCGCCCTTCACGCCATGATCCAGCCCGCGATAGACCGTCATCTGGCGGCGATTCTCCCACAGCGGATCGAGCAGCGTGGTCTTCTCGTATTCCCGTCCCGCAGCCGTCGGGAAAAGCTGCTTTGTCTGGAACCCGAGCAGATTCCCGATCGCGACAAAGCGCCGAGCCCCCATGCCCGCCCCTTTCACCGCCTGCAACGCGGGATTCGCCTCTGCTGCCGCGGCCAAGAGCGAAGGAAACCTCGGCAGAACGAGCGAGGCGCCGAGAGAGCGGAGAATGAAGGTGCGTCGATTCATGGTGTGAGAAGGTTCGAGGGACGATCGCTCGCGGACTCATTTCTTGGGAACAATAGCAGAGCTGACGAGTTGCCTCAGCCCGCAGCAGCGCCGTGGTGCCCGCAAAGCTCCGCTCCACGCTGCCGTCCGCGTCCGGTGGGGCATCGCGCGCTCGCCAAGCGACGGAAACCGGATCAAAGCTTCCCCGCCTTTTCTATGCACCGCCGCCATTTCATCACCACTGTCAGTGCCGCGCTTGGCGCGTCCGTCGTTGCCGCTCCTGGCCAGCCCAAGACCATCCTGCTGCAATCCGCATGGGATACCGTGAACATCGGCGACATCGGCCACACGCCGGGCACGCTGCGCGTCCTCGAGCAGCATCTGCCCGATGTGCAGGTGATCCTCTGGGCGTCGAAACTCGACGACCGCGTGACCGCGATGCTGCGCGTGCGATTTCCGCGAGTGGAGATCCTGCAGGGCAGCCTTACTGGCAAGGGGGAGCGCGATGAAGCCTTGCGTCAGGCGGTCGGGCGCGCGGACCTTTTCATCCGCAACTCCGGCATGGGCCAGGATCTCAGCTTCATGGAATTCTGCCGGAAGATCGGAAAACCATACGGTCTCTACGGGCAGTCGTATTTCCCGAACATGGTCGAGGGCCAAGGAGCGCAAGAGCGGATCGCCCTGCTCAATGGCGCATCCTTCATCTACTGCCGCGAGAGCAAGACGCTCGACATCCTGCGCAAGGCCGGTGTGAAGCCGCCGGTGCTCGAGTTTGGCCCGGACGGCTGTTTCGGCATCGACGTGCGGGACGAGGCGCGCGGACTCGCCACGATGCAGAAGCTCGGGCTCGAAGAGCGAAAGTTCATCACCATTCAGCTCCGCACGAACACCGCAAAACTCCCTGGCGTGGACGACTCGCGCACGCCGAAGCTCAACCCGCTGCATCCCACGCCCGAACAGATCGCCGACGACGAACGCCGCGCGGCTAAGTATCGCGACCTTGTGGCGCGCTGGGTGCAGAAGACCGGCCACAAGGTGCTCATCGCGCCCGAGGTAAAAAAGGAGATGGAGCACAACAAGCGGCTCATCCACGACCCCTTGCCCGCAGACATCCGCAAGCACGTCGTGAATCTCGACTCCTTCTGGAATGCCGACGAAGCCGCGTCCGTCTTCGCCCGCGCCCACACCATCGTCTGCCACGAACCGCACTCGCCGATCATCGCCCTCGCGAATGGCACCCCGATCATCCACACCTACTCCGAGTTTCACAGCCCGAAGTGCTGGATGTTCCAGGACATCGGCCTCTCCGAATGGCTGCTCGAGATGGATGAAACGCCGGTGGAGAAAATGGCCGACACGCTCTTCGCGATCGACGCAGATTACCCCGCCGCGCTGGCGAAGGTGAAAAGAGCGATGGCCTTCGTGCATCAGCGTCAGTTCGACGGTATGCGGGTTGTGCGTGGTTTGCTCGCTGGGAAGTAATCGCCGGATCACCGACCGATGAGCCAAGTCCCCATGGAGGGGTGTCACCTGCGGACGGAGCCTGTCGTTCGCGAAGCATCGGTCTCAGACGCAAGCCGACAGCCTGCGCATCAGATCACGCGCCCGGTGCAATTCAGGGATACGCAACAGGTATAGGGATCCATCAGAACAACCTAATTCCGAACCTCGTTGCCGTGATGATCGTCACCGGTTTCGGCACGACTATTTTTAGCCCGGTCGAGCAGCCGGTGCTGGTAGCTACTACATCGTCAGCGGCGTGAACATCGACCCGCACACGCCGCCCGTTCCGCTCATCGGCGACTAAACTACGGTCCCCACGATCCCGGCGTCGAAACTACTGCATTATTTCTTTCTGCACCGTGCAGGGCAGCCTCGAACGCAGCTAGGAGAAAGGCCGCAAAGAGAACGCTCTGCATCGTTGGGGGATGCTCAGTGAACAGCCATGGATGCACCCTTCACCGGAGGGCGCTCATTTCCCGTTCCCTCCGTCCACTACTTGGCGTCTTTCGGTGTGATGGCCATTGGGAACAAGACGCCGAGAATGATGAAAAGCATCGGCGTGATTGGCGACAAGAGAACGCCAAAAAACAATTGAGCCTCAGTGAGGTCCAGGCGCGACAGCTTCCAAAGGCTGAGCATGAGCGTGGATATGCCCGCCACAAACAAAAGGATTTGGACGAGCCTCACCACGATGTGATCGGCGACGATATGGCGGTTCAGTACTTGAATGATTGGATGTTTCATCTGCGGTTTTCGGCTTCTGGGGTTTTGCAGGCGAGAGGTCAGAGAAAGGACCTCGAAGCACTTCACACCTGCACCACGCTCGCTTGGAAAACAAGGAACGTCATCCGCTGGCAGGTGCGGCG
>JANPIS010000133.1:0-1997 GCA_031425095.1 Chthoniobacteraceae bacterium
TCGCGGCAGCGTGGAGCGCGAGCGCGCCGCAGGTTTTCGCCATCTGCATGAGGCTGAGCACGCCCTCATACATGCGCGCGCCGCCGGAAGCGGAGACGATGATCACAGGGATTCGCTCACTGGTGCCACGCTCGATGGTGCGCGTGAGTTTCTCCCCGACTACCGAACCCATGGTGGCGGCGATGAAGTTGAAATCCATGACCGCGATCGACACGCGCTGCCCATCGATCTTTCCGACGCCGGTGATGACGGCATCCTTGAGCCCGGTCTTCTTCTGGTAGCTCTTGAGTCGGTCCGTGTAGCTCGCCATGCCGGTGAACTTGAGCGTGTCCACGGAAGTCATGTTCGCGTCGGATTCCACGAAGCTCTTCGGGTCGAGGAAGGTTTCCAGCCGCTCGCGCGCCGTCTGGGTGAAGTGATGGTCGCACTTCGGGCAGACGCGGAGATTCTGCGCGAGTTCGAGATTGTGGATCATCTCGCCGCAGGCCGGGCATTTCTGCCACAGCCCCTCGGGGAATTCGCGGCGTTTGTCGGCGTTAAAGGATGGTTTGGAAAAGATGCCCATGAGTGACGGAGTTGGAGGTTGCGGAAATCAACCGCGCGCAACGGTGAGGACGCGCACGGAGGCAGCCCCAGCCTTGCGAAGGACGCGCGCGCATTCATCGACGGTCGAGCCGGTGGTGAAGACGTCGTCCACGAGAACGAGATGGCGGTGGAGCACTTCGGGACTGTGGCGCACGCGGAAGGCGTTGCGCAAGTTTTCCATCCGCTCGTGCCGGTCGAGCGCCGTCTGCGTGGAGGTGTAGCGGATGCGGCGCAGCGCGTTCAGCCACGGGGTGCCCGTGCGCTGGCTGAGCAGCCGCGCGAGTTCCTCGGACTGATTGAACTCGCGTTCGCGGAAGCGCGTGGGATGGAGCGGCACCGGCACGAACGCGTCGATCGGGCGCGCGCGCAACCGTTCATCCATGAGGCCCTCGGCGGCCCAATCGGCGAGCGGGAGCCGGAGGTAAAATTCACGGTCGTATTTGAAGCGGTGGATGAACTCGCGGACGACGCCCCGACTCCGGAACGGCGCGACTGCACAGTCGAAGTGTAACGTGCGTTCGGAGCAATTCTGGCAGGTGAACGCTGCGGTGATCGCGCCATCGAAGGGCTGTGAGCAGACGCGACAGAACGGCGCGACAATGGGCCGTGCCTTTCCGCTGCACGCGCCGCAAACGTGTGCGCCAGCCGGCGTCTCCGCACCGCATGCCGCACAGTGCGGTGGATAAAGCAGCGAGAGCGCTGCCTCACCGATACGTCGTGCGATCCGTGCGATCCACATAGTGCAACCACGCCCAGCAGAGCGTGCCGGCGAGCCCGACGACGATGAGCGCGCCGAGCCCGACGATCATGTCTTCGCCGACCCACGGCAGGGTGTCATTGAGGCTGCGTTTGGTGAGTTTGCTGAACCCGAACTTGGCGAAGACGAGCCCCGCATGCAGGCCGACGCCGAGCCAGAGCGCTCGCGTGCGGACGGTGGCCCAGCCAAGGATCCAGCCGAGGAGAAAGAGGGTCGTGAAGCCTGCGCCGAGCAACGCGGGCTCGGTGAACTTTTCAAAACACGACGGCAGCACCCGGAAACCCGTGAGCCAGTCGATCTGCGCGTCAGGGATGGCGACGCGCGGAGGTTTCACGAAGTGCAGGATCGAGTAGATCGCCGAAATCCAGAAGACCGCCGGCCATTTCCCCATCGCACGGCGGAAAATCCCGAGCATCGCGCCGCGGAAGAGCCACTCCTCAAGCATGCCGATGGTGATCGAGGACACGGCGATCTTGGCCAGCGCGCCCCACGGCAGCTCGGTTTTCAGGCGATAGACGCCGAGTTCCAGCACGATGACACCGAAGATCGCCATGCACAGAAAACCGGCGCAAAAACCGACCGCGAGCCGTGACCAGCCTCGGGGATCGGGCTCGATACCGAGATCGGCGCGGCTGCGGATGCGGAGCGCGCGGAT
>JANPIS010000134.1:0-14686 GCA_031425095.1 Chthoniobacteraceae bacterium
CGGCATCTTCATTGTCACGGGTCCGACGGGTTCCGGAAAAACGACGACGCTTTACGCGGCGCTGAATAAGGTGAACACCGTCGATACCAAGGTGCTCACCGCCGAGGATCCGGTGGAATACGACATCGAAGGCATCATCCAAGTGCCGGTGAATGAGTCGATCGGCCTCAACTTTGCCCGCGTGCTCCGCGCCTTTCTCCGTCAGGATCCCGACCGCATCATGGTCGGTGAAACGCGTGACATTGAAACGGCGCAGATCGCCATCCAGGCGGCGCTCACAGGTCACTTGGTGCTCTCCACGTTGCACACAAACGACGCTCCGGGCGCGGTCACGCGACTCATCGACATGGGCGTCGAGCCATTCCTGATCTCCGCGTCGTTGGAAGGGGTGCTCGGCCAGCGACTCATCCGCAAAGTCTGCGTGAACTGCCGCACGCCTTACGAGCCGAGCGAAGCAGCCCTCGCGCAACTCGGCCTCAGTCCGCACGAGATCGGGGACAAGCAGTTCTTCTACGGCAAGGGTTGCGACACGTGCAACAACACCGGTTACAAGGGCCGGAAAGGCATCTACGAGCTGCTCGACGTGACCGATCCGATCCGCGAAATGATCAACCAGCGCGCTCCGTCCGTGGTGCTCAAACAGAAAGCGATCGAACTCGGCATGACGACCCTGCGCGAAGACGGCCTGAGGTCCATCTACGAGGGCGAGACGACGATCGAGGAAGTGCTGAAGTATACGTAGCCGCAGAGCGAGTGCGGCGGTAGCCCGCTCGCTCTAAGCCACCCCGCGGCCGCAGCAGTTCTTAAATTTCTTCCCGCTGCCGCAGGGGCAGGGTTCGTTGCGACCGACTTTTGGGACTTCGCGGCGCGCGGGTTGCAGCGCGGAGGTGACCGACAAGTCGCCGCCTTCGTCCGGGTGGGCAGGCTGTGGACGAGGACGCTGTCCGGGTTGCCCGCTGTGCTCCGTCGTTTGTGCACCCGTCTCGTCGGCGTGGATGAGGAATTGCGGCAGGCTTTGCAGGAAAGCCCCGAAAGCTTCGAGGTTCGAGGTGCTGCGGAAGACGTTGTGGCACACCTCGCCTTTGATGTTCCCCATCAGGTCCGTGAACATCTGATAGGCCTCCGTCTTGTATTCGATGAGCGGATCCTTCTGGCCGTAAGCGCGCAGGTGTACGGCTTCGCGCAGGGAATCCATCGCATAGAGATGTTCCTGCCAAAGGCGGTCGATGGCGTTGAGAATGCAATGCCGCTCGAGGTGCTTCACGGCGCCGGGCTCTTCGTGTTTGCACTTCAGCTCGTAGCTCTTCTTGATGCGCTCGAGGAGGAAGTCCGCCGCTTCCTCCGCAGTCTTGGATTCGAAGGCGGCCGCCTCGGGCGTGAGCCCGAGTGGGAAGGTGGTGTTGCACCAGTTGAGGAGCGCACCAGGATTCTTCTCGCCTTCCGCGGGCAGGAATTCGGCGACTTTGTCGGGAATGTGTTCTTCCAGCGTCTCGTAGAGCAGGGGCCGCGGCTCGTCGGTCCCGATCGCTTCGTTCCGCCAACCGTAGATGACCTCGCGCTGCTTGTTCATCACGTCGTCGTAATCGAGCGCGCGCTTGCGGGTCTGGTAGTTGCGCTGTTCGACGCGCTTCTGTGCGGTCTCCACGGAGCGGTTCAGCCACGGATGTTCGAGTGCTTCGCCTTCCTGGAGACCGAAGCGTTCCATCATCTTCGTCATGCGATCGGCCGCGCCGAAGTTGCGCATGAGATCGTCTTCAAAGGAGACGTAAAAGCGCGACATGCCGGGATCGCCCTGGCGCGCGCAACGCCCGCGAAGCTGCCGATCAATGCGCCGCGCTTCGTGGCGTTCGGTGGCCACGACGTAAAGGCCGCCCGTGTCCGCCACGCCGGGGCCGAGTTTGATGTCCGTGCCGCGGCCGGCCATGTTCGTCGAGACGGTCACCGACCCGGGCTGGCCGGCGCGCGCGATGATCTCGGCTTCCTGCATGTGATACTTTGCGTTCAACACCGCGTGGGGAATCTTCTCGCGCTGGAGCATGCGGCTGATGACCTGCGAGGCCTCGACGCTGACCGTGCCGACGAGCACGGGCTGTTTCTTCGCGTGCGCCTCGGCGATGTCCTTGATGACGGCGTTGTACTTTTCCCGCCGCGTCTTGAAGATCAGGTCGTTCACGTCCTTGCGGATGATCGGCTTGTTCGTCGGGATCACCGCGACGTCGAGCTTGTACACGTCGTGGAATTCATTCGCCTCGGTCTCCGCCGTGCCGGTCATGCCCGCGAGTTTCTCGTAGAGGCGAAAATAATTCTGAATGGTGATCGTCGCGAGAGTCTGGGTCTCCCGATCGATGGTCACGCCTTCCTTCGCCTCGACGGCCTGGTGCAGACCATCGCTCCAGCGCCGACCGCTCATCTTGCGCCCGGTGAATTCATCGACGATCACGACCTTGCCTTCTTCGACGACGTACTGGACGTCCTTTTCGTAGAGGCAGTAGGCGCGCAGAAGTTGCGAGATGTTGTGCATCGCCTCGCTGCGTTTGTCGGTGACTTCCTGATGCTTCGCTTTCTCGACGATCTTCGCTGCGTCATCGAGTGACTTGTCGTTGTCGATGTCGGCGAACGCCGTCGCCATGTCCGGCAGCGTGAAGGCGTCCGGATCTTCCGGATTCATGTAGGTGCGGCCCTGCTCGGTGAGATCGGCTTCCTGCTGGCGCTCGTCGATGGTGAAGAAAAGCTCTTCCTTTAGCGCATACATCTCCGGCTTCCGGGCATCGGTGAAGAAGCTGAGTTCCGCCTTGTCGATGAACTTGCGGCGATCGGGATCCTCCATCATGCGCATCAGCCCTTTGTTGCGCGGCTGGCCAAATTTCACCTTCACCATGGTGTCGGCGGCTTTCTCGTTTTCCCCTTTCTCAAACATCGCTTCCGCCTCGGTCACGAGACGGTTGCAGAGCATCGATTGCTTGCGGACGAGCTCTTCGATGAGCGGCTTGAATTTGTCGAACTGGTGCGTCGAGACGGTTGCCGGCCCCGAGATGATGAGCGGCGTGCGCGCTTCATCGATCAGGATCGAGTCCACTTCGTCGACGATCGCAAAGTAGTGCGGGCGCTGGACCTGGCTCTCCTTCGAGGTGGCCATGCCATTGTCGCGCAGGTAATCGAAGCCGAACTCCGAATTCATCCCGTAGGTGATGTCGCAGTGGTACTGCTCGCGGCGGACTTCGGGATACTGGTCGTGCTGAATGCAGCCGACCGTCAGGCCGAGGAATTTATAGACGAGGCCCATCGTCTCCGCGTCGCGGCGGGCGAGGTAATCGTTCGTCGTGACGAGATGCGCTCCGCGTCCGGTCAGGGCATTCAGGTAGAGCGGCAGCGTCGCCACGAGCGTCTTGCCTTCGCCGGTCGCCATCTCCGCGATCATTCCGCGATGCAGGCAGATGCCGCCGATGAGTTGCACGTCGAAGTGCACCATATTCCACGTGTAGGGCTGATCGCACACACTGTGCTCCGTGCCGCAAAGCCGGCGCGCGGTATTCTTCACCGCGGCAAAGGCCTCCGGGAGCAGGTCGTTCAAGGTATTCTGGAGCTCGGTGGTGTCCTCGATCTTTGCGAGCTGGGCCTTCCACTGCGCGGTCTTGGCTCGCAGTTCGTCGTCGGAGAGTTTTTTGAACTCTTCGTCGAATTCATTGATGCGCGCGACGATCGGTCCGAGCTTTTTGAGCATGCGGACGTTCTTCGAGCCGACGATCGTCTTGAGGAGCCAGGTGAACATGGATGAAATTTGCGGGGCGGTAGTGATAGGGCCGCAGCGGGCACTGCGCAAGCAAGGGGAGTGGCAGTGCTTTTTGGGTGATAGCGAGTGGGTGAACGTCTCTGCCGGATGGCCTGTCCGGATTTCACGTCAGTTACCGGGCAGACGGTAGAGTTTCAGTCCGGGGTGGAGATAGATGACGGTTCCCCGCGGGCGTTCGAAGAGGAGCGTGCCTTCACGGAAGAGCCGCTCGTAGAACTCGCGATACCGGACGTATTCGTCGCGGGCGCCTTCCTTCGGCTTCATACTCTCGAGGAAGTAGCGGCCGTAGTTGCTTTCCGTCACCGCGACATGGGTGAAGCCATCCGCGCGGAGCTTTTCCAAATCCCCAAGCTCGGCCGCAAAGTTCTTCCCGACGGCAACCGTCTGCGGGAGATCGAGGATGATATGACCGCGCCTGCGGTTGCGAGCCGACGGCAGCATCACCCGCTCGTCTTGCACGATGCGGGCGTCGGGCGGGAGATTTGCGAGGATGTATTCGGAGAGCTCCCGGCGGTCGTCGTGTTGAAACGCGCGGATGACCTGCAGTGTTCGAGGGAGTTCGATCGCCGCGGCGATCGCCAGGACCATCGTGCCAGTGACCGCTGGCCGCCGGACCAGCGCCGGTCGCCAGGCAGGCAACACCGTGCGCACGAGATCGGTGAGTCCGAGGGCGGCGAGGTAATAGAAGGTCGCGGTGAGCGGGAGGTAATAGCGGTCGTTCGTCTTGGGCGAGAAGGAGAAGGCGATCGTGAGCACGAGCGGAAAGAGCGCGATGACCCACGCCACGACGTCCTGCTCCCGCCGCCGCCGCCAGAGCTGCCAATAGTACACGCCGAGCAGCAGCCAGATTGCCGGGGTCGTGTTGTCCGCAAAAATATTCAGGTAGATGGAGTGGGGGACCCGTCGGCTGAGGCCCTTCGAACCATCGACGACGAGCCCGACCTCCCGATCGAGCGAGGCCCGGAACGCGGTGAGATTTGCCAGCAGCGGTAGATTCACCAAGGCAAACACCGCAGCGGCGCCGACCAGGAGCAGCGCCACTCGCACCGCCCGCTGCCGGCCAGTCAGCGGGCCCGAAACGACCAGCACCGGCAATGCACACGCGAATGCCACGGCGCCGATGTATTTCCCCGAAACCGCCACGCCGCACGCCGCGCCGAGGAGGAGAGCCATCAGCACGGTCGGGCGCCGGCGATAGCCTTCCAGCGCGAGAAAAGTGAGCGCAATGCCCAGCATCAGCGCGGGGTCCTCTTTCATGTAGTGCGCGAGTTCGAGGAGTTGCTGGTGCATCGCGAGAAGCAGCCCGACCGCGACCGCGGCGAGCGTCCCGCTCCGCAGCATCGCGAGCCACACGAGCGCCCCGACTGCGAGCGCCGAGAAGACCGCCGACGCCAGTCGCCCGGCTTCGACGGTCCACTGGGGATCGGTCCGGTCCGCGGAGTCCCCGAGCCACACTTGCGTGGCGGTGAGCAGGAGCATCGGGTGGTTGAAGTTGTAGTCACGCGTCATCACCTGCTCGACTTTGGCGGATTCGTCCGGGTGATAGAAAAACGCGAAATCGCGATGCTGCGTGTAGAGCACCAGAGCCAGCGCGACCCAGGCGAGCGCGAGCGCAAGCGCGGCAGGAGTGCGGCTCATGAACGGTGGCGACGACGCGGCATGTCGCATCTAATGTGGCTTGGCTTGCCCGCGCCAAGCCGCTTATTGCTAACCGCTCGTGAAAGCTCTCCGCACCGTCTGCCTGCTCGTCAGCCTCGCCTTTTCCATCGCCGCCTCCGCTGAGGAGCGCAAGCTCGTGGTCGGGATGGAACTCGCGTACCCACCCTTTGAGCTGCGCGACGAACGCGGGGAGCCCGGAGGTGTGAGTGTGGATCTGGCCCGCGCCTTGGGCGCGCATCTCGGCGTGCCGGTCGAGATTCAGAATCTGCCCTTCGATGGTCTCATCCCCGCTTTGAAGACCGGCCGCATCGACCTCGTCATCTCCTCGATGACCGCGACTCCGGAGCGCGCCAACTCGATCGATTTTTCAGAGCCATATCTCAAGACCGGCCTCTGCCTCCTCGTTCGATCCGGGAGCGATATCCAATCCATCGCCGATGCGGATCGGCCGGGTCGCACCATCGCGGTGAAGAAGGGCACGACCGGGCATCTCTTCGCCGCGCAGCAACTCAAGAACGCCCGCCCGCTCGTCCTCGATAAGGAATCCGCCTGCGTGCTGGAGGTCACGCAGGGAAAGGCCGACGCGTTCATCTACGACCAGATGTCCACCCTCGCGAACTGGCAGCGCAATCGGGAGAGCACTCGCGCCGTGCTCGTGCCCTTCCAGCAAGAGACTTGGGCGATCGGCATCCGCAAAGGCAACGACGCGCTGCGTGGCAAGGTGAACGCCTTCCTCGCGGAATACCGCAAGTCCGGAGGCTTCGAGAAGCTCGGCGATAAATGGCTGGCGGAGCAGAAGGCGGAGTTTAAGAAGCTGGGGATCGAGTTTCTCTTCTGAAGACTGCGCCCTTTCTTCCGACTAAGCTTTGGGGTTTCCGCACGGGATGTTTTCGGTATCCTCCACGCCATGATCGACTTTGCGCAGAAGCGCGTCCTCATCTTCATCGTTGCTTACAACGCGGAGAAGACCATCGACCGAACTCTGGATCGGATTCCCGAATCATTGCGCAACCGCAATGTGGAAGTGCTGATCATCGACGACTCGTCGAAAGACGCGACCTTTCACACCGGCCTGAAGCGCGAGGATCCGAATAGCGACTTCAAGATCACGATCCTCCGCAACCCCGAGAACCAGCGCTACGGCGGCAACCAAAAGCTCGGCTACCGCTACGCGATCGACAATGGGTTCGACATCGTGGTCCTGCTTCACGGTGACGGGCAGTATGCGCCGGAGAAGTTGCCCGACTTGCTCGCACCTTTGCTGAGCGACGAGGCCGTCGTCGTCTTCGGCTCGCGAATGATCAACAAGGGCGACGCGCTAGATGGCGGGATGCCGTATTACAAATGGATCGGCAACCAGGTGCTAACCGGCTTCCAAAATTGGATGCTCGGTTCGAACCTCTCCGAGTTTCACTCCGGCTACCGGCTCTATTCGACCAAGGCGCTGCGAGCGATCCCGTTTGAGCGGAACGACAACGACTTTCACTTCGACACCGACATCATCGTCCAGCTCCACTTTGCCCGGCAGCGGATCGTGGAGATCCCGATCCCCACCTTCTACGGCGACGAAATCTGCCACGTGAACGGGCTGCAATACGCGTGGGACATCTTCCGCACGATGCTCCGCGCGAAGTGCCACGAGAACAATCTGCTTTACGACCGGAAGTTCGACGTCGGGCAGGTCGAGCTCACCTACGATCTCAAGCTCGGGTTTCAGTCTTCTCACACCTTTGCGCTCGGTGCCGTGAAGCCCGGCTCCCGCGTCCTCGACATCGGCTGCGGCCGTGGGCTCGTCTCGGATGAAATGGCGAAGACCGCCGGGACCGTCGTCGGCGTCGATCAATACATCCGCCCGTCCACGAAATCGAATGTCGAGTTCAAGCAGTGGGACATCGATACCGGGCAGTTCCCGGTGGATGTCTCGCAGTTCGATCAGATCTTCATCCTCGACGTCATCGAGCATCTGCACGATCCGGAACTCTTCATGGAGCGGTTGCGCTCCGCCGCGGTGCGCGCGCGTCCCGAGATCGTGATGACCACGGCGAATGTGAGCTTCTTCGTCACGCGACTCATGCTGCTCCTCGGGCACTTCAACTACGGGCGCAAAGGCATCCTGGACCGCACCCACACCCGGCTCTTCACTTTCAGCTCCTTGCGGGAGTTGTTTGAGCAGACTGGCTACAAGGTCAGCGCCGCAGGCGGCATTCCGGCGCCGTACCCGAGGGCCATCGGCGATGGGGTGATCGCCCGAACATTTTTGGCGCTCAACGCGTTCCTGATCAAACTTCTGCCCGGGCTCTTCAGCTACCAGATCTACATCCGTGCCCAGGCCCGGCCGACCGTGGCAAATCTGCTCGTCGAGACCCTCGACACGAGCGCGGAGCTGAAGCGTCAGGCGGCGATGGTAGAAGCTAGTAGCGCAGGCTGACATTTGGGCGGGAAGGGAAGTGGCAAATCGCCGTCTGCACGTGCGCTGATTGGAACCTTCGTCTTCTGATCAGCGCATCGACGACTTGGGGATGCGCCCCTGGCACCGGAGCCCCTCTTGGCACGGGATGCCGGCAGCAAACTGCGCATGCAATGCGCGCAAGCCGCAGAAGCTGGGAGCAATGATCCTTAACCGCCACAGCTTACGCACCCAGCCAGAGAAATTTTCTATTGCACTTATTCACAAAGTTATTCACAACTACAAGAACAGTGGCTGTGCTCTGACAACAAGTCTTCAGAATTTGGACGATCCATGAAAAAACGAATCGTAATTGTTGATAGTAAGGCGTCGCTCCGGGAGATGCTCCGCATGATTCTGACTTCGGACGGTCTGTACGATGTGGTTGGGGAAGCGGGGGCCGGTCTCGCGGGGCTGGAATTGTGCCGCATCCATCAACCCAACCTCGTGTTGCTCGACCTTTTTCTCCCGGAGTTGAGCGCTGCGGAGATTGTGCGACGCGTGCGCCGTGAGATCCCCAACACGCGGGCACTCATCTACAGCGACCGCGGTCAAGCGGCGGTCGTTGCCGAGACCTTGCGTGCAAAGCCCCACGGCTTCGTCGAAAAGTCCGATTCCCTTTCGACTCTGCTCGAAGCCATCGCTGCGGTCACGGCAGGGCGTAGTTACTTCAGCTCGTTCCCATCGCAAATGCTTTTTTCCGTTGAGGATGGAAAGGCCGACAAGCTCTCGGCGCGCGAACGGGAAATCGCCCAGATGACCGCGGAAGGCGGCAGTAGCAAGGGGATCGCAGATCGTTTGGAGATCTCCCCGAAGACGGTCGAAAACCACCGGATGCACATTATGCGGAAGCTCAATATGCGCTGCGTGGCGGACCTCACGCGGTACGCGGTCGCTCGCGGGTGGGTCAGTGCTGAGTAAATTCGCCGGTTCCGCCCCCGCTCCGGCGCTCTTCAGAATTTCATCGCGAATCCGAGAGAGGTCGTCAGGTCTGGCGTGTCTTCCGTAAGGCCCGCGGCAGAGACAAAGTTGACGATCACGTCGTGGCTGAGCGCCCAGCCGAATCCAAATCGGAAATCCGCCTGATTTCCTGAGGTTCCCACCATCCGACCGAAGCCTCCGACACTGTTTCCAAAGGAAACGCGCTGCTGGATCTGGAAGTTCAGGGCCAACGCTGGATTCACGGCAAGCGCCACACCCAGACCCCAGTCCACCATTCCACCCGGTTCGAAGGTTGTGTCTCGCCTGCGCGTCGTTCCCGGATTATCCGCGTCGGGCACCTCGATGGTGATATCCCGATCAGCGTTCCAAGTGTAACCAGCGCTTAAAATCAGCACGATCGGATCGAGGGCCTTGATCGCCGTAAGTCCGCCCCGCACCCCCCAGATCCCTGACCCCATCGGGATGTCCCCGTCGCTTCTCCCCAATTCGAACTGATCTTCCCCGGTGGGAGCGCGCGCGCGCAAGGAGACGATCAGATCCGGAACCAGTCCGTGTTCATAAAACATCTGGTAAGAGAGTCCAAACTCCACATCACCCATGCCATGTCCGCTCGTGCGTTCTTCCTTCTTTTCCACTTTGTCCACCTGTCGCACAAAGCGATCGCGTTCGTAACGATAAGGCACCATCACCTCGGCCTGTAAGTTATCGAGAACTCCGTATCGTAGCGTCAGGCTGGCCTGAAACACGTCGCGCTCCACGCGCAAGCCCTCAATCTCACCCACGACAAGAATTGGAAGAACACTCAAGCCATCGACCCCGATGACGTTGGATGACGAATGAGAATAGGCAAAGGACGACTCAACCTCCCACTCATTCCGCTTCAAAAGGACGCCACTGCGCTGGACACTCCGAATGGCCCTTTCCCGCTCGAGGCGATAGGCCTCGTCATTGAGGTCAGGAGCGAGATCACCGGGCGCTGCATTGGCCGAGGTTGGCGTTGCCGTTCCGGATTGATCGGAGGGGCCGCTCGCCACCGGAGCGGGTTCTTCGGTCCTCTCCATCACCTTCTCGACCTGGGCTCGCGTCTCATCCGCCTTGGCGCGCATCCGTTCGATCTCGGCCCGCAGATCCTTCATCTCCCGGAGCATTGCCTCGTTGAAGCGTGCCTGCTCCTGCGTTCCCGCTGGGGTGCTAGTGGCAGGCGCTTCCGTCTGACCTAGAGCTTCGAAGAGCGTGGCTGTGAGGAGAGTCGCGATAAGTAGTGGCTTGGTTGGTCGCATGGTGGGGGTTCCGTTCGATGAACTTCGATCTAAGGCAAATGGCGGTTTTGCTGGATACGGTGGCAGGTTGACTGAGACACGATCTTTAAAACTCGCGTGGCCCGCGATACACAGTGAGGGCGTTGCCGCGGAGGAACAGATTGCGCGTGAAATCTTGCGAGACATACCGGCCTTCCGCACTTCGATTGGGCTGCCAATCTCGTGCGAGCCGGCCGTCTTTCGCCCGAAGCACCATCCCGATCCCTCCATTCCACGCCCCAAGGAGTTGCGATCCTTTCATCGTGCTGTTTCCGGCTGTGGGGTCAGTGAGAAAGACGCGATCATCGCGAACCCCGCGGAAAATCACGAAATGGTCAAACCCGCGAACACGAATGGGAATGATCACCGGGGTGTTCAGTGCGATGAGATCTTCAAGCGTCATTTCGCCATAAGCCTGACACTCAAAGCCCGCCGACGCGGCAGCCTGTTTCAGGTCGAGAAGCGAGAAACCTTTTTTCTCCTGATACCGTTGCGTTGCGTTCTCCACGCCGTTCAGTTGGAGCAGATACGCGACGACTGATTGTTCATTGACGGGCAGCTTGTAGTAATGCTGCAGGATGGTCGCCAGGGCGGCCGCCCCACAGCTATAGTCGTAGCGCTGCAACACGGCCCGCTGGAGTTTGTAGTCCTTGAAGGTCGTGACTGGCTTGCGAATGCGGAGAACACCGCCGGCGTCCACCTGGACCGCATTGGTCCGCTTGGAGGGTGCCGGCGGCTGAGCGGCAGCGCAGGCATGGCTGCCCGCCAGCATCGCAGCGGTCAGCGCGAGGATGCTGCGCAGGACCTGCCAGTTTCCTCCTTGTTTCATCGTCCGTGAGTCAGCGACCCTGCATTGCCCTGGCTCACCGCGCTGACGCGCGAGTTGACGCTGACGTTCAAGTTCATCAGCACCTGCACCGAGGAGTTGACTGCGGCGACGTTCACCAAGGCGGTAAGATTCTGTTGCGCTTGTCCGCTCATCAGGATCGAAGGAGTCTGGACTGGAGTAACCGTCGGAGAGTTTTCGTTGCTACCGGAACGGGCTCGCGCAGCGCTCTGGGTCGCCACTCCGCCGTGAACCTTATCCAACTCCTGATCACCGAGCACGCGCGGCCGCGCGTGGGCCGAGTAAGTCGTCAGGAGAAACGCGCTCGCAAGTGCCAGGCGCCGGCCTGCTTTAAGGGAGAAAGGCGTAGTCATAGGTTATTTCACCGCCGGGCCTCTTCCCCGGAGCCGTTCGACCGGCTCCGGGGATTTCGGCAAAGCCGGTGAAAGGTTAGTGATTTTGATTGATCCAGTTGCTCTGGGTGATGGTGGCGCTGCTGCCGCCGTTCACGCTCAGCTCATTGGCGTCACCACGGTAGCCGCCGGCGGCTCCGATGTTCTGGCCGACGGCCACGTTGTTGCGTCCTGCGACGTTCATGAGGCTCGCCGCGACCGCGTTCTGCTGGGCGTTGCCGTCGAGCAAGACACTGAAACGCGTCTTGTCTTTGATGCACTGGTCGCCGTCGCCGAGCTTTACGTGATCACCCTGGATGCGATCGGAGCTGGTGATGTAACTGCGGGTCTTGGTGGACTGCCCACCAGACCGATGATCACCCTTCCCTCCATCTCTGGGCTTGCCACCGTCCGCATACGGCTTGCCGCCCTCGTCCTTCGCCTCGGCTTCGGGTTTTGGCTTCCCTTCGGGTTTTGGCTTGCCTCCATCGTACCTGGGCTTTCCGCCACCGGAATGCGACTTCTTCGTTTCTTCCTTGAGCGAGCTCTGCTCGTAGGAAGCGGAGAGGTTCTGATTGATGTTGTTTTCCTGCCTGAGGGTGCCGTTCGCCATGGCGATGTTTTGTCCGACGGCGACATTGTTTTCGCCAGCGACGTTGGCCACGCTTAGCGCTTTCGCTCCTTGCTGGGCCGATCCGCTCGCTGTGACGCTATGCTGAGCCTCGTCGTAGATGTCTTGTTTTCCGTTTCCTTTGTGGATGGTCGGCTGACCTTTCGCGGTCGCCCGGTCCATTTCCTTGTCGCTCAGCTTGCGTCCCGCAAAGGCGGGGGCCGCTGATATCAATGCAATGCAGCACGTCCCGTTCAGGATGCGGCGTAGATTGGTCCTATTTGACATAGTGGTGTTTTGTTATTGTTGCTGTGGTTTTTGGTTTGCTAAATTGGCAGCGTTCCGCCGCCAAAACGGGTGCGATGGGCAAAGCGACTTTGGGAAAGGCTATCGGCCGCGACGGGCTCCAGCTGCCGCCGCACTCTGCAAGAGACTTGCCGGCCGCAGGATGGAGTTATCACGCGTATTGCGCAGGGAGTGAAAGGCCGCGGATTGGACCGCCAGATCGAAGTCCGCCGTCACTCGAACGGCGGCGTTGCCAGCGCGAATCTGGATGCCCCGGAAGGCGGTTCCATTCACGGTGTGCGCGAAGCCACCCTGTGGCGTCTTGGTCAGCGGAAGGTTATCCCCAGAGGAGATCTGGATGCGCGACGGGTCGTTGGTATTGGACTCCACGAGTAAGCGACCGCTGCCCGTCACCTGGGTGGAAAGTCCGATGTGTCCGAAATCAAACAAGATCTCCCGGAGCGGAATGAGATGATCGCTGGCACCCACAGAGCCTTTGGCGCAGATCCGGTCGAGTTCGGTGTCGCTCAACTTCCTCGGTGCTCCGCTCATCGGCGGCGCCGACGCGAGGAGACCGACAGCCAGGATCCTTGCCAGCGAAACTCTCCTTGCTGTCTTGATGATATTTGATGCCCTCATGATCAACGTGCTTTTGGGAACGTGATGGGTTCTCTACGAAGTGAGAACTGTCAGCAATACGGAGAAACACCCATTCCTGCCGGGAAAGAACACCCATCACCACGGCAGCGAGCACGCTTGAGAAATGGAGACAAACCTCGCCGAAGGAGGGGTTCGGTGGCACCAGCGAGGGTGCTGAAGCGCCGGATTCGTGGCGATTTCAGCAGGCCCTGGGCGAGTTGCACCGCTTTCTGGCCTAAGGACTACTGGATGCGAACGGTCTGGACATGCGATCTCTTCCGTTATTCCGTCTCCGCTCGCATGACAGCCCTCCGCCTGCTCCTCGCCTCCATGCTTCCGCTTGTCGTGTTACACGCGGCGGACGCGCCGCTGTACAAGAATGATTTCGAGTCTGCGGAACTCGACAAGGAGCCCGAGGGCATGCTCGTCACGGCGGGCGACTTCAAGGTGAAGGCGGAAGGCTCTGGCAAGGTCCTTGAGCTTCCCGGCGAGCCACTGGACACCTTCGGCCTGCTCTTCGGGCCATCGCAGAAAGCGGGCGTCACGGCGTCTGCACGTTTTTTTGGTGCGAAGAAAGGGCGAAAGTTTCCGACCTTCGGGGTGAGTCTCGGTGGAGTCGGCGGCTATCGGCTGCAGGTGAGCCCGGCGAAGAAGGCGCTCGAGATTTTCCAAGGCGATGAAGGCCGGCACAGCGTGCCTTTCGAGTGGACCGATGCTTCGTGGACCAGCCTGCGAATCCAGACGCGCAAGGACGGTGAGGGGTGGGTCGTGGAAGGAAAAGCCTGGGCCGCCGGGGAGCGCGAGCCCGCGGCCTGGACGATCACATTTGCGGTGAAGGATGAACCACCAGCCGGTCGTGCAGGTGTCTGGGGGAGCCCCTACTCGGGGACTTCGATCCGCTTCGACGACCTGCTCCTCGTTCCTGCACATTGACTGACTTTCAACCCAACCCATTCATGAAGCCCATCACCATCCTCTGCTCCGCGATTCTCTCCACCACCTCCGTCTACGCCGTCGATTGGCTGCAATACCGGGGGCCGATGACGAGCGGTGTCACGACCGAAAAAATCGGCGCACCGTGGAAATCCGGCGCGCCGAAGCAGATCTGGAAAGTGCCGAGTGAAGGAGGCTTCAGTTCGTTTGCGGTGGCGGGCAATCGCGCATTTACGCTCAGCTTGAAAGACTTTGAAGGCGCGCAGCAGGAAAGCATCGTCGCGCACGACGCGGCGACGGGCAGAGAGCTGTGGTCCGCCCCGCTCGCCTTTGCGAAGTACGATGGTGGCGGCAAAGCCGGGGCGGCTGGCAACGATGGCGGCGACGGCCCGCGCAGCACGCCGACGATCGTCGGCGAGAATGTCTATGTGACGTCCTCGCAATTTGCGGTCACCTGCTTCCAAGCGGCGACCGGCAAGCTCGTGTGGAAGCGCGACCTCATGAAGGAACACGCCGGCCGCATGATCAAGTGGCAGAATGCGGCGTCGCCGCTCTTTGCGGGCGGCCTCCTCTACGTCGGCGGAGGTGGACCCGGGGAGTCGCTGCTCGCCCTCGATCCGAAGGACGGGAAGGTCGTGTGGAAAGCCTTTGATGAGTTGATCACGCACGCCACACCGGTCGCCGCGAATATCCTCGGCCAGCCGCAGATCATCTTTTTCCTCCAAAGCGGACTGCTCTCCGTCGACCCGAAGACCGGGAAGGAACTCTGGCGCTACAAGTTCGACTTCAAAATCTCCACGGCGGCATCACCCGTTGTCGCGGGGGACATCGTGTACTGCTCCGCGGGCTATGGAGTCGGTGCAGGT